>NZ_CEFZSK010000039.1:0-204058 GCF_979581665.1 Nitrospira sp. Vd2 | reverse complement strand
CTGGCCAGCGTGGCTCGATTTTGTCAGCGCACTTCAGAGACAGGACACTAGGCGGCTTCCTTCGGCGAGAGCTCGACTTCTACATCAAGAACGAGGTGATGCACCTGGACGACGTGGAGAATGAGACCGCTCCGAGAGTGGAGCAGTACCTATCGAAGATCAGGGCAGTTCGCCGGATCGCCCACAAGCTCATCGACTTCCTGGCGCAGATCGAGAACTTTCAGAAGAAGCTCTGGCTCAAGAAGAAGTTCGTCGTGGAGACCCAGTATTGCGTGACGCTGGACCGCATCTTCGCCATCGAGGACGAGAAAGCGCGTGACTGGCTGATCGACGAAATCATCAAAAACGAAGCCCAGCGGGAAGAGTGGGAAAGCCTGTGCGCGATTAAACAGATTAAGGGGAACCTTGCCACGCCCGGTTATACTAACCCGCTCACGCCGGAATTCCTAAAGGCGCACCCAACTCTGATCATGGATACGCGCCACTTCCAGCCGGACTTCAAAATCCGTCTCCTCGCAGCCATTCCGGATCTGGACGGTATGACGGACGGAGTGCTTATCTACAGCGAGAACTTCCAGGCGTGCAGAATGATGACACCGCGGTGGGCAGGGGAAGTAACGGCGATATTTGCAGATCCACCCTACAACACTGGCGTGGACGGCTTCCCTTACAGGGACACGTACCAGCACTCGTCTTGGCTGGCCATGATCGAGAACAGAATCCGCGCAGCTCAGCCCTTGCTCTCGAAGATGGGACTCGCCTTTTTCACTATCGACTTTATCGAAGTCTCGAAACTGCGTCTCCTCTGCGATTACGTCTTGGGGGCAACGAACTTCCTTGCGGATATCGCTTGGGAGAAGAGATACACCAGGAGCAATAACGCAAAACGATTCTACAGCCTGAAGGACACAGTTCTTGCCTATCGTTCCTCAGAGACGGTCGACGTCATTCGAGAAGCAAGGAGCGAAAAATCAAAGGGGAACTATAGCAACCCGGACGCTGACCCGCGAGGGCCGTGGATTAGCTCGTCGTATGTTAATCCAGCCACTAAGGAACAACGCCCGAATCTCGTCTACAAGATAAAGAACCCTCATACTGGTACTGACGTTGAGCATCCGACTCACGCTTGGAAGTATGATCCGGAAACCCACCGTCAACATGTGGAGGACAAGCGCCTGTACTGGGGCCCCGACGGGTCCTATGAGTTCCCCAGATTGAAATCCTTTTTGAGTGAGGCGAGCCAAGGGATGGTTCCAATCGATGTCTGGCACCACGAAGACACGGGGACCACGGACGACGGAGGAAACGCAGTCAAGGATTTGTTCGGTAGCGCAGTCTTTGACAATCCAAAGCCCCCATCACTTGTACAACGAGCCTTCACACTGACTACGGGCCTCGCGGACATCCCACTCTTTCTCGACCACTTTGGCGGCTCCGGCACCACTGGCCACGCTGTCATCAACCTTAACCGCGAGGACGGCAGCCGACGGAAGTTCATCCTCGTCGAGATGGGCGATTACTTCTGGACCGTGCTCTTGCCCCGGATCAAGAAAGGTTATCTTCACACCGGAGTGGAAAGACGGAAAGCCCAGCCGCCAAGCAACAGAAGAGGAGACCAAGCGGAGCCCGCGTATCGTGAAGGTTCTGCGCCTCGAATCCTACGAAGATGCGCTCAACAATCTAGAGCTCATGCGGACGGTTCCACAGCAGATACTGCTCGAACAACATGCGGCATTCCGCGAGGACTACATTCTGCGGTATATGCTCGACGTTGAGGCTCTGGAAAGCCTATCCCTGCTGAACATCGAACGCTTCGAAGACCCCTTCAACTACAAGCTCAACATCGCGACCGGGACCGCCGGTGAGACCAGGCCGACGGTCGTGGACCTCGTCGAGACCTTCAACTACCTGATCGGTCTTCGGGTGAGGACGATTGACGACGTCCGCGGGGTCCGCGTCGTGACGGGCCTGAACCCGCAGGGCGAGCGTGTCCTGATCCTCTGGCGGAAGACCAAGGAGATGAACAACGACGTTCTCGACGCGTGGTTCCGCAAGCAGGGCTACAACACGAAGGACCAAGAGTACGATTTCATCTACGTGAACGGCGACAATAACCTTGAGAACCTCCGCAAGCTAGATCAGACCTGGAAGGTCCGGCTCATCGAGGAGGAGTTCAGGCGGCTCATGTTCGACGCGCAGGACGTGTAGGGGGGCTCAAGCGTGCCGAGAGGACGATCAAGACGAGGGAACCCGCGCGCGGGGGGCGACGAGCAGAGGCCCCTGCGTTTCGAGCAGCGGCTGGTGCTCCACCAGTGGCTGCTCGACCTGTTTGTCGTGCGCAGCTTCGACCACCTAACGTCCAACCTGAAGGCCCCGGAGTATGAAGGCTTCGACGAGAACAACATTACACGCTTCCACCATAACCTGAGGCTGCTCTTCGACAGGCCGGACCTGCCCCACGACCTGCTGCTGGCCTACGACCAGAACATCGTGCGTCACTGGCGGCGGATCACCGAAAGGCGGAATCACGCGGGGCCGTTCCTTTACCCGAAATACTTTCAGTACCTTGCGTTGCTATTTAGCGAGATCTATCTCGACCGGTACTTCTCGGATCCGGACAGGCTCCTCGCCCAACTCAATGACCACGTGGATTCGTTCAACCGGGGGGAGTACCCGATTCAGGGATCGCCTGTAGGACCTGTCCAGGAACAGAGCCGCATTGAGCCGTACACTGGGCAGGACCTGAACAAGGTCGCGTTCTGGATGGCGACCGGAAGCGGCAAGACGCTTCTGATGCACATCAACATCCTCCAGTATCAGCACTACCTGAATCTACACGGCGGCAGGCAGGTGAACCGCGTCATCCTCCTCACGCCGAACGAAGGGCTTTCGCACCAGCATCTGAAGGAGTTCCAACTTTCAGGTATCGACGCTGAGCTCTTCTCGAAGGAGGGGCGGGGCCTCTTCACCAGCCGCGCTGTGGAGATCCTCGACATCCACAAGCTTCGCGAGGAGATGGGCGAGAAGACCGTAGCCGTGGATGCCTTCGAGGGCAACAACCTCGTCCTCGTAGACGAGGGGCATCGCGGAACCAGCGGCGCGGAGATCGGCGCTTGGATGCAGAAACGGAATCAGCTCTGTGAGAACGGGTTCTCGTTCGAGTACTCTGCGACCTTCGGACAGGCGATGAAGGCCAGCGGGAATCGTGCGCTGGAGCATGTCTACGCCAAGTGCATACTATTCGACTACTCGTACAAGTACTTCTATGGCGATGGGTATGGGAAGGACTACCGTATCCTGAACCTGGCCGATGACTCGGACGAGAACATCCGCCGGCGATACCTGACCGCCTGCCTCCTCTCGTTCTACCAGCAGCTGAAGTTGTACCAGGAGCAGACCGGCACGTTTAGGCCGTTCCTGTTGGAGCGCCCGCTCTGGATCTTCGTCGGTGGGAGCGTCAACGCGGTCCGCACGCAGAACCGGCGGAAGGTTTCCGATGTCGTCGATATCCTTCTGTCCCTGGCGACCTTCGTGCGGGATCGCGGCGAAAGCGTCGCGTCCATCGAGCGGCTACTCGCCGGACGCTCAGGCCTCCTGGACGCCAAGGGACACGAGCTCTTCCAGGGGACGTTCCGGTATCTCAACACGCTCCACCTCACGCCCGACCAAGTTGTCGACGATATCCTGCGCGTCCTCTTCAATGCCACCACCACGGCCGCGCTGCACGTCGAGAACCTAAAGGGTACGGACGGCGAAGTTGCGCTCCGGCTGGGTGACAACGAAGCCTTCGGCGTGATCAACGTCGGTGACGCCTCGGCACTCTGCAAGCTCTGCGAGGAGCAGGAGGCACTCGTCGTCACGGGGAAGGAGTTCTCCGGCTCCCTTTTCCGCGCTCTAAACGACGAGGCCTCCACGATCAACATCCTGATCGGCTCGAAGAAGTTCACCGAGGGCTGGTCGAGCTGGCGGGTCAGCACCATGGGGCTCATGAACATCGGGCGCAACGAAGGCCCGCAGATCATTCAGCTGTTTGGTCGCGGCGTCCGGCTCAAGGGGAAGGACTTCTCCCTGAAGCGCAGCCGGAGGCTGGAGGGACAGGCTGCACCGAAGAACATCGAAACCCTCGAGACGCTCAATATTTTCGGCATCCGCGCGGACTACATGCGCCAGTTCAAAGAGTACCTCGAGGATGAAGGCCTGCCGGCGAACGAAGATCGGATCGAGTTCGTGCTCCCTGTGATCAAGAACCTTGGGAGCAAGAAGCTCAAGATGGTCCGCCTGCAGGATGGCGTTGACTTCAAAAAGGACGGACCCAAGCCTGCCCTGAATGAGCCTCCCGAATACCTGGTTCGGCACCCCGTCGTTCTAGACTGGTACCCGAAGCTTCAGGCGATGGTCAGTGGTGCCGGTCGGATGAGTGCCCAGGCGGTGGAACGCGATCGAGGGTTCTTTGAGGAGCCGCATCTGGCATTCATGGATTTCGATGCCATCTACTTTGAGCTTCAGCAGTTCAAGAACGAGCGTGCCTGGCACAACCTCACACTGCCGCGCGGGACCTGCCGACTCTCCTTATGCGGAAGGACTGGTATGTGCTGCTCATTCCCAAGGAAGAGATGCACTTCCGGTCGTTCCAACAGGTCCTGCGATGGCAGGAGATCGCGGCGGCCCTGTTCAAGAAGTACTTGGATCGGTACTACAAGTTCAGGAAGCAGGAATACGAGGGCGGCCACCTGGAATATCGAGAGCTGTCTGAGGACGATCCCAACTTTATCAGCGAGTATCGGCTGCTTATCGAGCAATCACGTGAAGACATCATCAAGAAGCTGGAGGAGATCAGGGACCTGATGAGAGCCGGCCGTCTCCAGAACGTGGAATTCCAGTCCCTATACGCCATCGCCTTCGGCCGCCACCTTTACGAACCGCTCATCTATGTTGGCAACGACGTCATCGAGATCAAGCCCGTCGTTCTGGATAATGAGGGCGAGCGCGACTTCGTACTGGACCTCCAGGCCTTCTGCGAGGCCAAGAAGGAATTCCTCAAGGGCAAGGAACTCTATTTACTTCGCAACATGAGCCGCGGGCGTGGTATCGGCTTCTTCGAAGCCGGAAACTTCTATCCCGACTTCATCCTCTGGCTGCTGGTCGGCGGCCGTCAGCTCGTCAGCTTTATCGATCCGAAGGGACTGCGCAATCTCGAGGGGCCAGATGACCCGAAAATTCGCTTTCACCTGACGATCAAGGACTTGGAGCGCCAACTGGGGGACCCGGCAGTCGTTCTGAATTCCTTCATCGTGTCGAGCACGCGCGTCCCGGAAGTGAGCTGGTGGGACGAGGGGATGACCAAGGAAGAGTTCGAAGCGCGGAACGTCCTCTTCCAGAGGGAAGACCGGGGCACCTACATCGAGAAGCTGCTGAGCAAGGTGAATGGTGGTCGGTGATGCCAAAGGAAGTCGTCGAAGGACTCGCAATGCCAACACCTCTTCCAGGCAATGGACAAAGCGAACACTAACGCACCGTCGCCCAAAGAATTCCGTGGACGTCCTCGTCAGCGGAGGCATCGACTCCGCTGCGCTGCTGGCTTTCTACCTACGTCAGCACTTCAACGTCCGGGCGCTGTTCGTTGACTTCGGACAGCCTGCCGCCAAACAGGAGTCACGGGCTGCAAGGTCGATCTGCAAGCACTATGGCATCCATCTGTCGGTCATTACCGTGAAGTGCAGGGGCACCTTCTCCACCGGAGAGATCCCGGGCCGAAACGCATTCCTGGTGTTCATGGCGATGCTGGTGTGCGGAGCACGATCCGGGATGGTCGCAATAGGCATCCACGAAGGACCGCCGTACTACGACTGCAGTGAGGGCTTTATTAAAAGCATCCAGACAGTCGTTGACGGATATGCGGCTGGAAGAATCAAAGTCGCGGCTCCGTTCCTCAAGTGGGATAAGCGAAGCATCTGGGAGTTGTGCAGAAAGCTCGGAGTGCCCGTCGACTCGACCTACAGCTGTGAAAGTGGCGGCACCCGTCCCTGCGGCGACTGCCTTTCATGCAAGGATCGGGAGGCCCTCAGTGCTCTGTAGAACCTCAAAACTCATTCATCCGGCATCCAGTGCATGCTTGGAGACACCGCTACTGGTTCCCTCGTTTTCCAGCAAGGCGTTTGGCTTCGGGCGCAATGGGGAGCCGGAAGTCCTGCGAGTTCTAAAGGCGGCACAAGAGTTCATCACGAGGACGTGCCTCATAAGCGCCTACGACCTCCACTACAAGTACATCCCCGAGGCACAGGATCTCGCAGTAAACGTCGATCTCATGTTCCTGGACAGCGGTGGTTACGAGGTTTCCAACGACCGTGATTTGTCGGCGGTTGAGAAACCAGTCCATCGACCCGAGGAATGGGATGCTGCGAAGCTTCAGGCCATCGTTGTTCGCTGGCCAGCGAGTCTTCCCGCGGTCTTCGTCAGCTACGATCACCCAAAACATAGGAGACCAGTGACGGACCAACTCCGCGATGCCAAACAAGCCATGCTGACTCAGCCCGCGCATCTCCATTCGTTTCTGTTGAAGCCGCAGACCAAGGATGAGTACACCCTGGAATCCGCCCTCCAGGCGCTCGGTGGGCAGATTCGAGAACTCGCAGGTTTTCAGCTCCTTGGCGTGACGGAGAAGGAACTTGGCAACTCCCCACTGGAGCGGATGGTTCGTATCGCCAACCTTCGGCGAGCTCTCGACGATGCGTCTCTACATATCCCCATTCATGTGTTCGGTGCGCTCGATCCGCTCTCAGTCTGCCTTTATTTCGTTGCTGGCGCTGAGGTGTTCGATGGCCTCACGTGGTCCCGATACGCATACAGCTCGGGGCGATGCCTCTATGTCCATAACAACGCAACCGTGACGTATGGCCTCGAGGTCAATGACGACGAGGCGCGCGTGCGTACAATCAAGGACAACCTGCGCTACCTGGATCAATTAGAAAGGTCGCTCCGACGATTCGCGGAAACGCGTGATTGGGCCCGATTAAATGACAACCGAGACCTCGTGCGAGCAGCCACGGAACTAATGCAGCGCCAGCTGGAGAGGAGCGAGTAATGGGAGGTTCAGGTGGCGGCTACTTCAAGGGCAGCGGAGACCCTGGCGAGCTCGCAAGAAAACTACGCGACATGGAGGCCCAGACTCGAGATGAGGGGTACGAGACGGGTGTGAACCAGCAGCTCGGGGAGTTTCTCAAGGACTTCAACGACCGAGATGCGGCGGGTACGAGAGAGATCCTGGATGACGTCAAAAAGGAACTCGGCAAGGAGATCGGCGGGACCGTTGACCTGGTTTACGGTGGGTCAGTTTCCCGCCACACCTATCTTGAGGGTCTGAGCGACACGGACGCGCTGGTGATCATCGACCCGGACGAGGTCGGGAGGAAATCACCAGAACGATTGAAAGACCGCTTCGCACAACGGCTGCGAGAGCTCTTCGGGGACGAAAACGTGAAGGTCGGAGACCTGGCTGTCACTGTGACGGTCCGTGGCAAGGAGGTCCAGCTGCTGGCCGCCATGCGGGACGGCGAAGGCTATCGGATTGCCGCACCCGATGGACGATCCTGGTCCAAAATCAATCCGGGCGCATTCGCCGAAAAACTCACGCAAGCGAACAAGGCAGTGGACGGCAGGCTGATTCCCACAATCAAGATCACGAAGGCCATCATCGCCACGCTTCCAAAACAGCAGCAACTTACCGGCTACCACGTTGAGTCGCTTGCGATCGAAGCCTTCAAGAACTACGAGGGCCAGAGAACCTACAAGGCCATGGTTGCCCATTTCTTTGACCGGGCGGCGGAATTGGTGAAGGCACCGATAGTGGATCGAAGCGGGCAGTCTGTGTACGTGGATGAATACCTCGGTGCAGCGAACTGTCAGGGGCGACGAGTCGCATCCCAGGCTCTCCAGAGGGTGCAGCGGAAACTACAGAACGCGGATGCGTCAAAGAGCGTGGATGCTTGGGCCGAATTGGTAGGAGGCCCGTAGGATGCAGGGCCCAGGGGATGTGACCATGTGTGCCGGACGCGAGGAGCGCATGACGGCGGCCTCTGGCGGCGATGGGGCCGCCTTGCTGGACGCATACCTCACCGCAAAGGAGGCAGTGATCGCCCGGGGCTTCGCCTGGGAGATTGACTGGCAGACAGAGAGACGTCTGGATCGAATCGATGAGTCCGAATTCCTGCGTGAGTCCGCATGGACGGTGTTGTCTGCAGGATTCCGGGAAGCTGTCGTGCGAAAACTGTTCGTCCCTATATGCGACGCCTTCCTCGGGATGCGGTCGGCGGCCTTGATCCAGGCCAACCGTGCGCGTTGCAGGCGTGCTGCTCTCAAGGTGTTCAACAACCGACGGAAGGTGAACGCCATTCTCGACATCGCGTCCATCGTTGATGAAATGGGTTTCGAGCGTGTACGCCGCCAAATCGAACACGAAGACATGCGTTTTCTCCAGACCTTGCCCTACATAGGATCAATCACCGCCTTCCATCTTGCCAAGAACCTCGGCCTTCCCGTGGTGAAGCCAGATCGGCACCTTCAACGCATTGCCACCGTGGCCGGATTCAGTTCTCCACAGGAATTGTGCCAGCTGATATCTGACCACCTTGGTGAGCCTGTTCAGGTAGTCGATGTGGTGTTGTGGAGATACGCGACACTTTTCTCGGATTACGTGATGATGTTCGCCGACTCAGGTGAACAATCTTGCTCAAGGGTGAAGAGCCTATGACAACGGAGCGGCCTCTTGCCGGAAAACGGCTCCATATTGCTGGAAGCGTTGGGCCAAGAACGCCCAGTGCGCTGGCCGTCTATGCCCACGAGCTTGTGCGGCAAGTGGTGCATGGAGTGATTGAAGGAGGGGGAGGAATCGTCGTTGGCGCAGGGAAGGAGCCCACACTGGAAGAAGGGCCGGCACAAGTCTTCGACTGGTCGGTCTTGGAAGTAATCGCGGAGGCCATTCGGTCTGGAATCTGCCCTGAAGCGATGAGCACACGGTGTCCGGTCGTTGTTGTCGTGTCGGAGAAGGGAGAGACGGAGATTCCTGCTTCCAGAAGGGGCCTTTGGACCGAGCTTCTGGGAACCGGCAAGGTCGAGGTGAAGAGAATTATGGCCGGCGCACGATCCGCGACCATGATCCGGGAGCTACAAATGGGATACGGAGATGCGCTCTTCATACTTGGAGGTGGAACCGGGGTGGAACACTTGGCGGATGGATATAAGAAGTCCTGCAAGGCGGTCATCCCTCTTGATCTGCCGTTGGGGGCAAGCAGGGAGGACGGCACAGGAGGTGCAGAGCGGCTTGCCCGGGAATCCAGAGTGAATCCGCTGAACTTCATCCGGCTCCGAGGAGGCGAGTTAGGTACGGAAGGCGCGAAGCTGGCGAAGATCGCTACAGATCAAGGGAGAGCTCCGATCAGCGTTGTGTCGGCGGGCATCATCGAGATACTCACGGTCCTCGCACCACCGACGGCGTTCTACGTGCGCCTGCTGAATCCTAAACTCGAAGCCTATGAACGGGTAGAGAAGTATTTCCGTAACGTGGTTGATCCGGTAATCGAGGAACGCGGGCTCGCGCGAGTCGACCTCGGGAAGGACCAGGTGGAATCGGGATTCCTCAATGTCGAAGTCTTCAAGCGATTGCACCACTCAATGGTCGCCGTCGTGGACGTGACGGGTGAACGACCGAACTGCTTCATCGAGCTCGGATATGCTCTTGCGCGGCCACTGCGTGTTCTCTGCACGGCGGAGCAAGGTACAAAGCTACCGTTCGACCAAAGCGCTATCCCGTGCCACTTCTGGAGGGATGGTGAGCCAGAGGAAGACCGAAAGGAAGGGTTTCGGGCGTTCTGGTCCCAATACATCGACCGGTCGCCTCTAGTTCCCTGACGGTGATGTTGAACACCGAAGTCTACATTTCAGTGGACGTTGAGGCCTCGGGCCCATGTCCGCCTGCCTACAGCATGCTCAGCATCGGGGCGTGCCTGGTGGGAAACTCTGAAGCGTCCTTCTATGCCGAGCTGCGGCCGATCAGCGAGCAGGTCGTCGCCGAAGCAATTAGAGTTGTTGGAAAACCGCTTGAGTACTTCACGAAGAACGGGCGTGAGGCGAAGGCTGTGGTGGGAGAATTCGAGGAATGGATCAAGTCGGTCTCTCGTGGACGGAGTCCAGTGTTCGTGGGCTTCAACGCGGCATTCGACTGGGCATTCGTAAACTGGTACTTCCACACGTACCTCGGGAGAAACCCGTTCGGCATTGGCCCTTTGGATATCAAATCGTACTTCATGGGATTGATGGGCGGGAGCTGGGAGGATACGAGATCGAGTCGGATTCCAGACATGTTCAAGGGTCCAGCTGTGCAGACCCATAACGCCCTTGATGACGCCAAGTCGCAATCCCAGATGCTCGAGAAGATGTTCAAATATGCCCAGGGGCGCCGGGAGGAGAGTGAGTGAGGTTACGATTATTATGAATTGACCTACGTGGAGAACTGAACAGCGGCGGTGCGGCGTGGGTCCATCCTGAGGAATGCGAAGCCGCTGTCAATGACCGGGATTGCTAAACGCAGGGGATTCATGCCCAGCACAAAAACGAAGGCCCGAGCCTGTTCACCCGCTAGTGGCAGCCGGATTGTCCTTCGCTCCTTTAAGGATGTCGTCCAGGATTACATCGCTAGGTACAGAGACAGGGCTAACAATGAGCTTGCCTCCTTCCAGATGTTGAACTCTCTCGATGAAGCCATAGAAAGGGCTGCCAGGGCGGAGGTAGAAGGTGGGAGAAAGCATGACCACCAGTGGCGGATCCCGGAGGCGGTATTAGCCAGTGCGGGCAAAGAGCTGCTGGCGAAACGCGCTCAGATCAGGAAATGCACCGGCTTTGACAGCTTAATCGAACTGGTGGAAACAACGGCTGGGTCGATCGGGGGATTTGTAGAGCTGGCGATATACGATACCGCGGTCCGCATTGGAGCTCGGCTCGGGATGGAACCCGAATTTGTCTACCTGCATCGTGGGACGCGGAAGGGCGCCAAAGCTCTCGGTCTTGCCTCAGGAGGCAAGTACCTGAAGGTGGGCGAACTGCCAGCAGAATTCACCAAGCTAAGGCCTCACGAAATCGAGGATTGCCTTTGTATCTATTCCAAGGAGCTTGCTCGTCTGAAAAGAGCTTCTGTGAATGTAAGAGCGAACTGAAAGGTTCCCATCGGCGTATGCTGCGCTACTATTTCGCATACGGCTCGAATCTTGATACAGGACGCTTGGAGCACCGCGTCGGGAGGAGGAACGTCGAGTGTAGGCTTGCTCGGCTCGATGGATACCGGCTTTCTTTTGACAAGCCTGCCGATGATGGCTCTGGCTACGCGATGGTGGTTCCCGATGAAGGTCACACTGTCCATGGAGTTTTGTACGCATTGCAAGATCATGAATTAGACAAGCTCGACAAACATGAGGGCGTTCACAAGAAACAGTACGTACGACGAACGATCATGGTCAAAACCCATGACGTAGAGCCGATCTCGGCTGAGTGCTATTTCGCGGTCAGCCCATCTTCTAAACTGCGTCCCGGCCGAGTCTACCTCGATCTGATAATCAAAGGCGCAAAGGAGCACAACCTGCCGCACGGATACATCGAATGGTTACAAACTGTCGCTGTGTTCGACGAGTGAGGCGACTGCTAGAAGATCCTTCAGTGCCATCTCGTTGACGCTACCCCGCCGTTCGGCGCCTGTATATAATCGCCCATGCCCAATGGACCTGACGTTGTCCCTCAGCCACCGCTGGATGAAACACCATCGCCATCCCCTTTAACGACTCCGTGGTCCTCATCGCGGCGGAGGCTGCTCCATTGGCTGAAGAAAAAGGCACCTTCCCTGGCAGAGCTCTACGAGACCGCTGTGATTCTTCTTGAGCAACAACCACTCCCTGGCCGGAGCCGAATCATTGCGCATTGCGTTAGAGAGATCGCGAATGCCTTACCCGGAATTCTCGCAGGTGTGGAGCGCACACGTTTGGAATACGACAAGCGATTGGATGAGATTGCACTGGCCTGGGACCGAATGATCCGGCCTCTGATCCGTCCACCTAGGACCGTTGGCTCTACATCCATTCCGGATCCCCAAGATGCTTTGACCGAGGATTTCCTGGGTCAGATAGAAGAGCTGATCAAGGAGCACAAGGCAACACGTGCCAAACCCGATACGATTGCCGAGAAACTGTTTCAGGCAGACCGCCCAGAAAATCGCCATCTTGGTGATGCATTGCGTCCGGTTTTGAGACGTTGGATCAAACTAAAGGAATGGTTTGTCGGTCACGCACATGATAACGGCAAGACAGATTCGGAATATGACTGGGACGACATCAAGCGACGATTTATTCTTTTTGAAAGGACAGTGCTCACGCTTGGACAAGGCTTCTTCGTAACGATCGCTGACATTGACGACTTGATTCGCAATTCGACTCCAGCCGACGTCCATCTCGTCGTAACCCAGCTTGGACATATTGAACATTACAGATACTTTTTCGAGAATCTCAAGGATCCGGCATGGATCCCTGCCCTACGAACCGAAGGAATCTTTAGGACCCCTCCAACTATTGAAGCTAGCGGCATCCCACGTTGGGCGGCTTCAGAATACCTCGTGCGTGTTGCCGACAGAGCCGATCCCACCGCGGTCCTGAATGGCTTGACTGACATTGTAGATGCTCTTGCTCAACGGACCTTGGCGAATCCATTTGTTATCCGCGATTTGGTAGATGTACTTCTTAAACTGCCGGCGCAACATTCCGTTCGCTTTATCCCAAGATTGAGCAAATGGGTTCATCATGATAGCGGGATCTTGTTCTGGCGACGACTTGGCAAACTGACAACCCATCTGGCAGACGGCGGACTGTCACAGGAAACCCTGACACTGCTTAGAGCGCTGCTCGCTATTGAACATGTACAGGCTGATGGTGACTCGGACATCTTGCATAGGCCGGTTAAGCCGCGGATAAGCATGTATGAATATCGTCAGGTCGTGGAGGACCATCTTCAACCTGTACTTGACAGGACCGGCCGCGAGTGCTTTGACATCTTATGCGACATCCTTCAGAAGGCGGCAAAACTCTCTCGCCGCTCATCCTCGTCGGATGAATGGGACGACAACTCCATCGTGTGGCAGCCGGATCTAGCTCTTCAGGACGAAGACGATCGCGATGACGTTAGGAGCGTATTGGCCGTCACGACTCGGGACGCTGCCCAATCTTTGCTCAGCGATGGACGTATCGAGCTCGGTCCCTTGGTCGAAGCGCTTGAAACACGCTGCTGGCTGATCTTCAGACGGCTTGCTCTATACTTTCTCGCATCTGCCACCTTAGCGCCAAGAGACATGGTGGCGTCGAGGCTCACACATGAACCATCGCTCAGAGACAGAAACTTGCGAAAGGAATACGATGCGCTACTTCAAGTCGGTTTTGCGCGCCTGACTCCTGATGAACAGCGGACAATTGTCGCATGGGTTGACGCAGGACCTCAGAACGTCAAGATATTGATTAGGAACTATGAAGCGAGCACTGGGCGGCGCCCCAGCAGTGAAGAGATCGAGAGGCATCGCCGGAGCTGGCAATGGAATCGGCTAGGGCCATGCCATACCACCCTGCCACCTCCCTGGCAAGAGCGGTATGCCGCGCTTGTACAGGAATTTGGCGAGTTCGAGCCAGCGCCACCGCCAATGAGAGAAGCGAGGGTGGTCTCGGCGGGAGAGCGTGCTCCAAGATCTGAAGACGAACTGCGGAGACTTACGCCGTCTGAATTGCGAAATTATCTGCTCAGTTGGACACCAGATCGGAACTCTTTTCCGTATCCCACACGGTCAGGTCTGGCAGAAGTGTTGACGTCCGTCGTTGCGACTAATCCAGTTCCTTATGCCGACGCATCAGAGAAATGGAGAGACATAGATCCGACATATGTTCACGGCATCGTTGGTGGGTTCGTGAAGGCGCTTCAGGCAGATCATCAAATTCCATGGGCGCGGGTCTTCTCTCTGTGCTCGTGGATCCTTGATCAACCTCGCACAATTCCAGGACGGAGTGTTGATCGCTGGGAAGCCGATCTGGATTGGGGTGGAACCCGTTGGTGGATCGTTGAGCTCCTTCGTGTCGGCTTTCAGCATGAAACCTTGGGGATTCCGATTGAACTTCGTGAAGCGGCCTGGCGCCTCCTGGAAACATTGACGATGGATCCGGATCCAGAGCCGGAGGACGACGAAGAAGATTCCGAACGGCCGAGTCAGTCGATGCATCGCGCAATCAATTCAGTTCGTGGTCGGGCCATCGAGGGTCTCATCTTCTACCCGGGATGGATAAAACGGCAGAATGAAGATGCCGGGCCCCCAACACTTCCGGCAGAAGCACGTGCTGTACTCGACAGGCATTTAGATCCGGCCAGGGATCCTTCACTGGCGATTCGGTCCCTGTACGGCCGTTGGTTTCCATGGAGCCTTGTGTTTGATCGAGACTGGGCAACTGCCGCTGTCCCGCGGATATTTCCGGCCACCAACCAACGGTACTGGCTGGTCGCATGGGATGGATTGATTTGTTTCAACGACGGCTATGAAGAGGTATTTGAACCACTCCAGCCGGTATACGCGCAGGCCGTTGCGCAGCTTGGGAGTCCGACGGCATCGGCGGATGACACTCGCCATTTGCGCGATGAAAGATTAGCCGGCCATCTGATGACGTTCTATTGGAGAGGCCACTACCCGCTAGATGAGGAGGACTCACTTCTTCGCCTGTTTTTCACACGGGCACCCGACAAGATACGGGCGGAGGCGATTGAGTTCATTGGCCGCAGCTTAGATCGCACGGCAGATCCTATCGAACCCGCTGTGCTAGACCGACTGCAGCGTCTCTGGGTTTGGCGATTCGAACAGGCGAGGCGGGATCCGGCAAGCCACCAGGCCGAGCTTCGGGCGTTCGGCTGGTGCTTCGGTTCTAGTAAATTTGGGGCAGGGTGGGCTGTGGAAAACCTTCTGGGTGTCCTGCGATTAACACATAGCATTGATCCGGATTTCCAGGTGCTGGAGCGTCTCCCCGATTATGCAGCCGCGTTTCCAATTGAGGTTCTAGAATGTGTCAGGCGCTTGGTCGAGGGGCAAACGTCGCATATTGAGCTTTCTAGTTGGGGTGGAGATCTTCGAAGAACGTTCTCGCAGACAAGAGAACACCCGTTACCGGAAGTTAGACAGGCCTCAGATGCCGTAATTGAACTTCTTGGGAGATTTGGTCACCTCGGCTATGCGGAGTTACTTTCCGGCAAGTCGGCTTAGGATCTGTGTCAGTTCGACCTCTAACAGCGTATAATGCACATATCCACGCTGCCAGCCCGGAGGTGCCTATGCGTACCTTCCTACTCCTCGTCGCCTTGATGCTCATCGTGATCACCCCGGCGTGGGCCGAGTTCGGCTTCGACGAGAAATATGAACGCGACTACAACATCTTCAACCCGATCAATCAACTGCGCCCGGACAATCCCCTGAACCCGATCAATTCGGTGGATCCCAGGAACCCGTTCAACCCCATCAATAGCGTCGATCCGGGGAATCCCGCGAATCCGATCAATCGTTACAACCCCAACAACCCCTTTAATCCGATTAACGAAGTCAACCCTAACAATCCGCTGAACCCGATCAATCAGTACAACCCCAACACGCCTTTCAGACCGCTCAACACTTTTCCCGACCGTCAACGCTAGCCTGCCGCCAGCATCAGAACAGTGGGGGACTGAGGGTGAGCACTCATTCTCCCTACAGTTCTTGGTGATCGGCGAAGCTGTAGTACCGGTCGTCGCCCAGCACAACATGGTCAAGCACTCTGATGCCGAGTAGCTCGCCACCGTCTTTGAGGCGCCGAGTCAGAGCACGGTCTTCTGGGCTCGGAGTCGCATCGCCGCTGGGATGGTTGTGGGCCAAGAGGACGGCGCTGGCATTCATGAGGATCGCGGGTTTGAAGACTTCGCGGGGATGGACGATGCTCATGGTGATGGATCCGATGCTCACGGTGTTGATGCCGATGACTGCATGTTTGGCATCAAGGCCCACGACCAGAAAATGCTCGCGATCGAGTCCGTCGAAGAGCGGCACAAGCAGCTGGTACGCGGTCTGGGAATCCCTGATCCTGACGCCACCGACGGCCGCCTCTGATTCTTTCACCAGCATGACGCGATAGCGGGGAATCGCATAGGACGGGCTGACGTTTCGCGCCGTATGAGGCAACAAGCTGTCCTGGGCGGTACCGGGACTGGTCGGTGTCATAGTCATGCGTACGGAACCGCACCATCGTGCGCATGAGCACGATGGTGCGCGGACGCACGAGTCCTGGTGTCCGCCATTGACTTCCTGTCTGACGACACCGCAGTCTAGTCGCGAATATTCCACCAAGATTGCTTACCTGTCGGCGGGCCTTGTTTTTGCTCAACTAACTTTTACTGGCAGTTTGCTATTCACAGGACTAACTCTCAGGGCTCACTCTATGGAACTCATCTTCCCTGTTACCGCCATCACGGCTCCGCTGCTCGGTGCCCTTGTGATCGCCTTGTTTGGATCGCAGATGGGGGAACGAAGCGCGCGCATCGGGATCGCGGCGCTCTGGCTCTCCGTGCTCGCCTCCATTTCAACTCTGATTCTTGTCTCGCAGGATGGTGGCGTGCGGTTCACGGTCGTGACGACCCGGTCAGGCCTGTTCAATTATTCCGTGATCGTCGATCGGCTCGCGGCCGTCATGTTGGTCCTGATCAGTCTGGTCAGTCTGGTTATCCATGCGTATTCGCAGCGCTATATGGTGGGCGATCAAGGATATATCCGGTTTTTCAGCCTGATGGGTGCCCTCACGTTCGTGCTCCTCAGCCTTGTCGCAACTGGAAATGTCTTCTGGCTGTTTCTCTGTTGGCATCTGGTCACATGGCTGCTCGTCGCGCTGGTTTCGTTCAATACGAACAGTCAGGCGGCGAGAGTCGCCGGCCGGCGAACGTTATGGATTCAAGGCATCGGTGACGGGGCGTTTCTTCTCGCTGTCCTCGTGTTGTACGCGGCTTACGGGACACTCGATCTCGGGGAATTGTTCGCACGGCTGCCAAGTGCGCCCCATCCGTCGTTTGTATGGCTGGGTATCAGGGTGGAATTTGACGTGGCTTCTCTGGCCACGCTGCTCTTGTTGATTTCGGTGATGACGAAATCGGCGCAATTTCCCTTTCATATCTGGCTGCCGGGAACCATCGAAGCGCCGACGCCGGTCTCGGCCCTGTTACATGCGGGCATCGTCAATGCCGGCGGATTTCTCGTCAACCGACTCGCCCCCCTCTATGGCGCGGCCCCCACGACGCTCCACCTGCTGTTTCTGATCGGGGGGCTCACCGCCTTGATCGGCGCCGCGACGATGCTGACCCAATCCAGTATCAAGCGAACCCTGGTCTACTCAACGATGGGGCAAATGGGGTACATGGTGATGGAGTGCGGATTGGGCGCCTTTGCGCTCGCGGTGTTTCATCTCTGCGCGCACGGCCTCTTTAAGGCCACCCTGTTCCTCAACTCAGGCGCCAATATTCATAAGGCCCGAACCGACTTCAAGTTGCCGCCGGCCGGGCCAGAAGAACCCGGCACCTTTTCGCCGGCGACGTGGGCGACCGGCTTTGTGGTCACGCTGGTTCTGCCGTTAACCATCCTGCTTGCCGCGCATGGGCTCGTGCAGATTCCGTTGCTCGAGGAGCAGGGAGCCGTGATCTTCCTCTTCTTCGGCTGGGTCACGTCGTCGCAGGCCGTGTTCAGTTTGTATCGGATGAAGGCCGTTGCCTCCTGGAAGATCTCGGCGACCATGCTGGGCGCGCTCTCGCTCATCGGGTTCACGTATCTCTGGGCGGGGCATGCGTTCACGCACTTCTTATATCCCGCGCCGGGAGAGGCTGCCCGCTATTTCCAAGCCGCGGAATGGAACCGAGGCCTGTTCGATGTCTTCGTGGCCTGCTCCGCGTTCCTCGTGATCATGGTGTGGGTCGTCCTGTACGGGAAGGCGCATGGGGTCAGGCTGCTGAGGCCTGCCTGGCTGGAGCAGCTGCGGGTGAGGGCCTACGTGGCGTTCCTCAACGGGCTCTATGTGGAAGACTTCGTGCGCGCGGTGGGCCGGCATTTCCGTCGGACCTATTGAGATATAATGGGTGCGCGAGGCACTGGCTCGGAGGCGGACAGGAACCGAATGGGCGGAGAACAGATCAGATGCTCGGATGCGGAGCGCATGGAGCTGCGCTCCTATGTGCAGTTAGCGAGTGAGGTGATCGCGCAGTACTGGCCCATGCGGACGTTCATTCACCACAATCCTTTGCATGGGCTGGAGGGGCTGGTCTTTGATCAAGCCGTCAAGCGAGGCGAAGAACTCTTCGGTGGCCGCGGCTATCTTCCCAACGCTGCCTATCGCCGGTACTTTGCGCAGGGCCGCATTCGTGCCGAGGATCTCACTGCGGTGCTTTCACGAGTGGCCAGCGACAAGCGCGTGATGGTTGGCGGACGCGAATTCTCGCATCTTGAGGTGCTGCGCTTGTCCATGGTCCATGGGTTGGCTGAACCAGAGTCAGGGGCCTCCGGCGACGGCTCGCGAGCGGATGAAGCGGTCGAGCCACTGACATCATGGCTCACGCAGTCTTTGGGGCAGGGGCTCAGCAGGCCAGGGGGGCCCTGCGTTCCATGCGACCCGGCGAAGCTCGTCTCGGAGGAGACCCTTGCAATGTGGTGCGATCGCATCCTGGGAACCAAGCTGGTTCCGACGATCAATGAGCAGATGATCAAGTGGTGCAGTGTCTTCTTGGACGAAGGTGAAGCAGCCTGGGCCATGCCGCGCCGAGAGGAGACGTTCTACCGTGCCTGGAAGGCGCTCGCCCGATACGATGCCAGTCTGCGGTTGCTGGGGATCAAGGACGGGGCACAAAAGATCGCGTCGCTGGAGGACAGGCCGGAAGATGCTCTGCTTCGCAGCCTGACGATCATGAAGATCCCGAAGTCGGCGTGGGAATCCTATCTGTCCCTGCACTTGGCTGCCTTGCCGGGTTGGACGGGCTTCATCAAATGGCGGGCCACCGAACCGGCCTATCCCTGGCAGATCAGCTATCCCATTGACCTTGTGAAGTACCTGGCCGTGCGGTTGTTCTATGAGCGGGAATTGGTGGCCGTCACCTGCCGGCATCGGCTTGGCATCGCCGGACACGCTGAGGCGATGCGTGACTATATGGATTGCGCTCCCTATGCCTATTGGCTTCGCCGTGGTCTCGTCAGTGGAACGCTTCCCCCGTTGGTTGGGGCACAGGCTCGTCAACTGAGAGGCTCCCGGAAAGAGAGGCTTTCGCAGGAGTGGGACACTCTGGGGAGGCGACTCTACGAGGAGACAGCCGAGTGGCGCGCAACGGAGGCCGTACAGCGGTCAAGGAAGCAGTTGCTGGCGCTCGCAGCGGTTGCGGGGGTGAGCACCGAAGCCATCACCGAGACGACTCCTTCCGATGTCATGACGCTGCTCAACTGGCTGGACGGGTTTCCCCCCTCACAGCAAGGCCAACGGTGGCTCGAAGCCTTGGAACGGCGTCATCGCGAACAGATGATCGAGCCAATCGTTCGCGCAACCCAACAGGTGCGATCGAGCGACTGCTCCGATGAATCACACCGATCGTCCCGGTGTTTCGCGCAATTGGTGTTCTGCATCGATGTACGGTCCGAGGTGTTTCGGCGGCATCTGGAAGACCTCGGGGGGTATGAGACCTTCGGGTTGGCCGGCTTCTTCGGCATTCCGTTGGAGTATCGATCGTTCGGCGCGGAACACGGTGTGACGCATTGTCCCGTGTTGCTCAAACCCAAGAACCAGATCAGGGAGGTGCCCCGAAGCTACCAGGGGCAAGCAGCAGAGCGGCATCGGGTTGCGACGCAACTCAGCAAGGCGGGGCATACACTCTTGCATGATCTGAAGGAAAACGTCGTGACCCCGTATGTAATGGTCGAAGCGCTGGGGTGGTTCTTCAGCCTTCCCCTGTTCGGGAAAACGCTCTGTCCGCTCTGGTACCATCGGGTAAAGCACTGGGTGGCGCGCCTGTTGCTGGCGCCGCTGGCGACGACCCTGACGATCGACAAGTTGTCCAGGGACGAAGCGGAAGAAATGGTCGCCACGGAGCAGCGCGCGCAGATACGGGAAATTCTTCGGACCGAACTCCATCTACGAGGTGCCGCGCTCTCGCCGGCGCTGATCGAGACGGTTCGCCGCCGGGCAGTGGAGCCGACCGCCGAGCGGACCGGTATTGACATCGCCGCGGTGTTGGGGATGTCGCCGGCCGAAGAGGACGCCCTCTATGATCGACTGAGGCGGGAGGTGAACCTCACCCCGCGTGGAATCTCGGGCCGACTTCACCGCATTACGCAGCACGGATTTACCATCGCGGAACAGGCCTATGGCGTTGAAGCGGGGCTCCGGCTGATGGGATTGACGTCAGGGTTCGCGCGACTGGTCGTCTTCTGCGCCCATGGCAGTACCTCGGAGAACAATCCCTATGAGTCGGCGTTGGACTGCGGCGCCTGCGGGGGCAATCATGGGCTGCCGAACGCCAGGGCCTTCGCCGCGATGGCGAACCGGCCGGCCGTTCGCGACGCACTGCAGGCGCGAGGCATCAAGATCCCGAGCGATACCCACTTCGTGGCTGCCGAGCATGACACCACCTGCGACGAGGTGCGGATCGTCGATCTGGAAGACGTGCCGGCAACCCATCGAAAAGATCTGGCGCGGTTGCTCTCCGACCTCCGAGAAGCCGGGGCCCAGGCCGCCCGGGAGCGCGGTGTGGCGCTGGATGGCCTGGCGGCCGCGCAGCAGGCCGGCGTGGCTCAGATGAAAGCCAGAGAGAGGACTATAGACTGGGCCCAGGTCCGCCCCGAATGGGGACTGTCGAGGAACAGCCTCTTGATTGTCGGGCGACGGGAATTGACCCGCCCCCTCAACTTGCAGGGGCGGTCCTTCCTCCACTCCTACGACCACCGGCAGGACGAATCGGGCAAGCTGTTGGAAACGATCATGACCGCGCCCCTCGTGGTCGCGCAATGGATCAACATGGAGCATTATTTCTCCACCGTCGATAACGAGGTCTACGGGAGCGGCAGCAAGGTCTATCATAATGTGGTCGCCCGGGTCGGCGTCATGAGCGGGGTCAGCAGCGACCTGCGGATCGGGCTGCCGGCCCAAACGGTCTTGAACGGGCCGGAACCCTATCACGAACCGATGCGATTGCTGACTGTGATCGAGGCCCCGAAAGACCGGATTCGCGCAATCATCGTGAAGCATCCGTTACTTGAACGATTGTTCGATCACGAATGGGTGTCGCTCGTCGCGCTGGATCCCGACGAAAACATGTTGTACTTGTATGAACCGATGACCGGCTGGACGGTCTGGCAAGGAGGAGCCGATGGGCGGACTTACGCTGCATCCCATGAAGGAAATTAAGATCGTGGTGCAAGGCGACAACCTCAAGTTCGTGACCGACCTGCTTGATCGCGTCGGCGCGACCGGGTACACCATCATTCATAATGTGTCCGGAAAAGGCCATCACGGGTTCCACGAAGGCCATCTGCTGTTCAACGACACGAGCAGTCAGGTCGTCGTCTTCACGGTAGTCCCGGATGAGCGGATCGAGCCGATCTTGGCGGGCCTGAGTCCTCTGTTCAACAAACATTCCGGGGCCATGTTTGTCAGCGACGTGGCGGTGAGTCGCCGCGAATATTTTGGGGCGCCCGGTTCACGATAGTCTCCACCGCCTTCCTTTCCACCCTCGTGCTCGATGGTCGAGGAGCAGGTCAATCGACTGTGCCGGCCTCTCCCAGGAGTCTTCATTGGGGAACCACGCATGGACCGGACGATGATCGATGCCTCGCTCGGCGCTCTCGCCCGGCAAGGCGCCTCGATGGACGACCTGTTGGCCTGGATTGGGGAGAGCTCCCCGGGCGGCGTGGCGATCGTGTCGGACGGCGAATTGCTGTTCCAGAACGCCCGCTTTCAGACCATCCTGAGCGAGGCCGAGGAAGTGCGGCCTCGCTTCGACGCGCAGCAGGCCCGCGAACTCGTGCCCTGGGTTACGAAGACCAGGCTACTGGCCGAAGCTGCAGCACTGGCACAGCATGCTGTCGGCACCCGCCAGGTCCGCCGCTACCGCGGAGGCAGTCTGGCGGGGGGACCGCTGGCCTACGAAGGGCGATGGGTGGTCGTGCCGTGTCACGACCGCAAGGCGGTCCTCATCGTGGTCGAGAACGTGACGTTGCAGGAGCGGACGGCGGCTGAAGCCGAGGCGGTCGGCCGGTACCAGTCGGTGCTCGCGCGTATCGCGTCGCTTGCCGTGAGCGGGGCAGCGGTGCAAGAGGTCATGAACGAGGCGGTCCGGTTGACCGCGGAGGCTCTCAACGTCGAGCTGTGCAAGATCTTGATCCCGCGCGAGTCGGAAGAAGATCTCTATCTCGTGGCCGGAGTCGGCTGGCGCGAGGGGCTCATCGGGAGCCTCACGGTAGAGGGAGGGACGCATTCACAGGCCGGCTATGCGATTCGGGAGCGACAACCGGTCGTGGTGCGGGACGTCCGCACCGAGACGCGCTTCACCCCCTCGCAGTTGCTCGCGGACCACGGAGGGATCGCCGGGATGAGTGTGCCCATGATGGTGCAGAATCGGGTCTATGGGGTCATGGGTGCGCACTGCAAGTCCGTGCGCGACTTTTCCGACAAGGAACTGGAGTTCCTCTTCTCGGTCGCCAACACGGTCGCCTCGGTGCTGGAACGCTGGCGTCGGGATGAGACGCAGCTTCAGCTCTACCATCGCCTGTTCGAGCTGGTCCAGGACGGCGTGATGCTCACGGACACGAACGGCCGGTTGCTGGAATGGAATCCGGCCATGGAACGGATGGCCGGCTGGACGCGTGATGAAGTGCTCGGGCAGACCCCGGCGATCCTGAAATCGGGCAAGCATCCCCCGGAGTTTTATGAACGGATCTGGCAGGTGGTGCGGGCAGGGACGCCCTTCACGGATCGGATCATCAACCGGCGCAAGGACGGCTCGGAATTTCTTGCCTGGGAAAGCATCAGCCCGGTCAGGGATCCGGGCGGAACGATCCGGTACGTGCTCGCCATTCTGACCGACCTCACGGAGCGCGAGCGCATATTGGAGGCGCTGCGTCACACCGAACAGGTGAAGCTGGTGGGCCAGTTGGCTGGCGGCATCCTGCACGAGATCCGGAATCCGTTGATCGGGATCGGCAGTCTGGCCACGCACCTGGCGGAGCAGACGGTGTTGGAGGAACCCGTACGAGCCCGGTGCCGCCTGATCGCCCAGGAAGCGCGCCGCATCGACGAGATCCTCCAATCCCATCTCGGCCAATTGCCGAAGCGGTCGTTTGAATTTCGTCCCTGCGATCTGCCGGCCCTGCTCGAAGACACCCTGGCCTTGTTGCAGAGCAAGCTGAAGGCCACCGGCGTGGAGGTTGTGACGGACGTGACCCCGGCGCTGCCGGTGGTCGAAGCCTCGCGGGGGCACCTGCAGCAGGTCTGGCTGAACGTGATGATGAACGCCATTGAGGTCATGTCGCAGGGCGGACGGCTCACGGTGCGGACCAAGCCCGCCACCCTGGGAGGGCACGAGGGCGTCATGATCACGTTCGAAGACTCCGGTCCGGGCATCCCGCCCGAGGATCTTGATCGCATTCATGAACCGTTTTTTACGAGCGGGAAGGCGAAAGGGGTGGGGTTGGGCCTGACCATCAGTCGCGATATTGTGGAGCGGCACGGCGGGCAATTCACGATCAAGAGTCCGCCGGGACAGGGAGCGATTGTGGAAATTTGGCTGCCGGTCAAACAGCAGGAGCGAGATGGCCTGGAGAGTCTTGTTAGTCGAGGATGAGCGCTCCGTCCGGGAAGCCTTCGCGCTCAGACTCAGCGACATCGGGTACCTTGTGGAGACGGCGGCGTCCGGGGAGGAGGCCGTCGCGGCGCTGCAACAGACGATGCCGGATGTCATCGTCCTCGATCTCGTCATGCCCCAGATGTCGGGGCTCGAGGTGCTGGGCCGCGTGCGGCAACTCGACCCGGAGGTTCCGGTCATCATGCTGACGGCGCGCGGAACGGTCAAGGACGCGGTCGAAGCGATGCGACTGGGCGCCTTCGACTTCATCGCCAAGTCGATCGAATTGGACGATCTCGTGCTGGCGCTCCGGCGGGCGACCGAAATGCTGGCGCTGGCCCGGCGCGTCAAATTGCAGAGCGGCCAGGAGGCCCAGCGGTATGCCATCGAGGCGGTGATCGCCCACAGCCCCGCGATGCAGGCGCTGATGCACCAAGCCCGCGAGATGGCGCGGAACGACCGCGTGACCGTCTTGCTGCAGGGAGAAACCGGGACGGGCAAACAATTCACGGGCCGCGTCATCCATTACAATAGCGCTCGAGCCGCCGATCCCTACGTCGAAGTGGAGTGCCCGGCCATTCCCCGCGAGCTGTTCGAAAGCGAGCTGTTGGGGCATGAAAAAGGCTCGTTCACAGGCGCCGGGGGACGCAAATGCGGGCTGATCGAGCTGGCCGAGGGGGGCACCGTGCTGTTTGACGAGATCGGCGATCTCCCCCTCGCGTTGCAGGCGAAATTGCTGCGCGTGATCGAAGAACGGACGTTGCGCCGCGTGGGGGGCACCGGCACGATGCCTGTCGATGTCCGCTTCATGGCAGCGACCAACCGGGACTTGAAGGACGCGGTGGCCAAGGGCGAGTTCCGTGAAGATCTGTACTTCCGCCTGAACGTGGTCACGTTGACGGTGCCGCCCTTGCGAGAGCGCCAGGAGGATATCCTCCCGCTCGCCGAGCAGTTTCTGCTGCGGTCCGCCCTCGCGCTCAAGAAGCCGGTCCGGACGATCGCCGAGTCCGCCCGGCAACTGCTCCAGGCCTACCGGTTTCCGGGCAATGTGCGGGAACTGAACAACCTGATCGAGCGTGCCGTCATTTTCTGCAACGGGACGGCGTTGGAAGCGTCTCATTTTCCGGCGGATCTCAAGGACACCAGCCGGGCCGCCGGGATTCTCGCCACGGCGGCGCCGGTCTCGGCTGCTCCGGGCTCGGATCCCATGATGGTTCATCTCTCGTTCCGTCTGGGAGATCGGTCCTTATTCGACCTGGAGAATGACCTCATCCAGGAGGCGCTCGAACGGACGGGCGGCAACAAAACCCTCGCGGCGAAGTATCTCGGGATCAACCGCTGGCTGCTGGACCGGCGCAGGAAGAAGTAACGGTGCAAGATCGTGATGCTCCATCGACGATGCCACCAGGGTTTAACGGCGTTGATCCTCATGTCACGGGACTGTCTTCCTTGCAGGGGTGTGGGGCCTCCGAGCCAGGGAGACTGTTCCCGAATCGGGAAGCCACCCTCGGCAAGACCAAAGAAGCTCTTCTGGCCTGTGCCGGTCAGCCGATCCGTGATGAGGTCCAGGACGAGGGCGTTATCCTGCGGTATTACAAGGGAGCGTCGATGTTGGACAAATCGTTTCCGACATCGAGAGGCAGTTTCCCACGGCCCCACGATGCGTGCTGGGCAAGGGTGCGGCTGGAGGGAGATCGGGTCACGGACATCGGCTATCACTCTGTTCCGAGCGCAACCGATTCTTCGGCCCGATGCGAAGCCATCTTTGAAGGCTGCAATCCCGATCCATAACGAACATCGGCCGGTGTTGCCGAACATCCAACCGGGCGGATTGAAGCCAAGGCCTGATCAGGAGAGTTTGCGCTTGACAAGCAGTCGTGCTGTCTGTACAAGAGGCGTCGCGACTCAATCGCGTCCCCTTTCGTGCACCGCTGGATCGGCGCATAAGGGACGAGTGTGGGAGAGACGAGAATGGATCCTGATGGTAGCAGTCAGCCTCACATAGGCCCAACCACCTCAAGGTCTGCCACTGTATCCGTGGGCGCTCGCGCGCCTCTCCATTTCGTGTTCTGATCCACGAGCGTCATGGGAGGTTCCGCCCGACCTACGAGGACGGGCGATAGAGAGCCTCATCATGACGCTCATGCCGATTCTTTCTCATAAGAATCCTCCTTCTCACATTCGTACCCCCGCTCACGCGGAGGCCCGAGCGGCGCTGCACGGATATCCGCGACTTCCCTTGGAAGCATTGGCGGTGCGACCGTTTGTGACCGATGACGCCCGCGTCGTCTATCCAGGACAAACTGGAAGTCGAAAACTTCGGGGGCATCACCGTCAGCCGGGGCCGTCAGCCGGGCTTTGAGGTCCGTTCCCTGCAGGGCACCTCCGTCTCTGATCGCTTGGAACTCATTGGGGGTGGCTTCGGGTTTCAGTATGAGAACAACAAGATGACGCCACAGGACCTGGTGTTTCAGCCCAAGTATGTCTTGTACCGTTCTTTTGGTCTTGTCCCCTCGGTCTCTGCAGCCGCAGCCGTGTTGGCGCCGCTCAGCGGGAACCGCCAGCTCTGGAACACCTATAACATGCTGCACGTCAGTTGGTTCCTCTTTACCCCTGAAGACAGCACCGATCCCTACGACAATGGCCTGGCCATTCACGTCAATATCGGAAGCAAAGGGCAATACAACGCCGGGCTCGGGGGGCGATGGAGCAACAAACTCTACTGGGCCGCCGGCTTCGAGGTGATCACGCCGATCAGCCGCGAACTTCGAGTCCTGGGCGAAGCCTTCGACGGGGATCCGTTCAGCTTCGAGGAAGAATTTCCCGCCTATCAGGTCGGGTTCCGCTGGTACAAGACCCCGAATCTCCAGTGGGATCTTGTCCTCCGAGGTGTTCACGACGGGGGAATCGGTTCGGGCCTCGGAGCCGCTGGAATTGAGGCCGGCCCAGGGTGGAATTATACGCTCCAGATCGGGCTGCGATTTTTGCTTGATGACCTCTTTCCTTTTCGCTGATGGTAGCAGACAAGGAGGGTTGCTATGGTATTTGGTGGCGTTGTCATGTGGACCGCGGCTGTGAGCCTGAGTCTGATTCTTCAAGGTTGTGGCCTTAACGGTGTCCGAGGAACGGTTCTCTCCATCGACCAGAACCAATACGTGATACGAGATTACGGCGGAACAGTGTGGGCGGTCCATGCAGATGACGCGTCTCATCGCGATCGGGTTCAAGTCGATGATGAAGTGCGGGTCTACATCGGCGGTGCCGGGCATGCCGCCTACATTCAAAAGGTGGAACAGTAGAGCCGTGTAAGCCGATCCCAACCAGGCTCACGAGTGCTGTTTCCGACTCTTGCTCCTCCAGGTTCTTGCTCTCCCCCACCCTGTTGGTCGCTGTGCAGGGCCGCACTGTATCCGGTGCATCCGTGCATCCGCTCACGACCTGTCGATATTGAGACAGAGAGCCACATCCAAGCGTCGCCGCTCACAATTCCGGATCGTGTATGCGCGGGTGATGAACATTTCTTGGGTTAGGAGGTAAGCCGACGTCCGTCATCAGCGTGTGACTGGATGTGGAACAGCCTTTGCCTGTTTGGTGGAGTAGAACAGAAAAGAAGTGATGGCATCCGAATGAGCTTCGAGGGTGCAACGGTTTCAGGAGCGACCTGCGGGCCTCGGCATGAATGACTGAATGAAAGGAACGGCATGCCCGATAATCGCAGGAGTCGAGCCGTCACGGAGGGAATTCCGCGGTCTCCCAACCGCGCCTTATTGAGGGCCGTCGGCTTCGGCGACGGCGACTTCGACAAGCCGATCGTGGGCGTGGCCAATAGCCACAGCACGATCACCCCCTGCAACGCAGGGTTGGGAGTGTTGGCGACCCGTGCGGAGCAGGCCCTCAGGGCGGCGGGGGCCATGCCGCAAGTCTTCGGCGTCATCACGATCTCCGACGGCATCGCCATGGGCACGGAAGGCATGAAGTACTCGCTGGTCTCCCGGGAGGTGATTGCCGATTCCATTGAAACCGTCTGCAACGGCCAGAGCATGGACGGCGTGCTCGCCCTTGGCGGCTGCGATAAAAACATGCCGGGCGCCATGATCGCCATCGCCCGGCTCAACATCCCCGCTATCTTCGTCTACGGCGGCACCATCAAGCCCGGCCACTACAAAGGCTGCGATCTCACCATCGTGAGCGCCTTTGAAGCGGTCGGTCAGTACAGCGCGCAGACAATAGACGAACAGGAGCTGCTGGAAATCGAGCGCCGCGCCTGCCCGGGCGTGGGCTCCTGTGGCGGCATGTATACCGCGAACACGATGGCGTCGATTGTTGAGGCCATGGGCATGAGCCTGCCGTACTCCTCGACCATGGCGGCGGCGGATGGGGAAAAGGCCGACAGCGCGGCGCAGTCAGCCGAGATGCTGGTGCAGGCCATCCGCAGACGAATACTTCCGCGTGATATTCTCACCCGCCAGGCGTTCGAAAATGCCATCGCGGTCTTGATGGCGCTGGGCGGTTCCACGAACGCCGTTCTGCACCTGCCCGCCATCGCGCACGCCGTGCAGGTGCCGCTGACACTCGATGATTTCGAGGCCTTCAGCCAGCGCGTACCGGTGCTGTGCGATCTGAAACCGTCCGGGCGCTACGTGGCGACGGATTTGCACCGCGCGGGCGGCATTCCACAGGTTATGAAAATGCTGCTTGCCCATGGCCTGCTGCACGGTGACGCGCTGACCGTGACTGGTCGCACCATCACCGAGACACTGAAGGACGTGCCGGATGAGCCGCGCGCCGATCAGGATGTCATCCGGCCCTGGGCCAGGCCGCTGTACCAGCACGGCCATCTCGCCATCCTCAAAGGCAATCTTGCCGTAGAAGGGGCGCTGGCCAAGACCAGCGGGGTGAAGATACCCAAGATCACCGGCCCCGCGCGGGTGTTTGAATCGGAAGAGGCCTGCATGGAGGCCATTCTCGCGCGCAAGATCGAGGCGGGCGATGTGGTGGTGATCCGTTATGAAGGCCCCAGGGGCGGTCCCGGCATGCGCGAAATGCTCTCGCCTACTGCAGCCCTCGTGGGCCAGGGCCTGGGGGACTCCGTCGGTCTGATCACCGACGGACGTTTCTCCGGCGGCACTTACGGCATGGTGGTCGGCCACGTCGCGCCGGAAGCCGCGGTGGGCGGGACCATCGCGCTGGTTAAGGAGGGCGACTCGGTGACGATGGACGCGGAACAGCGCCTATTGCAGCTCAATGTGTCTGGCGAAGAACTCGCCCGCCGCCGTGCCGTTTGGCGACCGCCCGCGCCGCGTTACACGCGCGGTGTCCTGGCGAAGTACGCCAAGCAGGTGTCGAGCGCCAGCACAGGAGCGGTGACGGACTGACGGATTCACCTGATGGAAAGGAATGGGGCGCCGACAGACGGGAAGGAGTTCCGCCTCTTCGTCACAGGAACCGACACCGGCGTGGGCAAGAGCGAAGCGGCTTGCGCGGTCCTCTCCCTGCTGGCCGCCGTTGAGCTGCGGCCGGCGGCGATGAAACCCTATGAGAGCGGCTGTGTCAACCGGCATCGGCCCCCTGATGCCATAGCCTTAAAAGTCGCGGCCCGGTGCGACGACCCCATAGATCGCATCTGCCTGTTTCGATATCGGGCGCCGCTGGCACCGGGCGTAGCGGCGGCGCGGCGCAAGGAAACGCCGTCGTTCGCCCGTGTTGTCGCGCTGGCCCGCTCCTTTGGCAGGCGCCCACTGGTCCTTGAAGGGGCGGGCGGGCTCTTCGTCCCCGTCGACACGCGGCGCGATATGATCGATCTGATCGAGGCCTTGAACGTTCCGGTTCTCCTGGTAGCGCGCGCCGGGCTGGGGACCTTGAACCATACCGGCCTGTCGCTGGAGGCGCTGGCGCGGCGGGGCACCACGGTCCGGGCGGTTCTCTTGACAAAGAAAGAGTATGGACGCGAGCGACCCGTCCGAGCGGGACAACGCGGAGTGGCTCCGGCGACGGCATGGGGTGCCGGTTCTGGGGCCGGTTCCGTACGTGCCGGATCCTGTCCGCCAGCAGGCCGCCTATCGACGGGCTCTTCGTCCACTGCTGATCGCCTCCGTATTGGGGTGGCGCACGGCTTCACGATCTGTCTCTTGCTCGGAGACCGATGGCTGAGTCCCCATTCAGAGGGCGCCTCGCGGTGCTGGCCACGATGCACCGCAAGGAGCAAGGGATTGCCCCGGTCCTGGAGGAGCTTCTTGGGCTTCGGGTTGAGGTGTGCCTCAAGATCGACACCGACCGCTTCGGGACCTTTACGCGGGACGTGCCTCGTCCCGGGACGCAACTCGAGACTGCACGCCTGAAGGCCCGCGCAGCGCTGGAGACTGTACCCGAGGCCGCCTTCGGGGTCGCGAGCGAAGGTAGTTTCGGGCCGCGTCCCTGGTTGCCGTTCGTCGCTGGCGGGCGAGAGCTCATCGTGCTGGTGGATCGGGATGCGGGGATCGAACTCGTCGGAGCGGACCTGACCGCCGACACCAACTGCGGGTCCCGTCTGGTGAGCAGCGTGGCGGACGCGCTGGCGTTCGCCGAGAGCGTCGGATTCCCCTCGCACGCCGTGGTCGCGATGGGCGTGTCCGACGGCCGACCGGATCCCGCCCAGGGGCTGTACAAGGGCTTGACGACTTCCGAGTCGCTCGAGAGCGCGGTCCGCGAGCTGCTCGGTCGCGGCGGCGCGGCGCACGTCGAGAGCGATATGCGCGCGCACGTCAATCCCACACGGATGCAGGCCATCGAGCGGGCCGCCCGGGATCTGGCGCGCCTGGCCTTGAGCGGCTGCCCGCGCTGCGGACGGCCAGGCTTCGAGGTCGTGGAGCGCCGCGGGGGACTGCCGTGCGCCGCATGCGGCCTGCCCACGCGCCGAATCCGGCTGGAGATTGTGGGCTGTGTGGGCTGCGGCTGGCGGGAAGAACGGGTCCCGGTCGGCGCACAGACTCCGGCGTCGCCGGGGGAATGCCACTCCTGTAATCCCTGACCATGACACCCGCACGATTACGCGCGCTCCTCGAACAGGTTCAGGCAGGCGAGCACGACGTGGAGGACGCGCTCCGCGAGCTCACCGATCTCCCGTTCGCCGATCTCGGCTATGCCAGGGTCGACCACCATCGCGCGTTGCGACAGGGGACGCCTGAGGTGATCTTCGGATTGGGGAAGACGCCTGAGCAGATCGTGGGGATCGCGCGGGAACTGGCGCGGACCGGCCAGAATGTGCTGATCACGAGGCTCGATCAGGAGAAGGCAGGCGTAGTGACGCAGACATTGCCCTTGTTGAACTACAACGAGCTTGCGCGCACAGCGACCTGGGAACAGGCGCCGATTGCACCGCTCGGCAAGCTCCCTATCGCGCTCGTCTGCGCAGGCACGGCCGATCTGCCGGTGGCGGAAGAGTGCGCCGAGACGCTGCGCATGCTGGGCATTCGTGTCGAACGTCTCTACGACGTGGGGGTCGCAGGTATCCACCGGCTTCTCAGCCGCCGCGAGCTCTTTGACAAGACTGCCCTGGCGATTGTGGTGGCGGGCATGGAAGGGGCGCTGCCCAGTGCGGTGGGCGGGCTGGTCTCAATCCCGGTGATCGCGGTTCCAACGTCGGTCGGATATGGGGCCGCATTCGGCGGGGTGACGGCACTGGCCTGTATGCTGACGAGCTGCGCCTCCGGGATCACGGTCTGCAACATCGACAACGGTTTCGGCGCTGCGTTTGCCGCGGCGCGCATTCTCAGGACGGCCTCGCGGTTCTGAGGCCACGCCGCCGTCGCGAGCGGCTTGACGGTGTTCAGCGGCCTGGGGCCTCGTGCGCTAACGGTGGTCGAGTCCTCCGTCCCACCTGCCTTCGCGTTCCCTTGCTCCGACAGGATTTCGGACCACGCTGCACCACCTCGTGTCGTGCGGGTCTGCACGGAGGCCCGTGTAGGCCGTGTGCTTATACACGGGGTTTTGTGGCGTGCACGTGGGAGTCTTCTATCTGGATTGGCGGTGGAGTTATCAGCAATTTGATGAAGACTTACGCGGAGTCCTGTGGCTATTGCATGGAGGCGCCGGAGTGACTGCGGTCAGGACCTGCATTTGCATAGTGGTGTTGTGTACAACCGCACAAGAGGGGGTCCGGATGAAAAGAATGTCAGCGTTCAGTGCCCTAATTCCAGCGGTGATCTTTGTAGGAGTTGCCGGTGCGTGCGATGCTTCCGCCGCAACGCCTGAGCCGACACCGGCGGCCGCGGAATACGTCATCCTCTTTGTGCTGGAAGGGGTTGATCAGCAGGCGCTCAAGGTGGGACCCATGCCGGTGCTGAGTCGTCTTGTGAAGGAAGGGGCTGTGACCTGGTCCGCCCAGACGATTAGGCCTCCGCTTCGGCTGCCCGCCATGGCCTCCCTGCTCACTGGGCTGCCGGTCGACAAGCACGGCATCACGTGGGAGGCCTTCGAATTTAGCAGGGGATACCCCAGACCTCCGACTGTCTTCGACTATCTCGATCTCAGCGGCGGGCGTGACAGCGCCATTTTCTTCATGGATGAATCATTGTATCAGCTGGCGAAACCGGAACCCTATACAGACTACCAGATGTGCGGGCCGCTGAGGCCGGAATGCAGCCCCGATCGGATCGTGTCGTATATCACGCAGTATTTCAATAAAGCCGTGAGCGGCCACGGCTACGGCCATGCAATCCTGTCGTTGCCCCATTTTCTGGTGGTCCACTTGCCGGAAGGAGGCCGCGCCGGAAGCGCCCATGGGTGGGCTTCAACGGAATATCGTCAGGCGCTCCGGTCGGTGGATGCGGCCATGAGGTCGGTGCTGGAGATCTTCAAAACGCACGGCCTGCTTCCGCGGACGACGATCTTCATCACGTCATTGAGCGGTCCTGCTAAAGCGGAGATGACTTCGCTCGACGCGCAGGCGTCGGCCGTCTCACCACGGGTTCCATGGATCGCCGCCGGCGCAGGAGTCAAGGGCGGCCACCTCATTCGTCAGCCGGTCTCGATCATCGACACAGGGGCGACAGTCATGCGGACTTTGGGGCTGACGACTCACACCGAATGGGACAGCCGTGCGGTCGAAGAAATTTTCCATGATCGGGCCGTCATCCCCGCCGGGCCGAGAAAGGAACAGTAGTGTCGTATGACTGCTTCAGCAAATAGATTGTTCTATGCTGGCGAAGGCATCGTGATGAGCGTGAGCGGCGCGCTACTGGCCTTGGCCGTTTCGACGGGAGCCGTTGCTGCAGCGGAGGCATCGCCAGCAGCCAAACCGGCGTATACCATTACCATTGATCCAACGGCATTGGTCTCGCAAAGCTGGTGGCAGGTACCCGGTGTGACCCCTTCGATCTGGGCTTCCGATCCCGAGACGTCCGATGCCTACCGAACCTCCGAGGCGCGCCAACTTCACTTGCAGCCGGGCACGTACAAGTTTGTGAGTTTTACGTTCGATTTCCCGTTTAGCCTGACGCCCGAAGGAACCATCGAATTCTCCCACGCCCTCGATCAATGTGTCGAAGGGCGAGGGACCCGGACCTTGATCATCAAGTGCAAGCGGACCTATCCCCATGGAGGCAAGCCTGATTATTGATCGTTCGGTCTGGCGAGGAGTGGAGCGAGAGAAGGGAACGGAGGCGCGTGAAGCGAAGGGACGCGTGGCACGAAGCAGCCGGGACGATTTCGCAATCGCTCCTCGCCTTATCGTGAAAACGGGAGCATGAACATGATGTGGCAACATTTAGCAGTCCTCTTCCTGTTCCTTGTGGGAGCCGCGCTTCCACCGGCGGTGGACGCGAAGCAAGGCACGGTGAAAAGAAGCGAGGATGGTGGTCGGTTCGTCTTGCGGTATGCCGAAGCCCTGTCCAACTCTCAGAAGGAAGCCTGGGCGGCGGTTGACCTTGGCTGTCTCAGCCGGCAGCGTGCCGAGACCGGCGCTGGCGACCACGCGCGGCCTAGGCAGCCTGTCCAGCAGTGCTGGGATGAGACGCTGAAGGCTCATCTGGAGATGGTGGCACAGGAGGCGGAGGCGGGGGTGTTCGACGCAGTCGGACGGGGCGTGGGATTCGGGCTACTGCATGATCGGCACCGGGCGACGGAGACATGGAAGGAATATCCCCCGGCGGTGTTTGTGTCCCCCGCCATCGTTCGCCGTCAGCATGGCCCGGCTCCTCAATTGAAGGTGATCCGGGTGAGTCCTCCTCAAGCGGTGGCTCTCACCGGCGTGAACGGCCAAGATCCGGTCAGCCTTACGGGCCAGGCCGTCGATGTGAAAGTGGTCTACGGAGATCCGCTGACGGCTCCGCTCGCCCTGAGGCCGGAAGAAGTCTGGTGGGTGAGCGGCACGCAACGCCGATTCGGCCCGGTCCGTGAAGTCGTCGCCCGGTTCATCGTGGTCTCCGGCCTCCGCAAATTCGGATATCCGGCGGATCGGGCGGTGATGAACGAAGCCTTGCCCGGCACCCCGCTGATCGCGACCACGCATTATGGGTTGCGGCCCGAGGCCGGGCGCGTCTTCGAACGCACGTCGTCGGAGTCGTCGCAAGGCTTGCTGAAGGGAGAGCTGGTGATCGGCTCCGCGCGCTGGTGGGAACGGGGAGAGAGCGATGCGCAGTTCCGCGACGCGCTCAACCGGGCGGCTCATCTCCCGAGCGCCGAGCGCGAGGGCTTGCTGTCGAGTCTCTTGCTCCTCGATCCGGCCGACCCGAAGGCCAATGCCTTGCGCGGCGATGATGCCTATCTGGCTTTTCTCAAGCAAGGCGTGGCGAAGGGCGGCTTGGCCGCGCGCGACGAAGCGACGCTCTTGAGATTGGCCGAACTGTACTGGACCCTGCAAGCTCAGACGTGGAGGCAGGAGCTCACGGCTGTGGCCGAAGGATACGAGCCGGCGGCGGACACGCTCTATAAGGCCCTGGCTGCCTATGAAGCCGTGTCGTCGCAGGGCCGCGCGAGCGCGTAGCAACGCCGGCGCCTCGGCGCCCTCAACAGATGGAACAACGATCCGATGCTGGCCCTGTCCAACCACGAGCGGTTGCTGGCCGAGACGCCGCCCGACTCGCCGCTGCGCGGCCAGGTGCTGACCGAATTGGCGTGGGACCGGATTCAATGGGTGTCGTGGGAGCGCCGCTACGATCATCCGTGGCTGCAGCAGGCGCGCGACGAGGCGGTCCAGGCCAGCAAGCTCCTTGCCACCCCGCAAGACAGACTCTACAGCGACTATGCCGTGGTAGCCGTGGAATCCCTGACGGTCCCGCGGGACCTGACGGCGCTCCAACAGCGACTGCAAGAGGTCAAACGGGACCTCGATCAAGTTCCCGGCGCGAAGGGGATCTGGGGTCATCTGGTGGCCAACGACCTAGTGAAGGCGTTGACGCCGGAGTCGCAGACTGTGGTGTTGCCGAGTCCCCCGCGCTCCCTCGAAGTTCTCGATGTCGCGGTTCATGCGAATCCTCCACGCCAAGAGATCGTCTGGCAGTGGAATTTCGATCAGGATACGCCGCAGGCCCTTCCCGCTGGATTCGTTGCGATGAGCACCCAGGGGGCGGAACCGCCAGATTGGCAGGTGCTCGCCGATGCCAAGGCGCCGGCAGCGGGGCAGCTGGTTGTCCAAAACCGGCCTTGTGCCGCAGCCAGCTGCGCGCATCTGCTGGTGGCGGATCGGGTCCGCACCACCTATCCGGACGTCGCGGTGCAGATACAAGACGTGTCCCCGGACGGTCAGGGCGAAGCCGGCATCGCGCTGGCCGTTCTCGACAGCGGGACATTTTATGCCGTGACACTCAAGCCCGCCGCCGGTCTCGTCACGACCCGGAGAGTGAGCAACGGGCAGACCACGGTACTGGGGCAAGTATCGGTCAAACTGGCGGCCCGTCCCTGGCATACGCTTCGTGTGCAACGCATCAATTTTCTCCATGTGGACAAGGGACGGCTGGGCGTCTTCATCGACGGCGCGCAAGTGGCGGCGGTCGAGGATGCCGTTCTGCCTTCGGAGGGGCGCATCGGGCTGATTACGATCGGCCAGACGGCCGCCAAGTTTGACGGCCTGCACGTGCTGGATCTGGTGTCCAATCGGACGTTCTCCGGACCAGCGGCCTATTGACCAGGTCGTGCTCTCGGGGAGGTGTCATGCAGCATCTGCGAACATTGGAAGATCAGAGCGTCTACATTCTGCGCGAGGCCTATCATCATTTCGACGATCTTGCCATGCTCTGGTCGATGGGGAAGGATTCGACCGTTCTCCTGTGGCTCGCGCGCAAGGCTTTCTTTGGCCATGTGCCGTTCCCGTTAGTCTACATCGATACGGGTTACGAAATGCCCGAGTTGATCGAGTATCGGGACCGGCTCTGCCGGGAATGGCGGCTCACTCTCGTCGTCGGCCAGAACAAAGACGCGCTCGCCGCCGGGATGGGGCCCGAACAGGGGCGCGTGACCTGTTGCACGGCCATGAAGATTGAGGCACTCAAGCACACCATCACCAAGCATGGCTGGACCGCGGTCATTCTCGGCATACGTGCGGATGAAGAGGGCACACGGGCGAAGGAACGGTACTTCTCGCTGCGTGATAAACACGGTGAGTGGGATTTCCGCGATCAGCCGCCCGAACTCTGGGACCAGTACAAAACGACGTTTCCTGCCGGCTCGCATGTCCGTGTCCACCCGCTGCTCGATTGGACCGAACTGAATATCTGGGAGTACCTCGAGCTCGAACAGATCCCCTTGCCGGAGCTGTACTTCGACCGAGGCAACGGCACCCGCTATCGCAGTCTGGGTTGCGTGCCCTGCACCGGCACGGTTCCGTCCTGTGCCACCACCATCCCGCAGATCATTACGGAATTGCGGACGACCACGACCGCCGAGCGATCCGGGCGCGCGCAAGATGAAGGGCGCGGCATGGAGACCCTGCGCAAACTCGGTCATATGTAACGGCCCGCGTTTCCCGTAGTTCCCTCTACCGATCGTTCTTCTCCGCCGACGTGAAGTCCGGCGACTCGTCTTTGCACTCCATGCGTTCTTCTCGCTATGTGCGAGCACGCACGAACGTGTGTCCCCGCACCAACTTCCCGTTGGGCAAGATTCTCCCCAGGCAGCCACTGCGCATGGAGTTTGAGGTGTTTCTCCTTCTGCGTCCGTGAGTTTGACGTATCCGGCGCGGAGCGATGAGGTGCGGCCCTCTTCTTGCTCGGTGAAGTAACCACAGGGGGAGTAACACCACATGAGAGAAACAACCGGCATGGCGACGACCTATACCGAAACGCAGCGGATGGAACTGCGGTCCCACGTGAACCTGGCCGGCGAGGTCATCCCCCGGCTCTGGCCGATGCGGACCTTCATCTCTCGCAATCCTCTGCAGGGACTCGAGGAGATGAGCTTCGACGCGGCGGTGAAGCGGGGCGAGCAACTCTTTGGTGCCACGGGATATCTCGCTGACGAGGTATTCCGTGATGCGTTCCGGATGGGCCGGATCCGCATCCGGCATGTGGATACCGTGTTGCAGGCGCTGGGGTCCGACAAAGACATCCTGTTCGGCGATCGCCGGGTATCCCAGTTGGACGTGCTCCGTGCGGCGATGGTGCAGGGGCTCGCGCTCGCGCATCCGGACGGCACAGTCCCGACCCGCACAGTCGTGCGGGAGGAGGATCGAGTCATTGTCGAGCGCATCGCGCAATGGCTCGCGCAGATTCTGCCTTCCGGCGCATGGAGCAAGACGGCACATCCCCTGCCATGCGAACCGGAGCCCTTGCCTTATCAAGAAACGCTGGCGACTTGGTGCGATCGCACGCTTGGGACCGACCTCACCGACCGGATCAACCGTCAGATGATCACATGGTGCGCCGCCTTCTGCGATGAAGGAGAGGCGGCGTGGGCGATGCCGAATCGGGAAGACACCTTCTTTCGGGCCTGGAAAGCGGCGGCGCAGCATGACCTCAGTCTTCGTTGGTTAGGGATCGAAGGGGCGTCGCGCAAGATTCAGGACTTGTCCGACCGTCCCGAAGAAGCGCTGCTCGAATCGCTTGACAGGCTCACCGTGCCGAAGCCGGCCTGGCAGGACTATCTCTCCCTTCATCTGGCGGCGTTGCCGGGGTGGGCGGGCTTCATCAAATGGCGCGCAGAACAGACTGCCTATCCCTGGCAGGAGGCCTATCGGATCGATCTGGTGAAATATCTCGCAGTCCGTCTGTTCTATGAACGCGAACTGGTCGCCACGGCGTGCCGGGACGCATTGAACTGCGCGGGGACGGTCGAGGCCGTTCAGGAGTATGCCGGGCGGTTTCCCCATGCGGTCTGGTTCAGTCGGAGCCTTCTGAAGGGAGACCTGACGAAGAAGGCGAGGGCAGAGGCGGCACGGTTGCGGCGTTGGTGGAGAGCCGCCGACGCCCAGGCGTGGGAGGAGCTCGGCCGGCGCTGGCATCAAGAGCGGCAACAGGTTCGCCTGCAGGAATTTCTCACGGACTGGGCTCAAGTCCTCGTGCGGCTGGCGAAGGTCTTGGAGATCCGTCCGGACCTGGTCCCTTCGACGGCGCCCGGCGATCTGACGACGCTGTTGAATTGGCTCCGTGCGTTTCCCGAACGACAGCGTAGCCAGAAGTGGCTGGAGGCCTATGAACTGGGACACCAGCAGGAGGTCTTGGGGAAGCTCGACTCGCTCGCCGCGCGACACGTGCTCCCTGCGGAACCGCGTCGGCACGCTGTGCGTCCGCCGGCGCAGTTCGTCTTCTGCATCGACGTGCGGTCCGAGGTGTTCCGGCGGCATCTCGAACAACGCGGCGGCCATGAGACCTTCGGGTTTGCCGGATTCTTCGGATTGCCCGTGTCGTATCGGTCGCTGGATGAGCCGTATGACTGCGAGCTTTGCCCCGTCCTCTTGAAGCCGAAACATCTGATCCGGGAAGTGCCGAGAACCTATCAGGCCGCGCGCGTCCAGCGGCACAAGACGCGCGCGCACCTCGTCAAGGCCGGGCATGACCTGCTCCAGGACCTCAAGCACAATGTGATCACGCCCTATGTCATGGTCGAGGCCATCGGCTGGTTTTTCGCGCTGCCCTTCCTGGGAAAGACGCTGTGCGCGCGCTGGTACCATCGCCTGGCGGCGTGGTTGCAGCAGGGTCTGATTCCTCCGGTGGCCACCACGCTGACGGTCGATAAGCTTGAGGCCAAAGAAGCCGAAGACATGGTCGCGGCCGAACAGCGGCTGCAGATCGCGCGTTGGCTGCGGGGACGCGGTCAGGTGGCGGACGGCAGGATGACGGCCGATGTGCTGGAACGCATCCGGCTGGAGGCGCTAGGGCTAGTGCAAGAGCGGCCGGCGGAGGCGGGAGCGCTTGGCCGCCTGTTCGCCCTCACGACGACACAGGAAGAGGCGTTGATCGAAGAACTTCGCCGGGATTGCCGCCTGACGCCCCGGGGGACCCGGGCCCGCCTCGATCGCATCACGCAAACGGGCTTGACGCTCAACGAACAGGCCTACTATGTGGAAACGTCGTTGCGGCTGATGGGCCTGACCGGATCGTTTGCCCGCCTCGTGGTGCTCTGCGGCCACGGCAGCACCTCGCAAAACAACCCCTACGAATCGGCCTTGGACTGCGGCGCCTGCGGGGGCAGTCATGGATTGCCGAACGCGCGGGCGTTCGCCATGCTTGCCAATCGGCCCCAGGTGCGTGAGGTGCTGACGCGGCGGGGACTCGCGATCCCTCCGGATACCTATTTTCTCCCGGCCCTGCACGACACGACCACGGACCGGGTCCGGATCGCGGATCTGGAGGATGTGCCCTCGACTCACCGCAAGGAGTTGGCGCACATTCTGGACGACCTACAGGAGGCCGGCGTGGCGGCGACGGCCGAACGCTGGGCGGCCTTGTCCGGATCAGTGTCACCAGCCGATCCTCGGAGATCCGTACGGGATGTCGAGCAGCGCAGCCTCGATTGGGCGCAAGTGCGTCCGGAATGGGGGCTGGCGAGAAACAGCCTGTTCATCATCGGAAGCCGCCGGCTCAGCCAAGGCGCCGATCTGGGCGGACGCTCGTTCTTACACTCGTACGATCACGCCTTGGACGAAGACGGCAAGCTGCTCGAATTCATCATGACGGCGCCCCTGATCGTCGCACAGTGGATCAACATGGAATACTACTTTTCGACCACCGATCCCGACGTGTATGGGAGCGGCAGCAAGGTCTATCACAACGTGACCGGCCGCATCGGGGTTATGACGGGCAACCAGAGCGATCTCCGCATGGGGCTGCCGGTTCAGACGGTCATGAATGGCAGGTCTCCCTATCACGAGCCGATGCGCCTCACGGCCCTGATCGAAGCCCCGCGCGATCGGATCCTGGCCATTATTCGGCGCCAACCGCTCCTGGAGCGACTCTTCAACAATCAGTGGCTTCTGCTGATCGCCTGTGATCCAGCTGAGCGGCAATTCTATCGCTACGAGAGCCCGGGAAGCTGGCGGGCCGTCGCCGAAATCGGCGGCATGGCGGGGGCAGTGGCGCCGCCTCAGGGCTGACCCTGACTTGAGCATCGGTACGCGACCCGCCGCGTGCGGGAAGGAAGCGTCATGCCGGACACACCACCGAACAAGTTTCCGCCTTACTGGGCCGTCCCCTTTTCGTCTTATGCGGATGTGACGGATTTCCTGCGGGAGCTCGAGACCACCTGCATTCTCCGCGGCCGGCCGTCGGACGGAACCGTGAGTTTCGAAGCCGTCTCGCGATGCCTGCATCGACTCAAGCGTCCGGACCGGGAATACCGGTCGATTCATGTCACCGGCACCAACGGGAAGACCACCGTCAGCCGGATGATCGCGGCGCTCATTCAGGCTGGCGGCATGAAGGTGGGCCTCTATACCAGTCCCCATCTGCGGCACTTTCGGGAACGCATTGCGATCAACGGATCCCCGATCAGCGAACAGGAGCTCGTCGACGCCTGCAACAACGTCAAGGCGTACCTGGATTGGGAGGGGGTTGAGCTCAGCCCGTTCGAGTTCCTGACGACCGCGGCCTTCTTCGCCTTTCGGGCGGCCAAGGTCGACTATGCCGTGATCGAGGTGGGGATCGGCGGGCGGCAGGACGCGACCAATGTCATCGCGCCGGAGGTCTCGGTCATCACGAACGTCGATTACGATCACATGGATCTCCTCGGCGACACGTTGGAGCAGATCGCCGCCGAGAAAGCCGGGATCATCAAGCCGTTCACCCCGATTGTGTGCGGCACGATGCCCGAGGGGCCGCGCGCCGTCGTCCTGTCCCGCGCCGCCGAACTGAACGCGCCGGTCTTGCTGATCGGGGAGGACTACGAGGCGCTGGATTTCGCTCGCACCGGCTACAGGGGAACCTGCTCGCTCCGGATCGGTTCGACGTTGTGGCGCAAGGTGCCGCTCAATTCACCGGCTCCCCTTGTGGCGAGCAACGCCGCCCATGCGCTGGCCGCCTACGACGTGTTGCGGCGCCGGGGCTCGGTGCCGGGACTCAGTGAGGACGAGCTCCGCACGGTGTTCGAGCGGGTCGAGCTTGCCGCCTGCTGTGAAGTGGTGCCGGGCGCTCCGACCGTCGTGGTGGATAGCGCGCACAATGCTCCGGCGGCGGCCCGTCTGGCAACGATCGTCCGAACCACCTTCGAAGGGCGGCGCACGGTGTTGCTCGTGTCCCTTACCCGTGACAAGGAATTCGACAAGATGGTTTGCCATCTCGCCGATGCGGGGGCCAACCGGGCGATCTTTACCCGGTACCCGACCGAGGGGGCTGTTGCGCCTCAGATCCTGGCTGACATCTGGCGATCCCGAACTCCTGCGGCGGCGGAGATTGTGGACGATCCCGAGGCGGCGTTTCATCGCGCGGTCCAAGCGGCCGGTTCTCACGGAGTCGTCGTCGTCACCGGCTCGACTCAGCTCGGCGGCTATTGCCGGCCGCTGGCCAGCGAGGCCGCTGCGGGAACTTCGGCAAAGCACTCAGCGCGCTCTTAGCGATATGGCGAGCGCCGGTGCACGGCCAGTCGTGTAGTCCGTGTGTCGGCACACGAGGCGGGTGTCCTCTCTACAAGCACGCCGCCCATCCGCCGTGATCGAGCTCAAACGAATCGGCCGCGATTTCCGGCTGGTTCCGTCGGTCGGGCCTTTGTCGCTCAGCTCCGTCTATCTGGAATCTGACTTGCATCGTGGCGCTGGGTGAACAGGGGAGCGGATGGTCCGATCGCCCTTGCTGCTTAAGGGAGGTTCAGGATGGCAAAACATGTGGTCACGATGATTCCGGGGGAAGGTACCGGCCCGGAGATCTGCGAAGCGGTACGGATGGTGATCGACGCGAGCGGCGTCGACATCGCATGGGAGTACGAGGACATCGGCCTCGATTGTCTGGAGAAGTACAACACGCTGCTGCCGGACAAGACGATCCAGTCGATTGCGAAGAACAAGGTGGCGCTGAAGGGCCCGACGACCACTCCGATCGGAACGGGGCATAAGAGCGCCAATGTGACTTTGCGCAAGGTGTTTGATCTCTATGCGAACGTGCGGCCGGTGCGTTTGATTCCCGCCCTGAAACGGCCCTGGGACAAGCTCGACATCATCAACTTCCGCGAGAACACGGAGGACTCCTACGCCGCCATCGAACACATGGTGTCCGATGAAGTCGCGCAATGTTTGAAAGTCATCACCTGGCCCGGCTCCTATCGCATCGCCGATTTCGCGTTGACGTGGGCGCGGGAGAACGGACGCAAGAAAGTCTTTTGCGTTCACAAAGCCAACATCATGAAGATGACCGACGGCCTGTTCCTGGAAGCCTTCCGGGCGGCCGCGAAGAAATATCCCGACATCGAGACCGGCGACATCATTGTCGATAACTGCGCGATGCAGCTGGTGCGCAATCCCGGCCAGTTCGATTGTTTGGTCCTGCCCAACCTGTACGGCGACATCTTGACCGATCTCTGCGCCGGCCTCATGGGTGGTCTCGGGTTCGCGCCGGGCGCCAACGTCGGCGACAACTGCGCCATCTTCGAGGCGGTGCACGGCTCCGCGCCGAAATATGCCGGGATGAAGAAGGTGAACCCGTCGGCCGTGCTCATTTCCGGCGTGATGATGCTGCGCTGGTTGAATGAGAAGGAGGCAGCAGATCGAATCGAGAAAGCGATGTACCAGGTGCTCGACGAAGGAAAGACGGTCACCTATGACGTTGGCGGCACCGCCAAGACCGACGAATATGCGCGGGCGATCATCGACAAAATGCATGCGGCGAAGAAGTAAGGGAGGAAACGATGCCGACGTTTACCCAAGAAGCGATTGCAACCAAGAAAAAGAAAGACGTCAAGCTCGTGGGCGTGGACATGTACATCATCACTGAGCGGGGCATCCCGAAGTTTACCGACGGGGAATTCGGCCCCTTTAAGTGCGAGTTCATTTCGAACCGCGGCACCAAGGTCTGGCCGGGATTCGTGAGTCCGGATCTGCTGATGGTGAACTGGTATCGCTGCCGGTTCATGGCGACGCGCGACGTGCAGGACACGGACGTCAATGCGTTTCTGGACTCGCTGACCAAGAAAGGTTGGTGGTGGTCCGCCGCGCAGAAGCTGTGGAACTACGACGGCGAGGCGGGATTCAGCAAAGCCTACTGAGGCTGTCCGTGAGCGGGGTTGCCGGTGGGAATCGGCAACCCCTACTGTGGGTGCATCCCGACGTACCATCCCTTCCGGGAAAGGAGCAGGGACATGACGGATAACACCCATGGGGAAACCCACAGGGGTGTCCTTCCCGCGCTCGCCCGGGCCTTCCGTTTCATGACGCCGCTGTTGTGTTGGCGGAGGTGGGACGGTGGTCGAGAGATGATCCCTGGCTGCGAAGGGAATCAATCGGGAGTGCTTCGTGTGAGGCGGCCGGTGAGCGCGCTTGAGCCGTGGACCGGACTCGATCGCACCGGCGCCGAGTGGACGCTCTCTCATTTCCTCCAAAGCCTGACTCTTGTCGATGTCCCCGGTCTCGTCCGACACAACATCCTGGGCGAAGCCAGCACGCTCCGCCCATCCGTCGAGACGAAATCCCCCCGCGTCGACTTGGAAGACGGTCGACGATCTGCTGACGGCGTTAGGCATCGCGCACGATCGTCGTACGGGCTATCTTGCCTGTCACTACACCCACTATGAGGGATTGCTGGCGAGGCGGCAGGATTGTCCATTCACCTTATCGAGAGTGGTCCGAGCGATGGCTCATCCAGGAACAAGAGATGATGCGAAGATTCGTTCCTCTGTGTTTCGGCGTGACTCCAAGGCTGGACTGCATCCGTCACGCGGCGGCCTCGTGGCTCGGAAAGGACGGGACGAAGACACTGCGGGCCCGGTGAATCCCTCACGTTCGGCTGCGAAGGGAGGGAAAGGGTGAAACCATCTGCGGAGCGGCGCCGGACGCCTGAGCGGGCAGCCAACCACGCGGCCGAGTTATTGGCCAAGTATTCCTCCGCCGTTCGGGAACGGATCGCCAAGACGGCGTACGAACTCTACGAGCAACGAGGCCGGCGGGACGGACAGGATATCGATGATTGGCTCGCGGCCGAAGCGATCGTCATGAGGGAGATCCATGACCGTGGCGAGTGAACAGGTGCGGACGGCTCCGGTGCAACCCTTCCGGTCGCTGGCGGACGTGCAGGCCTTGTTGGACAGCCGGGTCAATTACGAAACCGACCGGCGAACATCGCCGGGCCGTTTGTTCACTCTCGACCGGATCGAACGCTGCATGGAGGCGTTGGGGCGGTCGGACCGGGCGTATCGAACGGTCCATGTGACAGGGACGAAAGGCAAGGGCAGCACGAGCCGTCTGCTCGCGGCGCTGCTGCGGCGCGCCGGGCTGCGTGTCGGCCTCTACACCAGCCCGCACGTCGAGCACCTGCGGGAACGAATCGCGGTCGATGGATCGCCGATCAGCGAGGCCGACCTGGTCTCGGCCTTCAACGTCCTGGCTCATCTGGACAATCGGCTGTTCCGCGAGCTCACCGTGTTCGAGCTGCTCACGGCGGCCGCCTTCTGGGCCTTCCGGGAAGCTCGCGTGGATGTAGCGGTGATCGAAGTCGGGATCGGAGGCCGGCTCGACGCGACGAATGTGATCAGTCCGGAGGTGTGCGTCATCACCACCATCGGCTATGACCACATGGAGATCCTCGGTGAGACCTTGGAGGAGATCGCCTTCGAAAAAGCCGGCATCATCAAGCCCGGCGTGCCGCTGGTCTGTGGCGTCACAGAAGAGGGGCCGAGGCGGGTTATTGCGGAACGGGCGGCTGAGATGCGGGTGCCCGTGCGGCGCTATCAGCAGGATTACGAGGTCACCGCGTTCCTGCGCACCGGGTATCGCGGGGTCTGTTCTGTGCGGGTGGGACAAGCGGTCTGGCGGCACCTGGTGCTGTCCACGCCCGCCCGGTTTATGGCCAGCAATGCAGCCCATGCGCTGGCCGCATTCGAGGCATTGGTGGAGTGTGACCTGGTGCATCGCCTGGATGAAGCGCAGGTGCGGGACGCGTTCGGCGCCACGCCTTGTCCCGCCTGCTGCGAAGTATTCCCGGGCCGGCCCACCGTGGTCGTGGACGGCGCGCATAACGCGATGGCGGCCGCCGCCTTGTCCGACGTCGTCCGGACCGTCTTCGAGGGACGCGACCGTGTGCTCGTCATCGGTGTGCCCCGCGACAAGGATGTGGAGACGATCATCGACCGGTTGGCGGAGTGCGGCGCCGGCCGGGCCATCTTCACCCGCTATTCAGGCATGCGGGCGACGCCGCCGGATGAGTTGGCGCGGGTCTGGCTGGAACGAACCGGCACGGCCGGTCTCGTCGTGGAGCAGCCTCACGACGCCTTCCGCCGGGCCGTCGAACTCGCTCGCGGGCAAGGGGTGGTGGTGGTGACGGGGGCCATTCATCTTGCTGGGATGATCCGCCCTCTCGTGCGGAATCGAGAACAGCAGCCGGCGTGATCGGAGCCTCTCTCGAAAGAACTGAAAGCAGGAGCATCGTGAAGGGAACAATCCTACCAGCCGGGCATCCGGAGGCCATGCGCCTGGCAGCGGAGATTATCCGTGCCGGCGGGCTTGTCGCCTTCCCAACTGAAACAGTATATGGGCTCGGGTGTGACGCGCTGAATTCAGAGGCAGCGGCCAGGATTTTCGAGGCCAAGCGGCGTCCTTGGTTCGATCCGCTGATCGTGCACATTGCCGATCACCCGGCGGTGGATACCCTCGTGCCACACGTGTCCCTGAGCGATCACAAGCTCATGGACGCTTTCTGGCCCGGGCCGCTGACGCTCGTCTTGCCGAAGCGCCCAGTCGTCCCGGATCTCGTGACGGCCGGGTTGCCGACCGTGGCGGTCAGAATGCCGGCCCACCCGGTGGCGCAGGCCTTGATCCGGGAGGCGGGTACGCCAATCGCAGCGCCCAGCGCGAATCCCTTCGGGTATGTCAGCCCGACGACGGCTCAGCATGTGCTCGATGGGCTCGGCGATCACGCGGACCTGATTCTCGACGGAGGTCCTTGCCCGATTGGGGTCGAGTCCACCATTGTCTCGATGGTGGGGACGTGGCCGGAATTGCTCCGGCCCGGCAGTATTGCTCTGGCAGAGATTCGAGAGGTCATCGGTCCTGTTGTTCGACCAGCACCGACCGACTCAACCCCGCTCGCACCGGGGCAATCGGCCCGCCACTACGCGACGCGCACGCCGGTGACCATCTTAGCGGCTCGAGGGGCGCGACCGGTCGTGCAAGGCCAGGAGCGGGCAGGGTTGCTGGCGATGTCAGCGCCGGGCCACGTGGACGACCGGTTCTGCGCCATCGAAGTACTCTCGCCATCCGGTGATCTGCGGGAAGCCGCGCGCCAGCTGTTTGCGGCGCTCAGGCGGCTGGACGCGTTGGGTCTCGATCGACTGTATGCCGAGCCGTGCGAAGAGCGAGGCATTGGACTCGCGATCATGGATCGCCTGCGGCGTTGCGCGGTTCCCGTCCAGTGTCCCGTCGCGCCCTTGGTGCCTGAGGGAGCCTAACCCGCATTAGTCATGAGCGCTTCTGCTGCAATCGCCGATTCGCTGCTACGACAAGCCTTCGGCCGGCGGGCTCGCCCCTCGGCCCCTCAACGTACTGCACGAGTACGCCTTGGGTCCTCACGGCTCCGCGCGCCGGTCTCGCAACGCGCCTCGTCGATGTCGCGACGAACCGTCATGACTAATGCGGGCTAAGGAGAATACGTCATGGCAAGCAAATCCTGGAATCCTCGGCGTCGAGTGTTGGTGGTCGATCATGATCCTGATAGCCGGCTCTTTGTCTGTGACCTGTTGGCGTATCGACGGGTGGAAGCCCTGCAGGCCGCCTCTGGCTGGGAGGCCATGGAGATCTTGCGCCAGAGAGACGTGGACCTCGTGTTGCTCAACCTCGTGATGCCGACCATGGATGGGATAGAGACGCTGCGCGAGATCAGACAGCACGACCGAGCCCTTCCGGTGATCATGATGGGCGCGCTCAGCACTCCCGAACTGGAACGGCGGTTGATCAACGAGGGCGCACAAGCCTGGCTCGACAAGCCCGTGCGACAGGACGCGCTCTCGGTCGTCCTCCTGTCTCTGGCCGCTCCGTCAGGGTTTGCCGATAGCTGAGCGCCGCAGAAACAGGAAGCCGTGGTTCTGAGTCATTCTGAGTCATAAGGGGGAACACCATGAGTTGCCGTCTTCAAGCACATGATAAGAGACTTGGGCATCGAGTCGGACAGTCGCTGCGAAACATCTGGAGCATGGTGCCGGTGCTGGCCGGACTCAGCCTCGCGGGAGTCTCGTTAGGATTCGCGGCATCCCTTCCTCATGGGGCTCTCCTGCCGGACCAGGCCCCGCCGGGAGCCACCGTCTCGATCGGGGGAAAGGGGTTCGGACGGTTCACCTCCGTTCACGTCAACACCGTGGATCCTGGAATACAGGAGAGCGAAGTTGAGCTGGACTGATGCCTCCAGCAATGAGCATCTGAGCATAACCTCGAATCCCGGGACGCACGGCTGACCGCACCACCGTTTTCTTGTCTCACGATCGCAGTCGACCACGCTGTGGGGTTTTGCCTCTCAGTCCCCTCCCGCCTGTAGCCAAATTCCCCTTAGGGCGCGCCGTGCACGGCCGTACACTTTACGAGCTGTGCGGGAATCGTCGAGAGTTGCCGTGAAAACTCTCAAGGTACTGTTCTTGCTGATGGCCAGTCTTGCTGTTGACTGCAAGAACCGCAAAGCAGAGCCTCGGGAGGCCGGTGACTTTCAGGACTGAGATGATTCCTGGGGAAGAAGGCCGCAGGGGTGAACCGGACAGGGATGGAAGGCGAATGAAATGAGTGGCGTTCCACAGCGTTGACGGATTCTCGTTCTTGCAAGAGGAAGGAAGACACCTGAGCATGGCGAATCGAAGCGCTGCCCTGGCAGGCGAGAGACAAGGGAACCGGTGTCATGGCGATAGTCTGTGAGACCCCCAGCGTCCTCCCAACAGCTGACCTCCCACGACTGCTTGAGGCCCTGGCTGCGAAAGGGTATCGCATAGTCGGGCCCACCGTGCGCGACGGCGCGGTGGTATGGGACACGATCCGGCAAGTGTCGGATCTGCCGATCGGCTGGCGCGATGTCCAGGAACCGGGACGCTATCGGTTGGAGGACACCGGCTCACAGCAGATCTTCGGTGTCGTGCACGGGCCACAATCGCTCAAGCCCGTGACCTTCGCGCCGCGCGAGCCGCTGCTCCAGATCGAACGAACGAAGGACGGATTCTCTGCGCGCCCGATGCTTCCCCAACAGGAGAAGGTTGCCGTGCTGGGCGCCCGCGCCTGCGATCTGGCCGGGCTGGCCATCCAGGATCATATTTTTCTCAAGGACGCCTACCGAGACCCTTACTATGCGGCCCGCCGCCAGGGACTGTTTTTGATCGCGGTGAACTGCACGCGAGCGCTGGCGACCTGTTTTTGTTCGTCGATGGATACCGGTCCCCGCGCCATCAGCGGGTTCGATCTGGTGCTCACGGAACTTGGGGAGGGCTTTCTCGTCGAGGTCGGGAGCGACGTGGGTCGGGAAGTGCTGGCCGATGTGCCGCTGGCCGAGGCGACTCCGGCGCAGGCGGCTGAGGCGGACACGGCGATCGAGGCCTGCGCCAGGAGCCAGACGCGCCGCCTGAGCCGCGCAGGCCTTCCCCAGGCGCTCTATGACGCGCATGAACATCCGCGCTGGGACGACGTGGCGGCGCGCTGCCTGGCCTGCGGGAATTGCACGATGGTCTGCCCGACCTGTTTCTGTCACCAGGTCGAGGAGGTCCCGGACCTTACACAGCAACGCGCCGAGCACACGAGAGTATGGGATTCCTGTTTCACGCAGGAGCACGGCTCTATTCACGGCAAGAACATTCGTCCGACGATCAAGGATCGGTACCGCATGTGGCTCACGCATAAGCTGGGCTCCTGGATCGATCAGTTTGGCACGTCCGGCTGCGTCGGGTGCGGGCGCTGCATCACCTGGTGCCCAGTCGGAATTGACCTGACAGAGGAGTTGCCGGCGTTGTTGAAGCCGAGCGATCAGCAGTCAGGTTTCAGCCGACAGCAAACGGCTGATGGCTGATGGCCGTGGTCAGAGAAAGCTGGATTCGATGAGTGGCCTGCAAGTCGGCGTGCCGAAAGAAACCTATCCGGGAGAAACGCTCGTCGCGCTGGCGCCATCGCACGTGCCGGCGCTCACGAAGATAGGCCTGCACGTGCTGGTCGAATCCGGCGCGGGGGACGCAGCGGGATTCGAGGATGAAGCCTATCGGGCGAACGGCGCGCAAGTGGCGGCCAATCGCGCGGAGCTGTTCGGCTCGGCGGACATTCTGCTCCAGGTCAGAACGCTGGGCGCCAATCCCGATCGAGGCCGTGACGATCTGCCGCGGCTCCGTCCCGACCAGGTGCTCATCGGACTGGCCGATCCGTTGGGACGGCCTCAGGCGGCGAGGGAGTTGGCCGATCGGGGCGTGACCTCGTTTGCCCTGGAGTTGATGCCCCGGATCGCCCGCGCGCAAAGTATGGATGTGCTGTCCTCGCTCGCGACGATCGTGGGCTACAAGGCCGCGCTCCTGGCGGCGACCAGGCTGCCGAAGCTGTTTCCCATGCTGGCGACAGCGGCGGGGACCATTCCACCGGCGCGGGTGTTCGTGATCGGCGCCGGGGTGGCGGGGTTGCAGGCGATTGCGACGGCGCGCCGCTTGGGGGCGGCGGTGTCGGCCTACGACGTGCGTCCGTCCGTGAAGGAGCAGATCCAGAGTGTGGGAGCGAAGGTCGTCGAAGCGCCGGTTGAGGCCGGCGAGGTCGAAGAGACCAGCGGCTATGCCAAGCCGTTGGGCGAAGACCTCTCCCGGCGGCAGCGTGAACGGCTGGCGCCTGTCGTGGCCGCGAGCGACGTCGTCATCACCACCGCGGCGCGGTGCCGGGCCGGCCTGCGCCGCTCTTGATCACGGCCGATATGGCCGCGCGCATGGCGCGCGGCTCGGTCATTGTGGATGTGGCCGCCGACCGGGGCGGCAACTGTGAACTGACTCGTCCCAACGAGGTCATTGCGCATCACGGCGTCACCGTGCTGGGACCGACCAATCTGCCGAGCACCGTGCCGGCGCATGCGAGCCAGCTGTATGGAAGGAACCTGGCGAATTTTCTCCTCCACCTCTACAGAGACGGCTCCCTGCGGGTGGATCTGGAGGACGAGATCACGCGCGAAACTCTGGTGGCGCGAGGCGGAACGGTGGTGCACCCGCGGGTCCGCGCGCTGCTCGGTGTGGAACATCGGATCGTCGTCGAAGAAAGGACCGGGTGATGGAGACCGCCGTCATCGGCTTGACGATTTTCGTCCTGGCCCTCTTTGCCGGATTCGAGATCGTCACGAAGGTACCGCCCACGCTCCATACGCCGCTCATGTCCGGTGCCAATGCCATCTCGGGCATCACGCTGGTCGGGGCCTTGCTGGCTGCCGGGTCCGAACAGGATCTGCTCTTGAGCGCGCTGGGGTTTGTCGCTGTGGTGTTCGCCACGATCAACGTGGTGGGCGGGTTCCTCGTGACGCATCGGATGCTGGCCATGTTCGGACAGCGTCCGAAGAGGAAGCGATGAGCGCCGCTTTGATCAATCTCGGTTACTTGGGCGCGTCGGCCCTCTTCGTGGTGGGGCTGAAGGGGCTCGCGCATCCGCGCACGGCGATGCGCGGGAATCTGCTGGGCTCGCTGGGCATGTTCGTGGCCGTCGCGCTGACGCTGCTCGACCGGCGCATCCTGGGCTTCCAGACGATCGCCGTGGCGCTGCTCATGGGATCGGTCATCGGGGCCACGCTGGCCCTGAAGATCCACATGACCGCCATGCCCCAGATGGTCGCGCTCTTGAATGGGTTGGGCGGCGGCGCCTCCGTCCTGGTGGCCGGAGCCGGGTTGCTGGAGCGCAGGGATGCGGCCGTGCCGGCGCTTAGCCACTTCACCATTGCCGCGATCACCTCCGGCGTGATCGGTGCAGTCACGTTCTGGGGCAGTCTCGTGGCGTTCGCCAAGTTGCAAGCACTCATCACGGACGACGCGATTCGGTTCCCCGGTCAACAGGCTGTCAATGCCGGGCTGGCGTCCGTCGCCGGAGGGCTCGGACTGTGGCTGTGGCTGACACCCTCTTCCCATGAGTTCTACTGGGTCGTGGTCGCGGTGTCGTCGTTGCTCGGTCTGTTGCTCGTGCTGCCGGTGGGCGGGGCCGATATGCCCGTGGTGATCGCGCTGCTCAATTCGTTCTCCGGCCTGGCCGCTGCCGCGACAGGGTTCGTGCTGACGAACCACATCCTCATTATCGCCGGTTCGCTGGTGGGCGCCTCGGGTTTCATTCTGACCCAGATCATGTGCCGGGCCATGAACCGATCGCTTCTAGACGTGATGATCGGAGGCGCTCCGACAGCGGCACAAGATAGGGCAGGGGCGGACATCTATGCGGGGCGGGTGAAGGCCGGTTCGCCCGAAGAGGTCGCCGTGCTGCTCGATGCCGCGCGCCGGGTGGTGATCGTGCCCGGCTTCGGCATGGCCGTCTCCCAGGCCCAGCACAGCGTGGCGCATCTGGCCGAACTGTTGCGCTCGTGCGGCATCGAGGTCGAGTTCGCCATCCATCCCGTGGCCGGTCGCATGCCGGGGCACATGAACGTGCTGCTCGCGGAGGCGAACGTCCCCTACGAACTGCTGAAAGATCTCGACGAGAGCAATCCGGCCTTCGAGCACACGGATGTGGCGCTCGTCATCGGGGCCAACGATGTGGTCAATCCGCTCGCGAGAACCGATCCCGCGAGTCCCATCGCGGGCATGCCGATTCTCGATGTGGACAAGGCCCGGACGGTCGTCGTGATCAAACGAAGCCTGAGCCCGGGGTTCGCTGGGATCCCCAATCCGCTGTTCGCCGCCGACAAGACGATCATGCTGTTCGGCGACGGCCGCGAGATGGTGCAAGCGGTGATGAAGGTGTTGACGGAACAGTGACGAGGCCGGTCCGGTAGACAGGGAGCCATGATGTCATCCTCGCAGACCGCCAACCATCCGGGGACGAACCCGTATCGGATCCACCCGGCCACCATCGTGGCGAAGATCCGGGAGGCCGAGGGCATCGAGACCTATCGGTTGCGCTTCGCCGAGGAGCCGGTGCGGCGGAGCTTCCGCTTCCAGGCCGGGCAGTTCAACATGGTCTATCGCTTCGGGGTCGGCGAGGTGCCGATTTCGATCGTGTCCGACCCGGATGAGCCCGGAGCACCTGGACCACACGATCCGAGTCGCGGGGCGAGTCACCAAGGCGATCGCGCATCTGAAGCCGGGTGATGTCCTGGGCATTCGCGGCCCGTTCGGCGTCGGGTGGCCGCTGGACGAAGCGCAAGGGAAAGATGTGGTGATCGTGACCGGCGGGCTTGGCTGCGCGCCGGTGGTGGGCGCCATCGAATACATCTTCCGGCGGCGCGCCCAGTATGGAGCCGTGAAGATTCTGCACGGGGTCAAGACGCCGCACGATCTGCTCTATCGCGAACGGTTCGATGCCTGGCGGCGACATCCCGATACCGAGGTCTTGTTGACCAGCGATCAACCGGACAAGACGTGGCGCTATTCACGTCGGCGTGGTGACGGAACTGTTCGAGCAGGTGTCGATGGACCCGGCCAAGAGCATCGTTTTGATGTGCGGGCCTGAAATCATGATGCGCCTGGGCGTGCCGATTTTGATGCGACGCGGAATTCCGGCAAGGGCGATCTACGTGTCGTTGGAACGGCACATGGAGTGTGGGATCGGCTTGTGCGGCCATTGTCAATTGGGCCCCTTCTTTCTGTGCAAAGATGGGCCGGTCATGCGATACGACCGCGTGGCCGCGTGGTTGGGGCGGACGGGGGTGTGAGGCAAGGCGGGACGTAAGGAGGGCGTCGGATCACATGGGTGATCGATTCGTCCAGCATGGAGGGGTGGCCAAGAAGGCCGCGCGGCCCAAGCTCGGCGTCTTCAAGTTCGCCTCCTGCGACGGCTGCCAGCTCAGCATCTTGAATTTGGAAGATGACCTGCTCGCCTTGGGGCAGGCCTTGGACATCGCCTACTTCCCCGAGGCCGCGAGCGAGATGCGAGCCGGTCCGTACGACATCGCGCTGGTCGAAGGGTCGATCACGACGCCGGAGGATGCGCATCGGATTTTGTCCGTGCGGGAACAGACCAAGGTGTTGATCACGATCGGAGCCTGCGCCACGGCCGGCGGCATTCAGGCGCTGCGCAACTGGGCGGATGTGGAAGCGTTCAAGCGCGTGGTCTATCCCAGTCCACAATATATCCAGAGCCTCAGCACCTCGACGCCGATCTCGGAACATGTGCGCGTGGACTTCGAGCTCTGGGGCTGTCCGATCGATAAGGCGCAATTGCTGCGCGTCATCACGGATCTGCTGGCAGGCGTGCAGCCGCGCGTGCCGGCCGATAGCGTCTGTCTGGAGTGTAAACTGCGAAGGGAATGCCTTGCCTGGGACCCGTCACCCGCACCGGGTGCGGCGCGATTTGCCCGAGCATGGGGCGGGACTGTTACGGCTGCTTCGGACCGGCGGAGGGTTCCATCCAAGGACCGGGCCTTCCTCCGAATACGGCCTCGCTCGCGAAGCAGTTTCATGACGGGCTTCAGCTCATTCCGGTCGAGGTGCTGCGGCGGTTTCGCGGGATCAATGGCTACGTCAAGCCGTTCCGGGAGGAAAGCCAGGCCTGGGAATACGAGAAGCGTGAGGAGTGAGCAGGGTGGCGAAGGAGAAACGGAAAACACGGACCATTACGATCGACACCATCGCCCGGGTGGAAGGGGAAGGCGCGCTCCGAGTCACGGTGAAAGACGGCGTCGTGCAGGACGTCGAACTGCGGATCTTCGAACCGCCTCGATTCTTCGAGGCGTTCTTGCAAGGCCGGCATTACGACGAGGTCCCGGACATCGTGGCGCGCATCTGCGGCATCTGCCCGATCGCCTACCAAATGAGCGCGGTGCACGCGTTGGAGCAGATTTTCGGAATCCAGGTGACGGGCCCCTTGCGCGATCTGCGGCGGCTGATCTATTGCGGCGAGTGGATCGAGAGCCACGCGTTGCACGTGTACATGCTGCAGGCGCCGGATTTCCTCGGCTACGAGAGTGCCATCGCCATGGCCCAAGACCATCCGGATCTGGTGACCCGTGGCCTGCGTCTCAAGAAAGCCGGCAATGCGATCATGACGGTGCTGGGCGGCCGCTCTGTGCATCCGGTCTCGGTGAAGGTCGGCGGTTTCTCGCGGGTGCCACGGCGCGGCGAGCTGGACCAGCTCAAAGACGAGCTGCTCTGGGCGCGCGATGCGGCGGTGGAGACGGTCCGCTGGGTGAGCGGGTTCCGGTATCCTGATTTCGCGCCGGACTACTCCTTCGTGGCGCTCCAACATCCGGAGGAGTACCCCTTTAACGAGGGGCAGATCGTCTCCGACAACGGCTTGCAGATCCCGGCGACCGAGTTCGAACGGCATTTTTCCGAACAGCAAGCATCCTATTCCAATGCCTTGCACTGTACGTTGCAGGGATCGCCCTATCTGGTCGGGCCGTTGGCGCGCGTGAATCTCAATCACGATCATCTCTCGTCGTTGGCCCAGCAGGTCCTGGCGGAGACGGGACTCTCGCTGCCCTTGCGCAATCCCTTTCATGGAATTATCGCCCGCTCGGTCGAAATCCTCTACGCGCTGGAGGAATCGTTGCGCCTGATCGAGTTGTATGAGCCGCCGCCCGCTCCGGCCGTGCCGGTCGTCGTTCGACCGGGTACCGGCATGGCCTGCACCGAAGCGCCACGCGGCATTCTGTATCATCGGTATCGGGTGGATGCTGACGGGGTCGTCCGTGAAGCCAAGATCGTTCCGCCGACGTCGCGGAACCAGGGCCGGATCGAGCAAGATCTGCGCCTGTTCATGCCGCGCGTGTTGAACCTGTCCAACAAGGAAGCCGCGCTCGCCTGCGAACGGGTCATCCGTTGCTACGATCCCTGCATCTCCTGCGCGACGCATTTCTTGAAGTTAGACATAAGCCGTGAGGGCGCTGAGTGACGAGTAACAGGCAGGGGAAGCCCATCCGGATCATCGGGCTCGGCAATGTCCTGAGAGGCGACGACGCCGTGGGCCTCCTGGCGGCTCGCCGGCTTTGCGCACGAGTGGGCGACCGGACGGAGGTGGTCGAAGCGGAAATGGCCGGCGTTGAGATTCTGGAGTTGATGGAAGGCGCGCGGGCCGTGATTCTCATCGATGCGGCACGGAGCGGGCAGCGTCCGGGAACGATTCACCGGCTCGATGCCTCGGCCGGCCCGATCAGTACACGCATATTTCCTCATTCCAGTCACGCCGTGAGCGCACTGGAGGCCGTGGAGCTGGCCCGCGCATTGGGCCTCCTCCCGCCGAGGGTGATCGTCTACGGGATTGAAGCCGGCGACACGCACGCCGGACGGCCCCTGTCTCCCCACGTAACCCGGGCGCTGGATGAAGTCGTGGAACGCGTGCTTCAAGAGAGCGAGGCGCTGGCATGCACGAGCTCCATCTGAACGCTACTTCCTCTTTCCTGCGACTTCATGTGAGCATGCGTCTCGCCTCTGAAAGAAACAAGGCTCCTGGTCTTGTGGCACTCGCGGGCGGTCCCGACTCCTTTTGTTGACCCCGTAGTGGGTGGCGGGGACCATTTCCGCATTTGCCGGGACCAGCGAAGTCCGATATGATTGCGGGTCGAAGGGGGCAATACCGATGACCAACGTGCTCAAGGGAAAGATTCACGGGAGGACAATTGAGTTGGAAGGGGATCCGTCTCTGCCTGATGGCACGGAGGTGGAAGTAGAGGTCCGCGTGCACCGGCTCATCCATCTCGAACGCGCATTTGGTGGGTGGCGAGACGATCCGGATCTGGAGCGGGCGCTGGAGCAGATTGATCGGGAACGGCATGAGGCACGGGTGAGCGAGATCTGAGCCGTGCCGTATCACCTGGACACGAACATCTGCGCCGCCGCGATGAAAGGGCTTGCGATCGTGCAGGACCGGATGCGTGTCCATGCGAACGAACTCTCCATCAGCGCTGTTGTCCTGGGGGAATTGTATTGCGGCGCTCTCCGGTCTCAGCGCGTGGAAAGAAACCTTGAAACCCTGAACGAGTTCGTAGCGGCGGTGACGGTCGTCCCGTTTGATGCCGAGGTGGCTCGGGTGTACGGGGGAATTTGTGCCGAGTTGCTCCGCATTGGCCGTCCGACGGGCGAGAAGGATGCGCTCATCGCCGCGGTCGCCCTTCACCACGGCGCTACACTTGTCACGCATAACATCAGGCATTTTCAACACATTCCTGGGCTTGCATTGGAAGATTGGGTGAGTTGAGAGGCGCCACTCTAAGAAAGCCTGAAGGAGGCTCCCCTCGCCCAGGCCTCTCTCGTGCGACTGTGCGTGAGCATGCGTCTCGCCTCTGAAAGAGGCAAGGCTCCTGGTCTTGTGGCACTCGCGGACGGCCCCAACGGCTCCCAACCCCTTTTGTATCCCCAGTGCAAGGTCAAGCAATGACCGCAGCCCTGCTGCGCGGGCAGGCGAAGGTCGAGGTTTCACCGGCGAAAGGCAAGAAGCTGTACGATCGGCGCGTAACGATCACAGCCTGCGAAGCAGGCTGTGAAGTCGAGCCGGGGGGGACCGTATCCTCGACGAGAGCGAGGCGCTGGCATGCACGAATTCCATCTAATGGCGCAGGTCGTGAAAGCCGTGGAGGCTGGGTTGCGAGCGGTCCCGAGCGCCAGACCGGTGGTGGTGCGACTCAAGGTCAAGGCCGGCTCGCATCTGTGGGTTCATGATCAGTCCGCACTTCACGCGGCCTTTGCGCTGGCCGCCCGCGGTACGGTGGCCGAAGGCGCAACGTTGGAGATCATCCCGGTATCCGGTGAGGCCCGGTGCCCGCGCTGCCAGGCACGCGTTGCGGTTGCGCGACGTGATGGGATCTGCCCAACCTGCGGAGGACTGACGATCGCGGGAGATGATGTGCCGGAGGTGGTGGTGCATGAGTTGGTGGTGGAGGAATGAGGGAGACCATTGCGCATCGCGTTCGCGTTGAGGTGGAGGGGACAGTGCAAGGCGTCGGGTTCCGCCCGTTTGTCGCTCGCCTCGCACGTGAATTGGACCTGGGAGGGTGGGTCAGCAACACCCCAGACGGTGTGCTGATCGAGATCGAAGGGCCCTCCGGCGTCGTCGAGACCTTTCTCCGCCAATTGGAGACCGACGCGCCGGCATCGGCTCGCGTGGTGGCACTGAAGGCCGCCGTCATCCCGGTGCAGGATGAAGCGTCGTTTGCCATCCGTGCCAGCAGGGCATCCGGTCAGCGCACCCTTGTCATCCCGCCCGATTTGGCGACGTGCCTCGACTGCCGGCGCGAGCTCGCCGATCCCACCGACCGCCGGTTTCGGTATCCCTTTCTTACCTGTACACAATGCGGCCCGCGATTCAGCCTGCTCACGGCCATGCCCTACGACCGGGCCAATACGACGATGGCCGGGTTTGAACTCTGTGCCGCGTGCCGGGCTGAGTACGAGGACGAAGCCGATCGGCGCTTCCACGCGGAGCCGATCGCATGCCCGGCCTGCGGGCCGCGCGTCATCCTGTGTGGAATGAAGAGGGGCGTGACGTTGCCAGCGGCGATGAAGCGGTGCTTCAGGCCGCGGCCTTGGTCCGTGAGGGACGCATCATCGCCGTCAAAGGATTAGGCGGCTTTCAGCTCTGGGTCGATGCCGGCTCGGATATGGCGGTCCGCCGGCTGCGCGACCGCAAGGGGCGGCCGCACAAACCCTTTGCAGTCCTGTTCGCTTCGCGCGATGCGGTCCGAACCGACTGTCTGGTGTCGCCGGAGGAGGAGGCCCTCCTGTGTTCGCCGGCTGCACCGATCGTGCGCAAGCGCCCAGGGGCAGCCCTGGCCGAGGCCGTCGCGCCGGGCAATCCCTACGTCGGCGCAATGTTGCCGGCGACGCCGCTGCAGCATCTGTTGATGAAGAACTGCAACGGCCGGTGGTGGCCACGAGCGGCAATCGATCCGAAGAGCCGATTGCGATTGATGAGCGAGAGGCGCTCATTCGGCTGAAGGGGATCGCCGACGCGTTTCTCGTGCATGATCGGCCGATCGCCAGGCCGGTGGACGATTCGGTGGTGCGGGTGCTTCCCGCTGGGCCGCTGATCCTGCGGCGGGCGCGAGGCTATGTGCCCCAGGCGATCCGCTTGCGCGAGGACCTGCGCAGGGTGAAAAGGAGCGGTCCAATCCTGGCCGTGGGCGGGCATCTCAAGAACACGGTCGCGCTGTTGTGTGGGGATCGCGTCGTGCTCAGTCAACACCTCGGCGATCTGTCCACCGTGGAAGCGGTCACGGCGTTCCGGCAGGCGATCGAGGATCTCCAGCGGCTGCTCCACGTCACACCTCAGACCATTGCCTGCGACCTGCATCCCGATTATCGGTCGTCGGTCGTCGCGCGCGAGTTGGCCACTGCGCTGTCCGTTCCGCTCGTTCCCGTGCAGCACCACCATGCGCATGTCGCCTCCTGTCTGGCGGAACATGGGCTTGACGGCAAGGTGCTGGGGATCGCGTGGGACGGAGCGGGCTATGGGCCGGACGGGCAGCTCTGGGGTGGAGAATTTCTGATCGCGCGCTATGAGGGCTTCACCCGATTCGCGCACCTCCGACCGTTCCGGTTGCCCGGGGGGAGGCGGCGATGCGGGAACCGAGCCGTCTGGCCGCAGCCCTGCTGTGGGATCTCCTGGGCGCGCAGATGCTGACGGACCAGATCCCTTGTTGGGAGATTCCGCCGGAGCAGCGCGAGCGGCTTGCCGCCATCCTGAGAAGCGGTGTCGCCTCCCCGTGGACGACGAGCATGGGCCGGCTGTTCGACGCGGTGGCGTCGCTCACCGGCCTGTGCCATAGGGCGTCGTTCGAAGAACAAGCAGCCATGGCGGTCGAGTTTGCGGCGGAGCGCGGGACTCAGCGAGGGCGAGACCCAGCAGACGGCTACCCCATGGACCTCAGTCCGAGTCCGTCCACTGCCGGCGGCTGGGTCGTCGATTGGCGGCCCATGGTGAGCGCCATCATGGACGATCTTCGCGCGGGATGTGGGGCCGAACTGGTGGCGGCGCGGTTTCACGCTGGGTTGGCGGACGTGATCCTGCGTGTGGCCCAGGCCGCCGGCCTGCCGCGCGTCGTCCTGACCGGGGGCTGTTTTCAGAACGGGCTGTTGTTATCGCTTGCGCGGCGGCGGTTGGCACAGGCCGGCTTCACGGTCTATACGCACTGTGAGATCCCTCCGAACGATGGAGGACTCGCTCTTGGCCAAGCCGTCGTGGCGGCCATGCGTGGACAGCGCGAAAGATGAACCATGTACCGTCGTGTAATGGCGTTTGACTTCGACGGAACGCTCGCGGTGGATGGAGTGGTGCCTCGCGAACTCGAGTGCGCCCTCGAGCGATGTCGCGCCGTCGGCCATGCGCTGTTTCTTGTCACGGGCCGGCGTTTTGAGACCGTCTCGCTCGGCCGCCTGGGCGATCTATTCACCGGCGTGGTGTGGGAGAACGGCGCGGTGTTGGTGCACAGCGCCACCGGTGAGGTCTATCTGCCGTTCGGGCAGCTCGATGAGCGCCTGGTGAACGCGCTCGAGGAAGCTGCGATTCCCTTCGAACGCGGGCTGGCCATTGCGGCGACCTGGGTGCCGCATGACCGCGTGGTCTGGCAAGTGCTCAGCGCTCACGGCGGCGGCGCGTCGGTCGAGTACAACAAAGGCGCGGTGATGGTGTTGCCGTCTGGAGCGGCGAAGGGGACAGGCTTGGAGCGGCTCCTCACGATCTGCGGGTTCTCGGTGCACAACCTGGCGGCGTTCGGCGACGCGGAGAACGATGGTTCGATGCTCAGACTGGCCGAAATCGCCGTGGCCGTGGGGGATGCCGTGCCGGCGGTTCGGGAAATGGCCGATGTGGTCGCGGTTCATCCGGGGCCGGCGGGCGTGCTGGACATTCTGAACCGCTACCCCTTGGCCGGCCAGTATCTCGATATTCCCCTGCGCCGTGAGCGGCGCATTGTAATCGGGCGGGATAAGGCCAATATTGAGGTGTCGGTACCGGGGTCTCGTCTCGCCGGGCGGAACCTTGGGGTGTTCGGGGACTCAGGCACCGGCAAGTCCTGGGTGGTGGGGCTGTTGGCCGAAGGGCTGCACCACGAGGAGTATCAGGTCCTGCTGGTGGACCCGGAAGGGGACTTCCGCGGTCTGCGGGCGCTACCGCGGTTTGTGGCGCTGGAGGGAGACCGGTTGTCCATGCCGGCGCCTTCGGCCGTGGTGGCCTTGTTGGAAACCGTGGGTATGTCGGTGGTGTTGGATCTCAGCCGCTATCCAATCACCTTGCGCATCTCATACGTGGCTGAGTTGGCGCGCGCGCTCCGTCCGTTGCGGGAGCGCAAGTACCGGCCCCATTGGATTGTCTTGGATGAAGCCCAGCAACTGCTTCCATTCAATGGGGGAGAGGTGGCGGCCGCCGTGGTCCCTCTGTTGGAAAATGGTGGGTGGGCCTTTGTCTCGTATCGACCCGATCGTCTGGATCCGATCGTGCTCCGTTCAGTACACCATTGCCTGACGACTAGGCTGAGTGAGCCGGAAGCGGTCCGGGCGGTGCAAGAGTATTGTGGAGCGTGCGGGACTCGAGACGTGAACTTTGCGGAGATCCCTCCGGGCGAGATCCTCTTGTGCGGGGGCCAGGTGGCCCGCTTGCGACCGGCCCTCCGCCGGGTCCCGCATATCAGGCACTTCTACAAGTACCTCGATGTGCCGCTCCCGCCCGGCAAGCGCTTCTGGTTTCGGGATGCGCAGGCGGGTGTGGGACAGGAAGCGGCCAGCCTGTATGAGTTCTTACAGCTCATCCCGACGGTGCCGCTGGCGAGTCTGGAGTATCACGACCGTCGAGAGGATTTCGCCCGGTGGGCCGAGGGAGCCCTGGGCGATGCGGAGCTGGCCGCGCGGCTCCGCAAGCTGGCCCATCGGCAGCTCGAAGGGAAGACGCTCCGGGAGGCCCTCCGGCAGACGGTGGCGGTGCGGTACGAGGAACTGAATGCGCTCCGCTGACCTGTCACGTTTACAAGGTCGTAGGAGTCATGCCTGCTCTCCTCGCCGGTTGACGCGTTGGCATAGAGGTTGGATGCCGTGGTGAGGTGACAGGCATGTGTTTGGCGGTTCCCGGTAAAGTCATCAGCATGCACGAGGATGCCCTGCGAATGGCCACTGTGTCATTCGGTGGGATCACCAAGGACGTGTCCTTGGTCCTGGTGCCGGAGGCCGGTGTCGGCGACTATGTCATCGTCCATGTCGGCTTTGCCATCAGCAAGCTGGACGAGGAAGCGGCACGACGGGCGCTGGCGACCTACGCGGAGATGGCGAGACGAGCGGGCGAGCCCGGCTAGCCCGCATTATTCATGACGGTTCGTCGCGAAATCGACGAGTCGCGTTGCGAGACCGGCGCGCGGAGCCGTGAGGACCCAAGGCGTACTCGCGCAGTACGTTGAGGGTCCGAGGGGCGAGCCCGCCGGCCGAAGGCTCGTCGTAGCAGCGAATCGGCGATTGCAGCAGAAGCGCTCATGACTAATGCGGGCTAGGAAGGGCGAGCGGAGCGCGGATGCCAGGCGAAGGAACGCAGGACCGGCTCGGGTGCCGCGGCGAACCGGATCGGGTGGCGACGTGTTGGCCTCGCCCGTGGCGGTGGCCTATCATGGTGTGCCCCTGGACGATAGAGCCCAGGCGTCGAGACGGATCGAGGCCGGCCGACACGCCACCGGGGAGGAGCGTCGCCAGTCGTCGTCGGCTGCGGAGTGCGCCGGAGCTGGCTGGCGCCGAACCGGCGCAGGCGCGTGGCGTCGGCGATCGCGCGGCTCGCTGAGGAATGCCATGGCACGAAAGAAGACAACCGGGACCAAACGCCAGACCCGCCTGCGCCAAGCAGAGCGCCTGTCTGCGTGCGACGCACAGGCAGGCGGCAGGCAGGTCGAATCCTACGAACATCGGGACAAGCGGCGCGCCAACAACCCGCCCGCGGGGCTGGTGACGCCGGAGACCGACCCGGACGCGGGGCAGAAAAAGAAAACCTACGCCTACGACCCGCACCTGGACCCGCAACTGGTCTGGGCGGGCAAGGCCGAGCACACCTCCTTCGAGGTGCCGACGGTGTCGCTGCACGTTCACGAGCGGATCGATCCATGAACTACGTCAAGTCCAAGCAGCGCGTCGCCGACCACGGGGAGGTGTTCACTCCTCCGTGGCTGGTCGAGGCGATGCTCGACCTGGTGAAGGGCGAGACGGAGCGCATCGACTCCCGCTTCCTGGAGCCGGCGTGCGGCAGCGGCAACTTCCTTGTGCAGATCCTGCGGCGCAAGCTCGCCGCCGTCGAACTCAAGTTCGAGAAGTCCGACTTCGAGAAGCAGCACTATGCCCTTCTCGCTCTGATGTGCACTTACGGGATTGAGCTCTTAGCGGACAACATCGCCGAGTGCCGTGCGAACCTGCTGGAGATCTTCGCCGAGTACCTGGGCGTGGACGCCTCGGACGAACTCTATCGCGCGGCGTCCTACGTCCTCTCGCTGAACCTCGTGCACGGCGACGCGCTCACGATGCGCACCCACGACGGACAGGCGATCACCTTTGCCGAGTGGGGCTACCTCGGCAAGGGCAAGTTTCAGCGGCGAGATTTTCGCTTAGACATACTCACGCAGGCGTCGGCCTACAGTGCGGAGGGAGACCTCTTCGCTAGCCTCGGAAAACATGAAATCTTTATGCCGACCAAGACCTACCCGCCAATGACGGTGAGCGAGCTGGCTGCCGGGTTTACACAAGATGCGCTTGCACCATTGTCCAAGGAGGAGGCATGACCACCGTGGCTGCTTCCGTCCCCGTGCTTCGCTGGGCGGCACAACGCGCGCGCCTGCACGACGACGATCTGACGGCGCGCTTCAACAAGTGGCCCTTGTGGCTCAGCGGCGAGGCTCAGCCCACGCTCAAGCAACTGGAAGACTTCGCGCGCCTCACGCACACGGCCATCGGCTACTTTTTTCTGCCCCAGCCACCCGCGCTGGCACTGCCGGTGCCGGACTTTCGCACCCTGCGCGACGAGGCGCTCGCCGAACCCAGCAGCGACTTGCTGGACACCCTCTACCTCTGCCAGCAGCGGCAGGACTGGTACCGCGACCATGCCCGCATGCACGGCTTGCCGGCCGTGCCATTCGTTGGCAGCGCCAGCTTGCAGGAAGCATCGGAGGTGGTAGCGCAACGCCTACGCGAGACACTGGGTTTGTCTGCTGAAGCGCGTCGGCAACTGCCCACCTGGACTGAGGCACTGCGCCAGTTGATCGCCAGGGCCGAAGATGCCGGGGTGATGGTGATGGTGAGTTCCGTAGTGGGCAGCAACAGCCATCGCAAGCTCGACGTGGGCGAGTTTCGCGGCTTCGCCCTCGTGGATGAGCTCGCGCCGCTGATCTTTCTGAATGGTGCCGACAGCAAGGCCGCGCAGATGTTCACGCTGGCGCACGAGCTGGCCCATGTGTGGCTGGGTGCCTCGGGCGTATCGGACACGCAGGCGGGACAAGTGCCCGAGCAGGAAACGGAGCGCTGGTGCAACCAGGTAGCGGCAGAACTCCTGATGCCCATGGAGGAGCTGCGCGCAAGCTACCTGCGCCATGTGCCGATTCCGGACGAAATCCAGCGGCTGGCGCGCGAGTTCAAGGTCAGCACACTGGTCGCCTTGCGTCGCCTGTTCGACGCGGGTTTCATCACCCAGGCTGCCTTGTGGCGGCACTATCGCGAAGAACAGGAGCGCCTCCGCACGCTGAAGGAACGCGGCAGTGGTGGCGGCGACTTCTACCGCTCCTTGAGCGCACGCACCGGCAAGCGCTTTGCCCGCGCCATTGTCGCCAGCACGCTGGAAGGCTTGACCTCGTTCCCGGACGCCTTTCGCATGCTGGGCGTGCGCAAGACGGCCACGTTCTACGAAGCGGCCCGCGAACTGGGGGTGACGGCGTGAGCTATCTGCTGGATGCGGACGTGTTCATTCGAGCGAAGAATCTGCACTACGGTCTGGACTTCTGCCCGGCGTTCTGGGATTGGCTGGTGCACAACGGTAATACCGGCAAAGTATTCAGCATCGACAAGGTCGCCGATGAAATCGAAGCCGGTCAGGACGAATTGTCGGACTGGGCCAGAAACCACGGCCGAGCACTCTTTCGACGCACGCCACCGGCACTGGCGCCGCAGTTCACCCAGGTCAGCACATGGGCCACTGGGCAGCAGTACACGCCGGCCGCCATCAACACCTTCCTGCAGGCCGCCGACTTCTATCTGATCGCCCATGCGCTGGCCGGCCATCATGTGGTCGTGACCCACGAGGTTCCTTCCACCTCGCCGGGGCGGATCAAGATACCGAACGCATGCGTGGGCCTGGGCGTGCGGTTCATGACGCCCTATCAGATGCTGCGCACAGAACAAGCACGCTTCGTACTGGGGACGCATGCATGAACGGTCAGGCAAGCTTTTCGCTCCGTGGCCGCAACCCGGATGTGCTCTCGTGCATCGCCAATCTCTCCAACGACGAGGTGTTCACCCCGCCGCAGTTCGCCAACCGCATGCTGGATACGCTGACCGAGGCGTGGGCGGCCGATCACGGCGGCGCGAACCTTTGGGCGGACAAGACGGTGCGCTTTCTGGACCCCTGCACCAAGAGCGGGGTCTTCCTGCGCGAGATCACCCGCCGTCTCGTCAAGGGTTTGGAAAGGGAAATCCCCGACCTTCAGCAGCGCGTGGACCACATCCTGACCCGGCAGGTGTTCGGCATCGGCATCACGCATCTCACCAGCCTGCTGGCGCGTCGGAGCGTGTATTGCTCGAAGCACGCCAACGGCAAGCACTCGATTGCCAGGAGCTTCGATAGCGACCACGGCAACATCTGGTTTGAGCGCACCGAGCACACCTGGGAAGGCGAGAAATGCAGGTATTGCGGCGCGAGCAAGAAGGCGCTCGACCGTGGCGAAGGGCTTGAGACCCACGCGTACGCATTCATCCACACCGACGACATCAAGGCTCGGCTCGCCGAGATTTTTGGAGGCAACATGCAATTCGACGTCGTGATTGGGAACCCGCCGTATCAGTTGGACGATGGCGGCTATGGTACAAGCGCCGCGCCGATTTACCACTTGTTCGTGGAGAAGGCGCTGGACCTCGATCCGCGCTACGCCGTGTTCGTGACCCCGTCGCGGTGGATGGCGGGCGGCAAGGGGCTCGACAAGTACCGCGCGCGCATGCTCTCCGACGAGCGAATGCGGCGCATCGTGGACTACCCGAAGCTCTACGAGGGTTTTCCGGGCGTGAAGATCCGCGGCGGAATCTCCTACTTCCTGTGGGACCGGGAGTACCACGGCCCGTGTGAAGTGCAGACGATCTGGGACGGCCAGCCCACGGGCCCGGCGGTGGCGCGCCATCTCGATGCCTACGACGTTCTGGTCCGGCGCAACGAGGCGGTGCCGATTCTGGAGAAGGTCAGGGCCAAGGGTGAACCGACACTCGATGCGCGGGTGTCGAGTCGAAAGCCGTTCGGCCTGCCGACGAACTTCAAAGGGAAGCCATCGAAAGCGGGTTTGAAGAATCCGGTCAAGCTCTTCGAGAACCAACGGATTGGCTGGGTCGAGCGCAAGAGCATTGCCGTGAACACCGAATGGATTGACAAGTGGAAGGTATTGATGACGGCCGTGCAGGGCACGAGCGCGGCAGTCGAGACGAAGTTCCTCAGCAAGCCAATCATCGCTGAGCCGGGTACGGCGTGTACCGAGACATATCTCGTCGCCGGTCGCTTCGACAGTGAAACGGAGGCAGCCAACTACGCGCAGTACCTCCGCACACGTTTCGTCCGCTTTCTCGTGTCTCTTCGGAAGGCCACGCAGCACGCCACGCGCGACGTGTATGCCTTCGTGCCGGACCTGCCGCTGAACCAGGAGTGGACGGACGCCAAGCTCTATAAGCGCTACGGACTGACTGAGGAGGAAATCGCCTTCATCGAATCGCAGGTCGCGGAGCACGACAGCGAGTTGTTCGACGCGGCAGCCTCCGACGATAACGATGAGTAAGCCCATCGAAGAAATCCTCGCCCCCAGGCCCCAAGTCCGGCCGCACATCTACGCCTATTCGATTGCCGATGCGGCGCACGTGGGCCTGCTCAAGGCGGGGCAAACGACACGCGATGTAAAATGGCGCGTCGCCGAGCCGCTTGCGACCGGAGGCAACGGATGACCAAAACGAGGAATCGGACCGCCGCGGTGAAGGCGCCGGACGCGCTCTTTGGGCGCGTCGTTGCGATCCTCGAAGAGGCGCGGGGCACGGTCGTCCGGGCGGTGAATACCGGCATGGTCACGGCCTACTGGCTGATCGGGCGGGAGATCGTTCTGGAATTGCAGGGCGGCGGGAAGCGGGCCAGATATGGCGAGCGGGTCGTCGAAGAATTGTCCGCCCGGCTGACGGAGCGCTACGGGCAGGGGTTTTCCGTCACCAATCTTTGGTATTTCAAGCAGTTTTACCATGCCTATCCCAACCGGCTCCAAACTCCCCACCCAGCGGGTGGAGAATCTTCGAAACCGGCAATTCCCCACCCCATGGGCGCAGAATCTCCGGCGGCGGAAATTCCCTCCCCATTGGGAATAGAATCGGTTCCCACGCAGAAAAGCTCCCCAATGGGTAGCCCATTGCCGCAAGGCTTCTCGCCGCAGCTTTCCTGGTCGCATTACCGGGCCCTGATGCGGGTGAGGGATGCCAAGGCCCGCGATTTCTACGAGCGGGAGGCCGTCGCCGGCGCCTGGGACAAGCGCACGCTGGAGCGGCAGATCCAGTCCTTCTACTACGAGCGGGTCTTGAAGAGCCGCAAACCGGAGAAGGTGCTGGCCGAGGGGCGGCGGCTTCCGGTCGCCGCCGTGCCGGCCGCCGAGGCGCTGAAGCATCCCTATGTGCTGGAGTTTCTGGGGCTGCCGGATCGGGCGGCGTTTCACGAGTCGGATCTGGAGCGGGCGATCATCACCCACCTGCAACGCTTTCTGCTGGAGCTGGGCAACGGGTTCGCCTTTGTGGCGCGTCAGAAGCAGGTCCGCATCGAGGAACAGGATCGCTACATTGACCTGGTGTTCTACCACTGTCGCCTGAAGTTCTACCTGCTCATCGACCTCAAGGTGGGCGAACTGACCCATGCGGATGTCGGCCAGATGGACGGCTACGTGCGGATGTATGACGGGCTGTTCACGGCGCCCGATGACAACCCGACGATCGGGCTCATTCTCTGCACCGAAAAGAACGACACCGTGGCCCGCTACTCGGTGCTGAACGATCGCAGGCAGATTTTCGCCTCCAAGTACATGCTCTGCCTGCCGACGGAGGAGCAGCTCCGGCTGGAGATCGAGCGCGAACGGCGGCTGATCGAGGCCCAGCTGAAGGACCGCGACGATGCCTAAACCCATCGAAGAAATCCTCGCCGAAAAGCCCCTGGCCCGCCCGCGCATCTACGCTTACTCGATTGCCGACGCGGCCCACGCAGGGCTTTTGAAGATCGGGCAGACCACGCGCGACGTGAAGCAGCGCGTCGCCGAGCAGCTCAAGACGGCCGCCATCAAGAACTACCGGATCGAGCTCGACGAGCCCGCCGAACGCGAGGATGGCACGATCTTCAGCGACTTCGAGGTGCGCGCGGCCCTTGAGCGCAAGGGCTTCGAGAACGTCGACCTGGAATGGATGCGCTGCTCGGTCAAGGACGTGAAGACCGTGCTCACCGAGCTGCGCACCGGCCGGCGCTTCACCGGCACGCATCACGAGACGTTCACGATGCGCGCCGAGCAGCGCGCGGCGGTGGAGAAGACCCACGCCTACTTCCACTCCATCTGGAAGGAGGACATGCACGCCGTTCCGCGCTTCCTCTGGAACGCGAAGATGCGTTTCGGCAAGACCTTCACCACCTACCAGCTCGCCAGGAAGCTCGGTGCCAAACGCGTGCTGGTGGTGACGTTCAAGCCGGCTGTCGAGGATGCGTGGCAGACCGATCTGGAGAGTCACGTGGACTTCGATGGCTGGCAGTACCTCTCCCGCACCTCCGACGGCGATCCGAGGAAGATCAGCCCGCGCAAACCGGTCGTCTATTTCGGCTCCTTCCAGGACCTGCTCGGCCGCGATGCGGCGGGGAACATCAAGCCCAAGAACGAATGGCTCCACAAGGTGAAGTGGGACCTCGTGGTCTTCGACGAGTACCACTTCGGCGCATGGCGCGAGACGGCCAGGGAACTCTTCGAGGGCGAAGAAGAAGCGGTCGCCAGGAAGGAAGCGAAGGTCGAATACGGGGTTGGCCTGGAGGACGTGAACGAAGACCTCACCGTGCTCTCGGAGAAAGAGACCGAGTTCCTGCCCATCACGACCAAGGCCTATCTCTACCTTTCGGGCACGCCGTTCAGGGCGCTGGCCACGGGCGAGTTCATCGAGGAGCAGATCTTCAACTGGACCTACACCGACGAGCAGCGCGCCAAGGAAGAATACGCCGCGAAGCACCCCGGTCGGTGGAACCCCTACGGTGCGTTGCCGCAGATGCGCCTGCTGACCTACCAGATGCCGGATGAGCTGCTGGCGATCGCAAGCGCGGGGGAGTTCGACGAGTTCGACCTCAATGCCTTCTTCGATGCCTCGGGCACGGGCGCCCATGCGCAATTCAAGCACAAGGGCGACGTGCAGAAGTGGCTGGACATCATCCGCGGCGGGTATGCGCCCAAGTCGGTCGAGCATCTGAAGACCGGCACGCGGCCGCCGTTTCCGTATTCCGACGTGCGCCTGCTGCCGTATCTCCAACACTCGTTCTGGTTCCTGCCCGACGTCGCGGCCTGTCACGCGATGGCGAACCTGCTGGCCGAGAAGCACAACACCTTCTGGCATGACTACGAGGTGGTCGTTGCGGCCGGTGCGTCGGCGGGCATCGGGCTGGACGCGCTGCCGCCCGTGCGCAAGGCCATCGGGAGCGGATTCGAGACCAAGACCATCACGCTTTCGTGCGGCAAGCTCACCACCGGTGTGACGGTGCCGCAGTGGTCCTCCATCCTGATGCTGCGCAATCTCAAGTCGCCGGAGACCTATTTTCAGGCGGCGTTCCGCGTGCAGTCGCCATGGTCCATCAAGAACCCCAATGGCGACGACCCGCGCGCGGAGGAAATCCTCAAGCCGGTCTGCTTCGTCTTCGACTTTGCGCCCACCCGCGCGCTGCGGCAGCTTTCCGACTACGGGATCGGTCTCGCGCCCCACGAGACCAACCCGGAAAACGCGGTGAAGGAGCTGGTGTCGTTCCTGCCCGTGCTGGCTTACGACGGCGCGAACATGACGCAGATTGACGCGGGCGGCATTCTCGACATCGCGATGGCGGGTACCTCGGCCACGCTGCTGGCGCGCAAGTGGGAGAGCGCGCTGCTCGTGAACGTGGACAACGACACCCTGCGCCGAATCCTCGACAACCCCGAGGCGATGGCTGCCGTGGAGCGCATCGAGGGCTGGCGCGCCTTGGGTGACAACATTATCGAGACGATCATCAACAAGAGCGAGAAGGTCAAGGAACTCAAGAACAAGGCCAAAGACAAGGATCTGACGGAGAAGCAGAAGAAGCAGCTCACCGAGGAGGAGAAGGAGTACAAGTCCAAGCGCAAGCTGGTGCAGGAGAAGCTGATCAAGTTCGCCACCCGCATCCCGGCCTTCATGTACCTGACCGACTTCCGCGAGAACACCCTGCAGGACGTGATCACCAAGCTTGAGCCGGATTTGTTCCTGGCGGTCACCGGCTTGACGGTGAAGTACTTTCACCTTCTCGTGCAACTCAAGGTGTTCAACACCGAGCAAATGAACCAGGCGGTGTTCGCCTTCCGCCGCTACGAAGACGCGTCGCTCCGTTACACCGGCATCGAGAGCCACCCGGGACTCACCCATTACGGGCTGTACGACACCGTGGTGGCGAGAGAGAACACGCCGCCATACGAGACTGCAGGCCAACCATGAAGCTCAAAGTGGACCAACAGGCCGATGCGCTCTACCTGACGTTGAGCGAAACGCCTGCGAGCCGTACCGATGAGGTCTCGCCGGGCGTGCTCGTGGATTACGACGAGCAGGATCGCGTCGTCGGTATCGAAATGCTGTCCCTCTCGAAGCGGGCGCCGGAGATCGACCTCCGGCGGCTGCTGTTCGAATCGGTACCGCAAGCAAGCTGAAGCGGGAACGAAGGCTGGCGTGGCTGGCGCGGGAGTTTCGCACTCAGCGCATCATCTTCGAGACGGCGCGGGACGTGTTCGACCGCGACCACCCGATCCGCTCAACGTGGCAGATGCGCACCTGGTACACGGGCAAGCCGTGCGAGCGCACGCGCCGGTCGCACATCAATGTCTGCGTGTACGACAGCACATGGGAGGCATCGGACGCCTTCGTGCTCGACGACAGCGACGCGGTGGCCGCGTGGGTAAAGAACGACCACCTGGGGTTCGAGGTCTTGTACGTGTATCGCGGCGTCGTGCGGAAGTACCGGCCCGACTTTCTGGTGCGGCTGAAGAGCGGCGACATGCTTGTGCTCGAAACCAAGGGGCAGGACAGCGAGCAGAATCAGGTCGAGCGCCGCTATCTCGAGGAATGGATGCAGGCTGTCAACGCGCACGGTGGGTTCGGGCGGTGGCGGTCGGCCGTGGCGAAGACCCCCGGCAAGATACGGGACATCCTGATGCACGCTGAACACACGTGAGCCGGAGTGTCACGCCTGGGTTGAGCGAATTGGCCGGGTGCCGTCCCTCGCACGCGGACGGGAGCCCAGTGGGAGAGTCGGAGGACCGATGGCGTATGCTGGTGGATGCCCATACGGAGAGAGGGTAGGCCGTAAGGTGGTCGCCGGTCCGGGCTATGAAGGAGAGGGGCCGTGAAGTACGTGGACGAATATCGGGATCGGGTCGCGGCAGAGGCGCTGGCAGCAGACATTCGACGCCGGCTCACCAGACCCTGGACGATCATGGAAGTCTGCGGTGGACAGACCCATGCCATCGTGCGGTTCGGCCTCGATGCTTTGCTGCCGCCGAGCCTGACCTTGGTGCACGGGCCGGGCTGTCCGGTCTGTGTCACGCCGATCGGCCTCATCGACCAGGCGCTCCAACTCGCGTCGCTGCCGCGGGTGATCTTCTGCTCGTTTGGGGACATGCTGCGAGTGCCTGGCTCGAGCGGGGACTTGTTCGCGTGAAGGCCGCGGGCGGGGATGTCCGGATCGTCTATTCGCCCCTGGATGCGCTCGAGCTCGCCCGCCAACATCCAGATCGCGAGGTCGTCTGTTTCGCCGTGGGATTCGAGACGACCGCGCCGGCCTGGGCCATGGCCGTGATCCAAGCGAAAGAATCGGGACTCACCAACTTCAGTCTGCTGGCCGCCCATGTGTTGGTGCCCCCGGCGATGGAGGCGATCCTGTCGTCGCCTCGGAATCGGGTCCAAGGGTTTCTCGCCGCGGGCCATGTCTGCACGGTGATGGGCTACGAAGACTACGAAGCCATCGCGGCGCACTATCGGGTGCCGATCGTCGTGACCGGATTCGAGCCGCTCGATATTCTGGAAGGCCTTGCGCTGCTCGTGCGCCAATTGGAGGAGGGGCGATCCGAAGTCGAGAACCAATATGCGCGATCCGTCCGCCGGGAAGGGAACCGGCAGGCGAGGGCCGTTGTCGAGGAGGTCTTCGAACCGGTGACGCGCGCCTGGCGCGGCATCGGGGAGATCGCCCACAGCGGGCTGCGGCTCCGACCGGCCTATGCGGACTTCGATGCGGCGGTGCGATTCCGTGACGCACTCTTTCGATCCGGTTCAGTGGGGGCAGAAGATCCAGAATGCCGGAGCGGTCTGGTGCTGCAGGGCCTGCTCAAGCCGCCGGACTGCCCGGCCTTCGCCACGCGCTGTACGCCGGACACCCCGCTAGGGGCGCCGATGGTGTCGAGCGAGGGCGCCTGCGCCGCGTATTACCGGTACCGGAACCATATGAGGCGTGAGGCGTGAAGCGTATCTCGTTATTCGCGCGGGACTCGCGGGGCATGCGAGAAAAGCGGGACTGGTCGGAAGTTTCATCTTCGTGAGTCGCGCCTGTCGCGCCTGTCTCGCTTGTCTCGCATTCAATTCACGAGCGACGAGATGCAGGGAGGTTCTGTGAGCCACGACGAATCCGTGGAGCTGGTCTGTCCGGTGCCGGCGTTCGAGCAGAAGACGGTGCAGCTCGCGCACGGCGGCGGCGGACGTCTCATGCAGCAGTTGATCCGGGAGGTATTCGTCCGCGCGTTCGACAACCCGCTGCTCGCGCAACTGCACGACGGCGCCACCTGGTCCGTGGACAAGGGGACCCTCGCATTCACCACCGATTCCTACGTGGTGCGTCCGCTGTTCTTTCCCGGAGGGGATATCGGGAGCCTGGCCGTGCACGGCACGATCAATGACCTGGCGATGTTCGGGGCGAAGCCCCTGTGCCTCAGCGCGGGATTCATTCTCGAAGAGGGCTTGGATCTGGACACGCTACGCCGGGTGGTGGACTCCATGGCCAAGGCCGCGCAAGCCGCAGGGGTGCCGATCGTGACGGGGGATACCAAGGTGGTGGATCGCGGAAAGGGCGACGGCATCTTCATCAACACGGCGGGGGTCGGGCTGGTGCCGGCGGGGCTCCGTGTCTTGCCTGAGTTGGTTCGGCCGGGCGATGCCGTGCTGCTCAGCGGCGATCTCGGTGCCCACGGTATCGCGGTCCTGAGCGTGCGCGAAAGCCTGAGGTTCGCGGGCGGTGTGGAAAGCGATTCGGCGCCGCTGCATCGCGTCGTCGCCGAGCTGATCGAGAGCGGGGTCGAGGTCCATTGCTTGCGCGACCTCACGCGCGGGGGGCTCGCCAGCGCGCTGAACGAAATCGCGGTTGCGGCGAAGGTCGGCATGGTCATCGACGAATCGGCCATTCCGGTCCGCGAGACCGTGCGCGGCGCCTGCGAGCTGTTGGGACTCGATCCCCTGTATGTGGCCAATGAAGGGCGGTTCGTCGCGATGGTTCCCGAACCGCATGTCGAGGTTGCGCTGGCGGTGATGCGCCGGCACAGCGTGGCGCACCAGGCGATTCGTATCGGCGCCGTCACGGAGGAGAATCCGTCGTTGGTCGTGCTCCGGACGGTGGTGGGCACGCATCGCATCCTCGATCTGTTGTCGGGCGAGCAATTGCCGCGCATTTGTTAAGGTGCGGCGAACAGTCTCATGAAACGTGGCGGGCGCAACTGAAGACGCTCGCGAGAAAGGGACCATCATGGAGGGATTGGGCCTTCTGGCCCTGCTGGCGGTCCTCATCGGCCTGGTGGGACTTTATGTCCTTTACAAAGGGCGGAAGAAACCGCGGTAGCTTTGTCAGTCCGGGGAGAGTCAGCGGAGAGACCAAGGCAACGGCAGAGGACCGCCCAGTGAACCCCTGTTCGATTGACTTCACAGACACAGGATGAGGAAGTGATGCATGGCCCAACGAAGATATCCGATCGCAGGCTTTAGCTGCGGACTAATCGCGTTCGCATGCCTGGCCGTATTCCTGGCCGGTCCAGTCAGGGCCGGTGACTCCATCGAGGTGGCGCAAGAGCAACGGATCGAGATCGTGATCCGGGATTCTCAGTTCTTGCTGACCAAGCCAGCCCCGATTCGCCTGGGGTTGTCCACGGTGATCGTGCTGCGCAATGAAGACATCATCAGGCATGGATTCACCGCGCCGATGTTGTTTGGATTGCTGGTTCAAGGCGAAGGCGAGGGGGTCGCCTCTTATGGCAAGGGCGTCGAAGGATTCTATGTCGATCCTAAGAAGACGCTCGTGATCCGCTTCACGACGGAACGCCCCGGCAGTTACAACTTTCGCTGCGATCTGCACCCGCAGATGAAGGGAGAATTCCTCATGCTGGATGTCCCGGCGGTCTAGCCCGCAGGAAGGATCGCACCGATGGTGTTTGAGGAGATCTTCTGGGGCTTTCTGATCGCCCTGGGCGCAGGGGCGCTCATCGGCCTGCAACGCCAGCAGTCCAGGGGCGAGGAGCAAGGCCCCGGCGTGGGCGGTGTCCGGACCTTTCCCTTGATTGCCCTAGCCGGCGCGCTGTCGGCGTTCATCGCGCACACGATGGGGATGTGGCCCATGCTGGGCGCCATGGTGATGATCGGCGCCTTCCTGGCCGTCTCGCAGTATCAAGAGTGGAGCCGGAGCGCGGACCCGGGGATTACCACGCAAGTGGCGGCCCTCATCACCTTTCTCCTGGGGGTCCTGGCACTTGTTCCAGACCTGCCTCTGGCCGCCAGGGATCGGTATCTCCTGATCGTCGCCTTCGCCGGCGTGGTGATGGCCCTGTTGTCGTTCAAGGAACCGCTGCATCAAGCCGTGGCCCGCATCTCCGATGCCGATCTCTACGCGACGGCAAAGTTCGTCGTGCTGGCCCTGGTCGTCCTGCCGCTCCTTCCCAACCGCACCTATGGTCCCTTCAATGTCCTGAATCCATTCAATGTAGCCATGATGGTCGTGCTCATCGCGGGCATCAGTTTCCTCGGATACATCGCGACCCGGATTGCCGGCCCGCGTCACGGCCTGTTGGCAACGGGCATCCTGGGAGGAATCGTGTCGTCGACCGCCGTGACCGTCAGCCTGGCGACGCGCGCACGAGAGTCGTCGGCAGTGGTCACGCTCGCTGCGATGGCCACGGTGTTAGCCTCCAGCACCATGTTTCTCCGAATCCTCATGGTGATTGGAGTCGTCGATCCCCATCTGCTGCCGGCCTTGGCCTGGCCACTGGGGATCATGGCGCTCGGCGGCTATGGCACGGCGGTGATGCTCTACCTGCGGTCGCGGCCAGGCGCTCCACGAGGTGCCCCCTGTGTCCTATCGTAATCCGCTCGAACTGGGCACGGCGTCGAAGTTCGGCCTCTTCTATGCCGTCGTGATCGCCGTGGCAAAAGGCGCGCAAACCTTCCTCGGCGACCGGGGGCTCTACGCTTCCAGTGTGCTGGCCGGGACGACCGATGTGGACGCCATCACGCTCTCCGTGGCTCGGTTTCACTTGGAGGGACTGGAGGCCCGGACTGCGGCTGGCGCGATCACGGCGGCGGCGATGACGAACACCATCGTCAAAGCCGGTCTGGCCGCCTGGTTCGGCGGCTGGAGACTGGCTGCGCGTGTTGCCTGGGCTTGGCGGTGACGTTGGCCGGCGGCGCCCTGACGCTGATCTTCATCGCGTAGCGTAGAGGGCAAGGCAGGGATTCATGGTCGCACTGCACGTCGCCGTTATGAAGGGCTATGACGCGAATCCTCAAGCCACGGCCGAGGCGATTCGCAACGGGTGGTTTTTTACGGGGGACCTTGGCTACCTCGATCAAGACGGCTATCTGTTTATCACCGGGCGGGCCAAGGAGTTGATCGTCACGGCGGGCGGGAAGAACATCGTGCCGGAGGAACTGGAAGCCCGGTATCTCGCGAGTCCGGCGATTGCGGAACTGTGCATTGTCGGCGTGAAGCGGCTCGGGGAAGGCGGCGAAGGGCTTCACGCCGTGGTGGTGCCGAACTTCGAGTACGTCAAGGAACAGAAGCTCGTGGATGTGCGCCAACTGGTGAAGGATGAACTGACACGGGTCGGGCTGACGCTCCCGCCGTACAAGCGTATCTCGGGGCTCTCGATCGTGACTACTCCGCTCCCTCGCACCAGGCTGGGCAAGATCCAACGATATCGGGTCGCGGCGATGCTCGATCAAACAGCCGCCGAGACCAGGCCAGTTACGCTGCTGTCGGAAGCCGACCAGGCGCTGATAGATAGCGACGCCGGGCGTCTCGCCATCGCGGCGCTGGCGCCCTTTGTCGAGAAGGGCCGGCGTATCGCCCTCGACGACCATCTCGACTTGGACCTCGGGTTCGATTCGCTCCGCCGTGTGGAACTGCTGGCCTCCCTCGAACGGGGACAGTGTCCGTTACCCGAGACCCTGGCGTTCGAGGTGATGACGGTTCGAGAGCTGATCGAGAGACTGGCCCATCTGACTCAGGGGATGATCACGGAAGAAACAGGTGCACAATCCTGGAGCGATCTGTTGAAGGTCGAGCCGCCGCCCGACGTGAGCAAATTGCTGCTGAGACCACGCCGGTTCCATGAGCAGATCGTGGCCTCGCTCACACGAACTCTGCTGCAGCTCATCTTTCGCGGCATCTTTCGACTCCGCGTGACGGGATTGGAGTACCTGCCGCGAACCGGGCCGTTTCTCCTGGCGGCCAATCATACGAGCTATCTCGATCCGTTCGCGATTGTGGCCGCTGTGCCGTTTGACATCTTTGCGCACCTGCACTTCATCGGCTGGCAAGCCTACTTCCGCAACCGTTTTACCGCCTGGGTGGCTGAGGTCGGGCGTATCATCCCGGTGGGTATGGAGGCCTCACTTGTGACGGCGCTCCGCGCGGTGAGTTTGGTGTTGCGACAAGGACAGATTGTGTTGATCTTTCCGGAAGGCCAACGGGCCGTGAACGGCGAAGTGAAACCGTTTCGGCTTGGGGTCGGCATTCTTGCCTGTGAACTCGGCCTCCCGGTCGTGCCGGTATGGATTAGCGGTACCTACGAGGCCTGGCCGGTCGGCGCGCGTTGGCCTAGACCGCATCCGGTCACGCTCGCGTTCGGTTCGCCGGTCACTATCTCCACGGCGCAGATTGAGCGATGGCGACAGGATGGCCGCGATCCCTATCGAGCAGCGACGGATCTCGTGCGCGCGGCGGTGACGACGCTCGCCCCTGCCTCGCACAAGCAGGGCGACCCAGCCCACGAAGACTGAACAAGCCATGAACGGCCGTCTTTGTGCAGCCAATACGGTCCGCTGTCTCAGGATCCAGACGGCGCCGTGCGTGTGGTAGTGCCCAAAGTCGGCTGACGCTTGAAATCGCGCAGGGGATCGATCCAGTCCCTTATGTCTGCCTTTGAGTGTTCACCAGCTGTTCACCAAGAGGCCGGAACTGGTCGGTTCGGGCAGGAGGAGATCGGATGTCGTGAAACTGGGGACCGCGCTGGGAGCCTCGATCCTATTGAGGAATGTGGAGTGTTGCGGGTTAAGGGGAAAAGCGAGACGCGGCTTATGAGTCCGCTGCTCTGTCCTGTATGGAGACTGAGAACCTGAGGATGAATGGTGTTAGAAGGCGCTCAACGCTCAATGCAACGCCCCCATATCCCCAGGAGTCAGCCACCACGAGTGGCTCGTCTTTACCATTTACAGCCGGTCCGTCTTGGACAACCGTTTGGACAACCACTTTTTCGAAAGACCCCCAAAAGGCTCAAAAACGACCCCTCGCGCATTGCCGCAACTGGCGCGGGAGTTCTGAAGATTTTGAAGGGGTTGTGGTGCCGAGGGACAGAATCGAACTGTCGACACCAGCCTTTTCAGGGCTGTGCTCTGCCAACTGAGCTACCTCGGCACGCCGAACGCTGAGAAGGAAGGATCGAGAAAACGCCTGAGTCGGACCGCATGGCGTTTCCGAATAACTGGGGCGGCATCTTACCAAATGACTCGGCCCTTTGCCACACCTCTATGATCATGAATCATTGGTATCGGTGGCGTGTATGGTTTGCTGGATTGACTGAGTGAAGATTATTTCTTCGTCGCGCCGTCGGTCTTGCCGATCACGTTCATGGCCAGCGCAATCATCGAGCCGACGTCGGAGACGGTCGCGGGAAGGACCAGCGTATTGCTCGCCTTCGCGAGTTCTCCAAACTTTCCAATATACTGCTCGGCGACGCGGAGCTGCACGGCCTCATAGCCCCCTTCGATGCGGATCGCTTCCGCGACTTTCCGAATCCCCTCCGCCGTGGCCGTCGCGATCGCGGTAATTGCGGCGGCCGCGCCTTCGGCTTCGTTGACCTGCTGCTGCCGCTTGGCTTCCGACGCTTTGATCACCTGTTGTTTCTGTCCTTCGGCCTGATTGATCGCGGCGTCCCGCTCGCCTTCCGACGTCAAGATCAGCGCGCGCTTTTCCCGTTCGGCGCGCATCTGCTTTTCCATCGCCGCGAGCACGTCTTTGGGCGGCGTGATGTTCTTGATCTCGTAGCGCAACACCTTGATGCCCCATGGCTCGGAGGCTTTGTCGAGTTCGTTCACCACTTGAATGTTGATGTTCGTCCGCTCTTCGAACGTCTTGTCGAGGTCGATCTTGCCGATCTCGCTGCGCAGCGTCGTTTGGGCGAGCTGCGTGATGGCGAATGCATAGTCCGAGATGCCGTAGGACGCGCGGTGCGGGTCAAGGACTTTCAAATACAGGACACCGTCGACCGCCACCTGAACGTTATCCCGCGTGATGCAAATCTGCTCAGGAATGTCGATGGCCGTTTCTTTGAGCGAATGCTTGTAGCGCACGACGTCGAGGAACGGAAACAGGATGTGAAAGCCGGCGTTCAAGGTCGTGTGGTACTTCCCCAAGCGCTCCACCACAAACGCACTTTGCTGGGGCACGACTCGGGCGGTTTTCGCGATCACGATGAGCACGAGCACCGCGAGGACGAGCACCACGAACAGGCCGCCGGACATAGTTGCCTCCTCCATTATTCAGGAATCAGCCATAGTGTGAGCCCTTGGACACGGTCGACCCGTGCCCGTTGGCCTTTGGCTAACGCGGCGGCTCCGCTGTTTCGCGCCGACCAGGTCGACCCGCGTAGTTCCGCTTTGCCCAGCGCGTGCGGGGCGATATCCTCGAGCAGGACGGCGACTTCCCCCACCAGCGAATCGACGTCCTCGGCGGCCGGCTCACCGCGCTTCGTCCATTCCAGGACGCGACCGCGAAAGAGGAGAAGCGACACCACCGACAAGAGCGAAAAGAGCAGCCATTGGAGCCAGTCGGTGGTCACGATGCCGAGGCCTCCGAGCGTGCCAATCATCAGAGCGGCGAGGCCGAAGAACAAAATGTAAAAGCCCCCGGGCGTGAGCAGTTCGCCACCAAGCAACGCCAACCCCAAGAACATCCAGTACCACCAGGTCATCGTGATCTCTCCTGGGTCAAGCGTAAAAGGGAGTACCTATCGTGTCAAGGATAACGTGGGGATCACCAGGCTACGGAGTTCATATGGGAACCGACTCCCGCGCGCTTGACGCGTTCGTTCAGCGAACGGTATGCTCGACTCGCTGCTTGAGGAACGAATACCGATGGTGGACGACGTTCACAACGCCGAGGAGCAGGCGAGCGAATCCGAGCCGGGCGAACCCCTGTCTCCATCCGAATATGTCGGCAAGCTGGTTCGCGAGGCCCGGGCCGCGGCGGGCAAGCTCGCGGTGGTTCCAACGGCTGCCAAAAATCTCGCGCTGCGGGCGATGGCCGACGGGCTTGAAGCCAAATCCGAGGAGATCCTGACCGCCAATGCCGAAGACCTCGAGGCCTTTGAATCGGCCAAGGGAAAGGAAGCAGTCGCCGATCGTCTTCGCCTGACTCCGGGTCGTATCACCGAGATGGCGGCGGCTCTCCGCGAGATTGCCGAGCTGCCGGACCCGGTCGGCCAGACCATGAAGATGTGGCGGCGGCCGAATGGCATGCAGGTCGGGAAGGTCCGCGTGCCCATCGGCGTGATCGGCATTATTTATGAGTCGCGCCCGAACGTCACGGCGGATTCTGCCGCGTTGTGTCTGAAGTCCGGAAACGCCTGCGTGCTCCGCGGCGGCTCCGAGGCCATTCACTCGAATACAGCAATTGCCGGCGTGCTTTGCGAGGCGATCACAGAGGCGGGCTTGCCGGCTGGGGCCGTCAGCTTCATCGATCGCACGGAGCGGGAGATCGTCACGGAACTCCTGAAGCAGGACACGTTTGTCGATTTGATCATTCCTCGGGGCGGCGATTCCCTTATGCGAACCGTGACCTCCGAATCCCGCATCCCGGTCATCAAGCACGACAAGGGCGTCTGCCACATTTATATAGACGCCGACGTGGATCCGGCGATGGCGAAGAAGATTGCCGTGAACGCCAAGGTTCAGCGCCCCTCGACCTGCAACGCGATGGAGACGTTGCTCGTCCATCAGATGGCGGCGCGCACCGTGCTGCCCGACCTCGTCGATGAACTGATCAAGGCGGGCGTCGACGTGCGTGGATGTCCCAAGACGTTGCAGATCTGCCCGGACGTGAAGCCCGCCGCGGAGAGCGATTTCGGACAGGAGTTCTTGTCCCTGACGTTGGCCGTCAAGGTCGTCAAGCACATGGATGAAGCGATGGAACACATCGCGCAGCATGGCTCCCGGCACACGGAGGCGATCGTGACCAACGATTACGGCCGCGCCCTGCGCTTTCTGCGAGAAGTCGATGCGAGCGCGGTGATGGTCAATGCGTCGACGCGACTGAACGATGGCAATCAGTTCGGTCTCGGTGCGGAGATCGGCATCAGTACCACGCGCATCCACGCACGTGGCCCGATGGGCTTGGAAGAGTTGACGAGCTCGAAGTTCGTCGTGTTCGGTAGCGGCCAGATAAGAGAGTAGAGGCTGCTGAAAAAGGCCTCCAACTTCGTTCTCGGATCGTCAAAATCCTCAACGTACCGCAAAGGGTACGCCTCCGGTTTTGACTCACCTGCGGCCTCGTTGGCGGACCTTTTTGAGCAGCCTCCCAATCTCAAGCTCGGAGGCATCCATCACAGTTTTGATCCCTTCCGGTAGTTTCGTCTTCCCTGCGAACCTTCGTTACCACGACCCCACGACGGCTGGCGCACGGGTCGTCATCACGCGATCCGAGCACCGTATCGTTTACGGCACGCATGGTCGCCGTGTCCTCCTGACCGATCCAGACGGTCATCCACTGCATGAATGCGAGTGGAGTCTTCGGGATGATGGCACGACGTACCTCGTCCGTGCTCGCATCCGGCTCGATTGGGGGCAATGGGTTGGGATCAAGCCGAGCGGGCTGGTCAGTACTACGGTGCTCGATCTGTCCCGCAAGCCGGGATGGGAACGGGTACGAGCCGATGACCTCCGCCGGATGGCCGCCCAGGCGTTACGGGTGCCGCTCGACGAGATCCGGTTTTTCTATACGGATGATGATTTGAAGATCGACCACCGAGGTCGTGCGACGATCCGGCATCGCAAGGACGCGTTCTACGTGTTGGAGGACGGTACGTTTGATCGCGCACGCTTCATGGCGTGCATGGGTGCGATGCACTGGGAGGCGATCGATTTCCTGCCCGTCGTCGAATTGTTCCAGTCGCTCCTGTCCGGCACCGGCTCGGCGGCATTCGAGCTGATCCGGGGGCTTTACGACGATCAGAATGAAGGGCGGCTGGCGTCCGTGCCGCTCCGCTACCGCGGCATCCCGACCTATCCCTCGGAAGCGGCGTTTCAACTCTTCAGCACGTGCTTCATGCCAACGGCACCGAGCGGCCGGGACTCGCTGCCCGTCTTCATGGACCCGTCGCGCTCGCACCAAGTGACCTGGCTGCCCGCGCCTGATCCGCCGCGACGGTATGTCGACCCACGGACATCGGCGTGCATTACGATCCGAGGCGAGACGATTGAGAAGGTGACGTTGGCGGACGATCGGACGGGATTGCCATTCACGAATGCGGACAGGATGCCCTTCGCGCCCTACAATCGGTGGCTCAGCATCGAGGAGGGCGTGCTGCGCCTTCATGACGGAGCGATCATGAGGGAAGTGCCGATCGACGCACGATGGGGCTCGATTCGGCGGGCGAAGGGACCGGCCTCAGTGGCGCCGCTCCACTGGACGGCGCTGTTTGTCGACGGGCCGCCGGACGTTCAACCGGCCGACGCGTTTTCCGCCGTCTTGTTGTATCCCGACGATGATGCCGAGATCGAGGAATCCGCGAGCCAGCCGTTCGTGGCCGATTATCTCGATGACCTTACAGAGGAGCAGCCGGAGGTGCGGGGCGCGATTCGCCGCGCCCGATCAATTCGGCTCGACAACTTCGATGCGGCGCTCGGTGCGCTCGTCCGTCTCGATCAGCCGGCGCAGTACTCGGTCTTGTACCACCGCGCCAACCTCGTTCAGCGGCAGGTCCAACAATTATGGAACCGAGCAGCGAAGCAAGGCGCACTACCAACGCTGACAAAGATCAGGTGCCGCCAGGCTTCGCGCGCCAAAACGGAGGAATCAGTAGACGTGCTCTATCAATGGATCCCGTTCGCCGATTACGACAATTCAGGAGCTGTGTGCTCGATAGTCACTGCCGCGGCCCGTGCCCTTCGACCCGGCGGTCTCGCCTTTATGGTCGGTCCTGCAGCAATGGCTCGCTCTTGCGCCGAAGCCGGTTTCTCTGTGATTGGATCGAACCGAGTCGAGGAGTTGCCGACATTTCAGATGCACCGCAGTATCCTGCGGAACGCTCGTCTCAAGGCCGGTCTCACGCTCTTTCATCTCGCGAAAACCCGTGTCGGTCCGTCTTGACACGCTTCGTTTCAGCCGATAAGATGCGATCGCCTTTAACGCTCATCCGGTGAGGTGAGCAAGGAGCGTGCAATGCCCAGCGGACAGAGTCCGTCGTCCTCATCCTCGACCTTCTTCCTTCATCGGGAAGAAGGTTTTTTTATGCCCAAAAACGAAATAGGTCTGTCTGGTCCGCGCGCGCAGAACGGACAAAACGGACGCAACGAACCGAGCGTGTCGTGATGCTGCCATCAACCGACAAACATCGTGAAAAGCTGGTCATGGACGCGAACGACATCGGTCGCGCCTTGACCCGCATCGCGCATGAGATTCTGGAGCGCAACAAGGGCACGGACTCGTTGGCGTTGGTCGGGATTCGTACGGGAGGCGTGTATCTCGCGCATCGGCTGGCCAAGCGGTTGGAAGAAATCGAGCATGTGAAGATTCCGATCGGGGATTTGGACATTACGCTCTATCGCGATGATCTCGCCATCCGAAAGGATCAACCGGTGCTACGCAAGACCAGCATCCCGTTCGATATCTCGGACCTTCGGATCGTGCTCGTCGACGATGTCTTCTTTACGGGCCGGACGGTGCGGGCCGCGATGGACGGACTGATGGATTTGGGCCGGCCGGCGGAAATTCAGCTTGCCGTGCTCGTCGATCGAGGACACCGCCAGCTGCCGATTCGTGCGAATTACATCGGGAAGAACGTGCCGACCTCGCGGGATGAAATCGTGCAGGTCTTTTTGGAGGAGGAAGGGGAAGAGGATCGGGTCGTCATTCTGAAGGACACCACGCATCCATCGGGAGGCGCGCCATGAGCTTCAAACATAAAGATTTGACCAGCATCGCCTCTCTCACCGCCGATGAGATCATGTTGATCCTCGAGACCGCCGACTCCTTCAAGGAGGTGACCGGACGCGAGATCAAGAAAGTGCCGGCGCTCCGCGGTCGAACCGTCGTCAACCTCTTCTTCGAGCCGAGCACGAGAACGCGCACCTCGTTCGAGTTGGCCGCGAAACGCTTGAGCGCCGACGTCATCAACTTCTCACCGTCATCCAGCAGTGTGGTCAAGGGCGAGACGCTGCTCGATACCGCGCTCAATATCGAAGCGATGCGGGCAGACATCATCGTGCTGCGGCATTCGTCGGCCGGCGCGGCGGAGACGCTTGCCCGTGGCGTGAAAGCGTCCGTGATCAACGCGGGCGACGGCTGGCATGAGCATCCCAGCCAGGCCCTGCTCGACCTCTTCACGCTGCGCGAGAAAAAGTTGGAGTTCAATGGGCTTAGGGTCGCGATCGTCGGGGACATCGCGCATAGCCGCGTGGCGCGATCGGATATATACGCGTTGACCAAGCTGGGGGCGGAGGTTCGAGTGGTGGGGCCGCCCACTATGATGCCGGCCGCGATCGATCGGCTTGGCGTCAAGGTGTTCTATGATCTCGATGCTGCGCTGCGCGATGTCGACGTCATCATCATGCTTCGGCTGCAGCTCGAACGACAGGGCAAGGCCCTGTTTCCCACGATTCGGGAGTATTCGCGGCTGTACTGCCTGACGCCCGAACGCGTCCGACTTGCCAAGCAAGGAGTGGTGATCATGCATCCGGGCCCGATCAATCGAGGCGTGGAGATTTCGCCGGAAGTCGCCGACAGCTTTTCATCCGCGATCCTGGATCAAGTCACGAACGGCGTCGCGGTGCGGATGGGCATTCTCTACCTTCTCAGCGGCGGGAACGCGTAAGAGGCACTATGGCGATTCTGATTCGCGGCGGACATGTGCTCGATCCGGGACGGACCAATATGATGGCCGACGTGTTGATCGATCAGGGGAAGATCGTGGCGGTGGGTCCGAACCTGAGCAGCCAGTCGAAAGCCGGCCGGAACGACGCCACGATCATCGACGCAACCGGCAAGCTGGTCCTGCCGGGCTTTGTGGACCTCCATGTCCATCTCCGTGAGCCGGGCTACGAGTATAAGGAAACGATCCGGACGGGGACGGCGGCCGCGGTCGCGGGTGGGTTTACCTCGGTCTGTTGCATGCCCAACACGAATCCCGTGAATGACAATCAGGCGGTGACGGAATTCATTCTCGAGCAGGCGCGGGCGGCCAAGCAGGCGCGGGTGCTACCGATCGGGGCGATTACGAAAGGCTCCGAAGGCAAGGAGCTCTCCGAAATCGGCGATCTGCGCCGAGTGGGATGCGTGGCGATCTCCGACGACGGCCGTCCGGTGATGAACAGCTTGATCATGCGGCGCGCGATGGAGTATGCGCGGGCGTTCGACCTGCCTGTCATCGATCACTGTGAGGACCTCCATCTTTCCGAAGGCGGGTGCATGAACGAAGGCTTCGTCTCGACGCAGCTCGGCTTACAGGGGATTCCGGCCGCGGCCGAAGACGTGATGGTGGCAAGGAACCTCGCATTGGCGGAGTTGACCGGGGCCCGGCTGCATCTGGCGCACGTCAGCACGGCGAATTCCGTCCGGATGGTTCGCGATGCCAAGGCGCGGGGCATTCGCGTGACGGCGGAGGCCTGCCCGCACCACTTCACGTTAACCGAGGAGGCGGTGCGCGGATTCAACACGATGGCGAAAATGAACCCGCCGCTTCGAACGTGGGACGACGTGCAGGCGATCAAGGACGGGTTGCGCGATGGCACGATTGATGTCATCGCGACGGATCACGCGCCGCATGCCATTCAGGAGAAGCAGCACGAATTTGCATCGGCGCCCAACGGCATCATCGGGTTGGAAACCGCGCTGCCCCTGACGCTGGCTCTTGTCGATGAAGGTGTCCTCACGCTCGAAGCCGCGATCGCAAAGCTCACCACCGGTCCTGCGGCTGCCTTCGGCCTGGATGCGGGGACGCTCAAGCCCGGTGCGCCGGCCGATGTGGTGATCGTCGATCAGCATGAGACGTGGGAAATCGATCCGGCAAAGTTTCGCTCCAAGAGCCGTAATACGCCGTTCACTGGGTGGAAGGTGAAAGGTCGCGTGCACGTGACGATCGTCGAGGGCGACCTCGTGTATCAAGCAGTCGCCTGAGATGGCGCCGGGGAGCCGATGGGGGATCGTGATGTCCACGGTTGAGTTCGTCGCGTTGGCGGTGTGGATCGGGGGATTGATCGTGATCGTGGCGTCCGTGATTCCGGCGGTCTTCAACTCGTTTGGCATGGAACCGGGCGGGCGGTTCCTGACCCGCGTGTTCCAGGGCTACAACCGGCTGCTGGTGGTTGCCGCCGGCGCCTTGCTCGTCACGCTGCTCCTGCGGCATCTTGTTCCGATGCTCAAAGGCGTTGCACGCGTGGGACGGGCCGAGTTGGTGGTCACCCTCGTCATGGTCGCTGTGGCCGGCCTGATCGTGTTCGTGCTCGAACCGAACTCGGTGAAGCTCCAAGAGGAGGCTTTTGCGGTCAAGGATGAAGCGGCGCGGAAGGCGGCGTATGCGGCCTTTTTCAAAAGCCACAACCTTGTCCGTGCACTGTATGTGGTGATACTGGCGCTCGCCGTGGCGCTGATTCCGATCAAGTTGAAGTACTGGATGAACGTGAAAGGGGCAACCAGGTGACACGCGCGCTCTTGGCATTGGCGGATGGGACGACCTTCGAAGGCCGTCCCTTGGGGTTCGAAGGGGAGACGGTCGGGGAGGTCGTCTTCAACACGGCGATGACCGGCTATCAGGAAATCTTGACCGATCCCTCTTATAAAGGACAGATCGTGACGATGACGTGCCCGCACATCGGCAATTATGGGATTGCGCGCGCAGACAACGAATCCCGACGTGTGTGGGCGGACGGCTTCATCGTGAAGGAATCGAGCCGGCGGCCAAGCAATTGGCGGGCGGAGCAGGCGCTCGATGACTATTTGCGTGAGGCGAAGGTCGTGGGCATCGAAGGAATCGATACCCGAGAGTTGACCCGGCATCTCCGCGATCATGGCTCGCAGACCGGTGTCATCTCGCACGTCGATTTGGACCCGAAGCGACTCATCGAAAAGGCGCGGCAGGCTCCTTCGATCGTGGGGCGGGATCTCGCGGCAGAGGTGACATGTCGAGAGCCTTATCAGTGGACGGAAGGGTCCGGCCCCTGGTTGCCATCGTTCAACGGGCAGGGGTCCCATGGCAAGGGGTCGCCTCGATGGAAGGTCGTCGCGTATGACTTCGGCGTCAAGCAGAACATGTTGCGGCGCCTTGTCGATGTGGGCTGCGACGTGACCGTCGTCCCCGCTTCGACCCCTGCCGACCGTGTGCTGACGATGCAGCCGGACGGGATCATGCTCTCCAATGGCCCCGGCGATCCGGAAGGTGTGCCGTATGCGATTAAGGCCGTTCAGGAACTGATCGGCAAGAAGCCGATTCTCGGCATTTGCCTGGGGCATCAAATCCTCGGCCTCGCGATGGGACTGAAGACCTATAAGTTGACGTTCGGGCACCACGCCGCGAATCATCCTGTGATGGACTTGCGCACCCGAAAAGTGGAGATCACGTCGCAGAACCACAACTTCGCGGTCCAGATTCCCGGCGTGACGGCATCCGCTCCGAAGCCGCCGGTCGTGCAGACCCCGTATGGCAGGGTAATGATCAGCCACATGAGCCTGAACGACGCATCGGTGGAAGGGATGGTCGCGCTCGATGCGCCCGTGCTCTCGATCCAATACCACCCGGAAGCTTCGCCGGGCCCTCACGACTCGGCGTATGTGTTCGAGCAATTCGCTCAGATGATGGAGAAGACGCATGCGTAAGCGATGGTTGTTTGGCGCGCTGTCTATGTCGTTCGCCTTAACGATGTTCGGCTGTATTACGATCAATCTGCCGCCGCCGCCGGGACCGATGAAGGAGGAAGAGTTGAGCGGCAGCGGCAGCCAGAAAGTGCTGCTCGTCGACCTGTCCGGCGTCATCAGCTCGGCCGACTCCGAGGGGCTCATCGAGCGGCCAAACATGGTGGCGACCATCAAGGAGCAGCTCACCCGCGCCGCGGAAGATAAGAAGGTGAAAGCGGTCGTGCTCCGGATCAATAGCCCTGGCGGGACGGTCACGGCGTCGGACATCATCTATCATGAGCTGCGGGCTTTTAAGCAGAAGCGAAAAATTCCAATCATCGCCTCGATCATGGATGTCGGCGCGTCCGGTGGCTATTACGTCGCGATGGGTGCGGACAAGGTCGTCGTGCATCCCTCGTCGGTGACCGGCAGTCTCGGGGTGATCATGATGACGATGAACGCGCGGGGCTTGCTCGAGAAGATCGGTGTGGAGGCCACCACCGTGAAGTCCGGCCCGAACAAGGACATGGGGTCTCCGTTTCGGGCGATGACGGACGAAGAGCGCGTGATTTTCCAGAAGCTGATCACGGCTTTTTATGAGCGTTTCTTAACGGTCATCCACGAGGGTCGCCGGAATCTCACGCCGGAGGAGATTCGCAAGCTCGCGGACGGCCGGGTCTACACCGGCGAACAGGCGACGGCGTTGGGATTGACCGATGCGGTGGGGTATCTGGACGATGCGATCGATGTGGCAAAGCGGGAGGCGGGGTTGACCGAAGCGCGGATCGTCACGTACCGCCGCCCCGGCGAGTATCGCAATAACATCTATTCGAAATTTCTGGGCGGGGAAGCCGGGTTCGCGGCGCTTGCGAATCTGGATGTGATGGCGCTGTTCCGTGGCGGCACGCCGCAGTTCATGTACCTGTGGGCGCCTTGACCTGTGAGTCATCGTGCGAGAGGCCGACCGTGGAGATCGACCGGAGCGGACGTCGGAGTGAGTGGTGGCTGAGGCCGGTCACCCGGCGAAGCGCGCTTTCCCTGGCGTTGCAGGGCCTGTTCGCCGTCTCGACGGCCGGCTCGCTGCTCCAGTTCCTGAGTGGCTGTTATCGCGCGCCGGGCACTGCCCGCGACCAGCTCATCTTCATCTCGGAAGAAAAAGAAATCGCGATGGGGGTGAAGGCGTTTCACGAAGTCCTCCGCCAAGCCCGGCTCAACGAGAACCCGGAGATCAACGAAATGGTCCACCGCGTCGGCGAGCGGATTGCGGCCGTGGCCAACAAGCCCGAGTACCACTGGGAGTTCGCCGTGATTCAGGACGACAAGGTGATCAACGCGTTTGCCTTGCCCGGTGGAAAGGTGGCGGTCTTCACCGGCTTGCTGAAGGTCACCAAGAATGAAGCCGGGCTCGCGACCGTGATGGGACACGAGGTGGCACACGCCCTTCAGCGCCACGGGGCAGAGCGCATGAGCCGAAGCGTGCTCGAGTCCATTGCGCAGATCGGGGCGATCGCGGGAGCAGCGGCGGGACGCGTCGATCCGGGCGTGGCGATGGGCGCAATGAGCGCGTACGGGATCGGCGTCTCACTACCATTCAACCGCCGGCAAGAGTCTGAGGCCGACTACATCGGACTGCGGCTCATGGCGGAGGCGGGCTACGATCCGCGGGAGGCGGTGCCCTTCTGGGAGCGGATGAGCGGCTGCCCGCGTCAGCTCATCGGCAAACTGTGCTTTCGCTCGCAGACCGCGATCCCGGAATTTCTTTCAACGCACCCATCCGATATCACGCGTATCAATCAAATCGAAGCATGGCTTCCGGACGCCATGCAATATTATCGACCGGCCAATGCGACGACGCCGCCACCTGCGCCGCCGCTGCCGCCGATCATCGGTCCGGTGCCCAGAACGGGATGAATCATGAACCGCGTCTGTCAATTGATGTTGGGCTTGGACGCGTAACAGTGAACCGAGGGCTATGCCAAAACGGACGGATCTCCAAAGCATCTTGTTGATCGGCTCGGGGCCGATCGTCATCGGGCAGGCGTGCGAGTTCGATTACTCCGGGGCGCAGGCCTGCAAGGCGCTGAAGGAGGAGGGCTACCGCGTCATCCTCATCAACAGCAACCCGGCGACCATCATGACCGATCCCGAACTTGCCGACCGCACGTATATCGAGCCGATTACGCTCGACGTCGTGGAGCGGGTCATCGAACGGGAGCGGCCGGATGCGATTCTGCCGACGATGGGCGGCCAGACGGCGCTCAATACCGCGATGGGGTTGGCCAAGCGCGGGACGCTCGCCAAATACAAGGTGCAGTTGATCGGCGCCTCCGAGGAAGCGATCCACAAGGCCGAGGATCGCGACGCGTTCCGCCGTGCCATGTGGCGGATTGGATTGAAGACACCGGACAGCGGGATCGCGACGTCACTTGGCGAGGCCGAACGGCAGATCGAACGGATCGGCTTTCCGGCGATCGTCCGGCCGTCCTTTACGCTGGGCGGGACCGGCGGCAACATCGCGTACAACGTGGAGGAGTTCAAACACCATGTCGAATGGGGCTTGACCATGAGCCCCGTGCATCAAGTGCTGATCGAGCAGTCGGTCATCGGGTGGAAGGAATTCGAACTGGAGGTCATGCGCGACCTCAAAGACAACGTCGTGATCGTCTGCCCGATCGAAAATGTCGATCCGATGAGCATTCATACGGGTGACAGCATCACGGTCGCGCCCGCCATGACGCTGACGGACAAGGAATACCAGGTGATGCGCGACGCGGCCGTGCGGATCATCCGCGAGATCGGCGTGGATACCGGCGGCTCGAACATCCAGTTCGGGATCGATCCGAAGAACGGCGACATGGTCGTAATCGAGATGAACCCGCGGGTCTCGCGTAGCTCCGCGCTCGCCTCGAAGGCGACCGGTTTCCCGATCGCGAAGATCGCCGCCAAGCTTGCGGTCGGCTACACGCTCGATGAAATCACCAATGACATTACGAAGGTGACGAAGGCCTCGTTCGAGCCGACGATCGACTATGTCGTCGTGAAGATGCCACGCTTTGCCTTTCAAAAGTTTCCCGGCGCGGACACGACGCTGACCACGCAGATGAAATCGGTCGGCGAGGCCATGGCGATGGGGCGGACGTTCAAAGAGGCGCTCCAGAAGGTGATCCGCTCGCTGGAGGTCGATCGCTACGGCTTGGTGTCGTTGCACGGGCTGGATTACGGCCTGCCGGATCCGGCTCAGCAGGAGCAGATTCGCGGGCGGATTCGAGAGGCCTTGCGTGTGCCCCACGCCGACCGCCTCTGGCAGATGGCCGACGCGCTGCGGCTCGGCATGTCAAGCGAGGAACTCTTTGCGCTCACGCATATCGATCCCTGGTTCATCGAGCAGCTCCGCGAGATCGTCGAATTTGAAATGCAGCTCAGGTCCCTGTCTGGAGGGCCGGCCTCCGAGGAACCTCGAACCTCGAATCTCGAACCTTCCTGGCTCCGCGAAGCCAAACGGCTCGGGTTCTCCGATCGCCGGATCGCACAGCTCACCCGGCTTAGCCAAGGGGAGGTGCAACGCAGACGGAAAGCAGCCGCGAATGGGGAGCAGCCGTGGGGCGTGACGTACAAGCGGGTCGATACGTGTGCCGCGGAGTTCGAAGCCAAGACGCCGTACCTTTACTCGACGTATGAACGAACGTGCGAGGCTCGCCCCACTGAGCGCCGAAAGGTCATGATCCTGGGCGGCGGTCCGAACCGCATCGGTCAAGGGATCGAGTTCGACTATTGCTGCGTGCACGCCGCGTTCGCGCTTCGGGAGGAGCAGATCGAAACGATCATGGTGAACTGCAATCCCGAGACGGTGAGCACGGACTACGATACGTCCGACCGGCTCTATTTCGAACCGCTCACCGAGGAAGACGTCCTCAACATCGTGGAGCGCGAGCGTCCGATGGGTGTCGTCGTCCAGTTCGGGGGGCAGACCCCGCTCAAGCTCGCCTTGCCGCTCGAACGCGCGGGCGTGAAGATCTTGGGCACCAGTCCAGACGCGATCGATCGTGCCGAGGACCGCGAGCGGTTCCGCGATCTGTTGGATCGGCTCGGCCTTCGGCAAGCGGCAAGCGGGATGGCGCGCTCGGTAGGCGAGGCGGTGCGTGTCGCGGCGAGCATCGGCTATCCGGTGATGGTGCGGCCGTCGTATGTCCTCGGTGGCCGGGCGATGCAGATCGTCTACGATGAAGCGGGACTCCTGGCCTATATGGCGACGGCGGTCAAGGCTTCACCTGACCATCCCGTCTTGATCGATAAGTATTTGGAAGACGCAATTGAGATCGACGTCGATGCGATTTCCGACGGCCGCCGCGTGGTGGTGGCCGGGATCATGGAGCACATTGAAGAAGCGGGCGTGCATTCCGGGGATTCGGCCTGCTCGTTGCCGCCATACACGCTCAACGGCGGGATGATCGAGCAGATCCGCCGGGACATGACCGCGTTGGCGCTCGAACTCGGCGTGGTGGGGCTGATGAATGCGCAATTTGCGGTGAAGAACGGATGTCTGTACGTGCTGGAGGTGAATCCGCGCGCGTCGCGGACCGTTCCCTTCGTCAGCAAAGCCATCGGTGCACCGCTCGCCAAGCTCGCGATGAAGGTGATGCTCGGCCGAACGTTGGATGAGTTGCACTTCACCGACGTGCAGTTCCCATCGTACGTGGCGGTAAAGGAAGCCGTGTTCCCGTTCACGAAGTTCGCCGGGGTCGACGTGCTGTTGGGTCCCGAGATGAAGTCGACGGGTGAAGTGATGGGGATCGACGGGGACTTCGGCTGGGCCTTCGCGAAATCGCAGGACGCGGCCGGGTCGCCGCTGCCGACGAACGGGAAGGCCTTCATCAGCGTCAAGGATCACGACAAGCCGGCGGCCCTGGAAGTGGCACAACGGCTGATTCGCCTGGGATTCGCCATCGAAGCGACACGCGGCACCGCGACGTACTTCCATGAGCACGGGTTGGCCGTAGAGTTGGTCAAGAAGGTGAAGGAGGGTCGGCCGCATATCGTCGATCATGTCAAGAACGGTGAGATCAGCCTGGTCGTGAACACGGTCGGCAGTGAAGCCTCACACGCCGATTCGGCCGCCATCCGTCGTGAAGCCCTGCAGCAAGGCGTCTCCTACTTCACGACGATGCGCGGCGCCCGTGCCGCCGTCATGGGGATCGAGGCACAACAAAAAAAAGGCTTGAGCATTCGATCGCTGCAAGAACATCATCGGGCCCGATGATGTTCGCGTCCGTCAGTTGTCCAACCATCAGTTACGTTCATCGACTGTTGCTGGTGTGGAGAGACTATGCCGACACCGATTACGCGTAAAGGGTATGAGGCCTTGAAAGCCGAGCTGGATCGATTGCGGAAAGTGGAGCGCCCGAAGGTCATCGAAGCCATCGCCGAGGCCCGCGCGCACGGCGATTTGAGCGAGAACGCGGAATACGACGCCGCCAAGGAACGACAGGGCTTTATCGAATCGCGCATCAGCGAGCTCGAAGGAAAGCTCGCGGACGCGCGGATCATCGAGACGGCGAACCGCACGAGCGAGACCGTCGTCTTTGGCGCCACGGTGTCCCTCTTGGACCTTCAATCGAACGAGAAGAAACAGTACATGCTGGTGGGGCAGGACGAGGCCGACCTGAAGAACGGGAAGATCTCGGTTCAGTCGCCGGTCGGCCGCGCCTTGATCGGCAAGCGAATCGGCGATCAGGTGGAAGTGACGACGCCCGCGAAGGTCGTGGAATACGAAGTCTTGGACATTCGGTTCGAGGATGAGTAAGACAGCTGAGGCCGAGACGTGACTCCTGGCGTCAACCTTGACCTGAGGCCGTGGCCGCTATGCCCACCGCGATTTCGCTCATCACCCTGCTGACCGATTTCGGCTCGCGCGATTATTTCGTGGCGAGCATGAAAGGGGTAATCTACAACATCAATCCGCAAGCGCGGGTGGTCGATCTCACGCACGAGGTGCCGGCGCATGATATCGAGGCGGCCGCCTATCTCCTCAAGTCGTGCTACCGCTATTTCCCGGAAGGGACGATTCACGTCGCGGTAGTCGATCCCGGCGTCGGGAGTACCCGCCGTCCGCTGCTCGTCACGACGTCCCGCTATCTGTTCGTGGCACCGGACAACGGTCTCTTGAGTTACATCTATGACGAAGAGCTGTCGGTCGAGGTGCGCCAGATCGAGAATCGCCAGTACCGGCTGGATTCCGAAGGCGCGACCTTCGACGGTCGGGATCTGTTCGCCCCGGCGGCCGCGTGGCTGACGCGAGGGCAGGTGCCTGGGACCTATGGCCGGCTCGTGCGGGATTTCGTGAAACTGCCCATCACTGAGCCGGGATGGCAGGGCCCGCTCTTCGCCGGCCGGATCGTCTACATCGACCATTTCGGCAATCTGATATCCAACATCACGCCGCTGCATCTGAAAGAGATTCGGAATGTGACGAAACGCTCCTCGGTCCTGATCCGCGTCGGCGGCGTGACGATCGACGGCCTCGTGGACTGCTATGCCGACGGCGCGCCCCAAGAGCCGCGCGCGTTGATCAACAGCAACGGACAGTTGGAAGTGTTCCTCAAGGAGGGGCGCGCCGCGGATGTGCTCAAGGTCCGCCGTGGTGACCCGCTCGAAGTCACCTGACAGCGCCGGCGCGTGGCGGTACTACAGATCATGATTGGTGCGCCCCTGCCCTTCCCGACGGCCTGCCTGGCATGACACAGCGACAACTGTTCGCCGTCGGCTTCTTCGCGGTTCTGGCGCTCTTGCTGTATCAGATTGCCGTCATCTTTCGCCCATTCTTCTTGCCGGTGCTGTGGGCCGTCGTGCTCGCCCATATCACCTATCCCTTGCATCGCGGGTTGACGACGTGGCTGGGCGGGCGAGAAGGCCTCTCGGCGGGGCTGCTGACCATTGCCATCCTCGGCCTGGTCGTCGTGCCGCTCGTGTTCTTCATCATTCAATTGATCGAGGAGGCGGGCGCGGCCTACTTGACCACCAAGGCATGGATCGAGAGCGGCGGGTTCAAGCGCATCCCCGGTGAGCTGTCCCAGTGGCCCATCATCGGCGGGTACGTGCAGCCCGTGCTCGGGCGGCTGATTGCCTCGCAAGGCGATCTGGAAGCTTCGCTCCTTCAGAATTTCAAAGCGCTCAGCGGGTTTTTCGTCGAACAGGTCGCCGGTCTCGCCACGAACCTCTTCCTGCTCGTGATGAACTTCCTCGTGATGGTCTTCACGCTGTTCTTCTTTTTCAAGGACGGCGATCGTCTGTATCGGAACCTGTACGACGTGACGCCGTTGGACGAGTTGCACAAGCAGAAGATTTTTGAGCGCCTCGATGTCACCTTGCGCGCCGTGGTCAAAGGCGTGATCATCACCGCGCTCGTGCAGGGCCTCCTGGCCGGCGCGGCCTATGGCGTCCTCGGTGTGCCGTTCCCGGTCGTCTTGATGGCGCTCACGGCTTTGTTGGCGCCGCTGCCGTTTGGCGGGACGGCGCTCGTGTGGTTGCCCGTCGCCGGGTATCTCTATTGGAGCGGCTCGATCGTGAAGGCCGTCGTGATGCTCGCGTGGGGAGCCGGGGTGATCACGATGGTGGACAACATCGTGCGCCCTCTGCTGATCGGCAAAGGCGCGCAACTGCCGGTCTTGTTCCTCTTCTTTAGTATTGTCGGCGGGCTTGCGGCCTATGGGATGATCGGACTGTTCCTCGGGCCGATTCTCCTGGCCATCCTCATGACCGCGATCCAGATTTACCGCGAGGAGTACTTGACCGTCGAGAAGCCGGCCGCGTAGCGGTGGAGCGGCGAGAGCCGCCGTCTTTGGTGACAACCGCTATGGCTTCGCTCACGATCCCCACCATGGCGCGCAATTCGGCCATGCGGATCGAGAGCGGCGGCATCAGCACGATGACATTACCGAGCGGGCGCAGCAGGAGGCCACGGCGGCGTGCTTCTCTCGCGACCTGATGCCCGATCCGGGCCTCGAGTCGATAGGGCTCGCGGGTCGTCTTGTCCTGCACCAGTTCGATCCCCACCATGAAGCCGCGCTGTCGCACGTCACCGACGTGCGGATGGCTGATCAGCGGCTGGAGCAGATGAGTCAATGCTTTGATCTTCGGTTGCAGGGCGGCCAGCGTGCACTCGTCTCGGAAGACCTTGAGATTCGCGAGCGCCACGGCGCAGGCGAGCGGGTTGCCCGTATAACTATGGCCATGGAAGAAGGTCTTCCACTCCGCGTAGTCACCCAAGAATGCCCGATAGATCGTGTCGGTCGTCAGTGTGGCGCCCAAGGGAAGGTAGCCGCCGGTCACGCCCTTGCTGATCGCCATCAGATCGGGAGTCACGCCCTCATGCTGACAGGCGAACATCTTCCCGGTGCGGCCGAACCCGGTGGCCACTTCGTCGGCGATGAGCAATACACCGTACCGGGTGCAGAGTTCACGAACGTGTCGAAGATATCCGGGCGGCGCGGTCAGCATGCCGGCCGCGGCTTGCACCAGCGGCTCGATGACGACGCCGGCGATTTCCTCGTGGCGTTCCTCAAGCAAACGTTGAATCGGCTCTAGGCACGCGCGCCTGCACGACGGATAGGAAAGCTTCAGCGGGCACCGGTAGCAATAGGGCGCATCCGCGCGCAGCGTGGGAAAGAGTAGGGGATGGAACCGCTCATGAAACAGGTCGATGTTTCCGACGCTCATCGCGCCTGCCGTATCGCCATGGTAGGCGAGTCGGAGATTGACGAAGGTGCGCTTGCGCGGAGCGGGAGTGCTCTGCTGCTGCCAATATTGCACCGCCATCTTGAGCGCGACCTCGACGGCGGTCGACCCATCATCCGAATAGAAGACGCGGCTGAGACCCTTCGGTGCGAGACGGATGAGTTCCTTGGCGAGCCGAATGGCCGGCACGTTCGACAGCCCGAGAAGCGTGGTGTGCGCGACTTCGTCGAGTTGGCGTCGCACCGCCCGATCGAGCACCGGATGACGGTGGCCATGGATATTCACCCAAATCGAGGAGACGCCATCGAGATAGCGCCGCCCGTCGGTATCATAGAGGTAGATACCGTTCCCGCGGCAAATGATGATGGGTTCCTCCTGCTCCCACTCGCGCATTTGCGTAAAGGGGTGCCACAGGTAGCGTCGGTCCCACCGAGCGAGTGCCTTCGTCTCCGCGGTTGATCTGTACGCCATCAGGACGGCTCGATTGAATGGAAATCGTGTGCGAGGAGCGATTATAGTGAGGGGGATAATTCTTTGACAACGTGCAGAGCGGTCCATATAATGAACCGATTTTCCACATGATGTCGGACTCGCAGCGCCACGTTCGCAACTTTTCCATCATCGCCCATATCGATCACGGGAAATCTACCCTCGCCGACCGGATCCTCGAGATCACGGGCGCCATCACCGCCCGTGAATTTCGTGAACAGATCCTCGACGCGATGGACTTGGAGCGTGAACGGGGGATCACGATCAAGGCCCATGCGGTCGCGATCCGGTATAAAGCCGACGACGGGCAGACGTACGCGTTGCATTTGATCGATACGCCCGGCCATGTCGACTTTACCTATGAGGTGTCACGGAGCCTGGCGGCCTGTGAAGGCGCCCTGCTGCTCGTCGACGCCACGCAGGGCGTCGAGGCGCAGACGATCGCGAACGCGTATTTGGCAATTGCCAACAACCTCGTGATCATCCCCGTGATCAATAAGATCGACCTCCCGAGCGCCGACATCGAAGGCGTGAAACGGCAGGTTCATGACGTGCTCGGCCTCGACGTCACCGAGACGCTGCTCGTGAGCGCGAAGGAAGGGAAGGGCGTGCGCGAAGTCCTCGAAGCGGTCATCCACCGGATCCCGCCGCCGTCCGGCGATCCGCACAAGCCGCTCAAGGCGCTCGTGTTCGACTCCTGGTTCGACAACTATCAAGGCGTGATCGTCCTCACGCGGGTCATCGACGGCACGATCAGGCCCGGCATGAAGATCCGCGTGATGTCGAACGACAAGGTGTTCGAGATCACCGAGGTCGGCCAGTTCACCCCCAAGCGGACGAAGACCGAGCTACTCTCAACCGGCGAGGTAGGGTACGTCTGCGCGAACATGCGCGAGGTCGCGGACGTGAAGATCGGTGATACGCTCACCGACGCGGCGCGGCCGACCGACTCGCCCTTCCCCGGCTATAAGGAAGTCAAACCGCTCGTCTTCTGCGGGCTGTACTCGACCGATACCGCGAAATACGAAGACCTGCGCGACGCGCTCCAGAAGCTGCGCTTGAACGATTCCTCCTTCGTGTATGAGCCTGAAACGTCCCTCGCCCTCGGGTTCGGGTTCCGATGCGGCTTCTTGGGCTTGCTGCACATGGAGATCATTCAGGAGCGATTGGAACGCGAGTATGGGTTGACCTTGATTACCACCGCGCCGACCGTCGTCTATCGTGTCCACACGACCAACGGCGAGGTGCTCTCGATCGACAATCCCGCGAAGCTGCCGGCACCTTCGGCAATCGAGAAGTTCGAGGAGCCGTTCATCAAAGCGACGATCATCACGCCCGAACGGTACGTCGGCAGCATTCTGCAGCTGTGCCAGGAGCGACGCGGTGTTCAGGTCGCGCTTCAGTATCTCGACCCAACGCGGGTCATGTTGACGTATGAGTTGCCGCTCAACGAGGTCATCCTCGATTTTTACGATAAACTGAAATCGAAAACCCAGGGGTACGCCTCGCTCGATTATGAATTGATCGGCTATCGCGAGTCCGATTTGATCAAGCTCGACCTGCTGCTCAATGGGGAGACGGTCGACGCGCTCTCGCTGATCACGCATCGCGAGAAAGCCTATGCCCGCGGCCGTCAGCTTGCGGAAAAAATGAAAGAGCTGATCCCCAAGCAAATGTTCGAAATCGCGATCCAGGCGGCGATCGGCAACAAAGTCATCGCGCGGGAGACGGTCGGCGCGCTCAAGAAAAACGTGACCGCGAAGTGTTATGGTGGTGACATCAGCCGGAAACGAAAATTGTGGGAGAAGCAGAAAGAAGGCAAAAAGCGGATGAAGCAGGTCGGGCGCGTCGAAGTCCCGCAGGAAGCCTTCCTGGCTCTCCTGAAGGTGACGGGGGAGTAATGGAGCCTCAGCCACCCCGCCTAGACGAGGCCACGCGCACCGCTTCCGAATCGGTCGTCCCCGCGAGCGTGGCCGACGCACCGCCTCGCCGGAAATCCATTCTCCGCGAATACGCCGAGGCGATCGTGCTCGCGATGCTGCTCGCCTTCGCGATTCGCGTGTTCGTCGTGCAGGCCTTCAAGATTCCCTCCGGGTCGATGATTCCCACGCTCCTGATCGGCGATCATATCCTCGTCAGCAAGCTGTCCTATGGCGTCCAGTGGCCCGGTGACTGCAAGTTTCGCGTCAGCTTTCCACCGGTGACGTGCTATACCTCCCATACCGTGATCGCGTTCGGGGACCCGCAGCGGGGCGATGTGATCGTCTTTCGCTACCCCGAGGACGAAGAAAAAGACTTCATCAAGCGGATCATCGGTTTGCCGGGCGACACGATCGAAATTCGTCAGAAGGTCGTCTACGTCAACGGTCAGCCGCTCGACGATAAAGCCTACACCCAACGGGTCGATCCGGGAATCATCAACGGCGCCATCAACCCGCGCGATAATTTCGGGCCCGTCACCGTTCCCGAAGGCGCCTATTTCGTGATGGGCGACAACCGTGATCAGAGCCTCGACAGTCGATTCTGGGGATACGTCCGTGCCGAGAAGATCCGTGGCAAGGCCTTCCGCATCTACTGGTCGTGGAGCGGCCACGGCGATTGGACGCATTGGGTTCGCTGGGAACGGATCGGTCAAGCCATCCGATAGCGGAGCGCCCATGGAACGGAAGCCCGGAACGCAGCCGAAGGACCGCGAGCGCCCGCAGCCAGCCGATCCGCGTACCCTTCAGCGCCACATCCAACGGTTCCCGCAGGCGGGCGTCCTGGTCATCGGTGATTTGATTCTCGATCATTATATTTGGGGCAAGGTCAGCCGCATTTCGCCGGAAGCGCCGGTACCCGTCGTCCATGTGGAGTCTGAATCCTTGAAGCTCGGCGGCGCGGCCAACGTCTATAGCAACATCGTGGCGTTGGGCGGACGGGCGGAAATCTGCGGCGTACTGGGCGCCGATGAAGGCGGTCGCCGGCTGCTCGCCGAACTGGGGGCCAACCGACAGGGACGCGGCGGGATCATCATCGATCCTGAACGGCCGACCACACGGAAGACGCGCGTGGTCGCCCACAATCAACAGATCGTTCGCTATGATGTCGAGCACCGTCAGGATATCAAGCCGCTCTATCAACGGCGGATCATTCGGCATGTCGAATCGCGGCTCAGGGAGATCGGCTGCCTGGTGGTGTCCGACTATGCCAAAGGCGTGGTGACGGCGCCGCTGATGGCGGAGCTGGTTCGGTTGGCGACGCTCCGGCGGATTCCGTTGATCGTCGATCCAAAGGTGGAGCATTTTTCCTTCTATAAGAATGTCACCGTGGTCACACCGAATCATCTCGAAGCCACGCAGGCGGCCGGCGTCCACGGGGACGACGACACGGCGATCTGCGAAGCCGGCGAAACGATTCGCCAGCGGTTGGGATGCCAATCCGTGCTCGTCACGCGCGGGGAAAAGGGCATGAGCCTGTTTGAATCCGACGGGACCACGCTCCATATTCCCACCGTCGCGCGGCAGGTCTATGATGTCACGGGGGCCGGCGATACGGTGGTTGCGACATTGGCCTTGGCGCAGGCAACAGGGGCGTCGATGGCCCATAGCGCGATCCTGGCGAACCATGCGGCCGGGATCGTCGTCGGCATGGTGGGCACGGCGACTGTCACCGCGGCGCAACTCAACGAGGCAGTCCTTCATGGCTAACCCATCGCCTCGGGTGACCGTCGTCATCCCTGCGCGGTTTGGTTCCTCCCGTTTTCCAGGAAAACCGCTCGCAACGATTGCCGGCCAACCGCTGATCCGCCACGTCTACGAGCGGGTTGTGAGGGCGACCGGCGTCAGCCAGGTGGTCGTTGCGACCGATGATCGGCGGATTCACGATGCGGTCACGCGGTTCGGTGGTGACGCGATTCTCGTGGCCGAACCGTTTCGGACCGGTACCGATAGAGTCGCGGCTGTCGCGGAACAGATGCCAGGGGAGATCTTCATCAACCTGCAAGGTGATGAAATCCTCATGGACGATCGGCTCATCACCGATCTCGTCACGCCGTTCGTCGCGAGCGAGGCCGGCATGGGGACGCTGAAACGGCGCCTGACGTCATGGGATGAGGTGGAGAATTCGGCCGTTGTGAAAGTCGTGACGAATCAGGCGGGATGGGCCCTCTATTTTTCACGGGCTCCCATCCCTCATTGGCGGGACAGGGTGACCAGTGCATTCCCCAAAGACCTGTACTTTATCCATCTTGGTGTCTACATCTTTCGTCGCGAAACGCTCAAGCGGTTTGCCGCCTTACCGACGGGGATGTTGGAAGAGACAGAAAAACTCGAACAGTTGCGTGCGTTGGAACACGGAATCGGCATCAAGGTGTGGGAGACGAGCCATCAGTCGCTTCGTATTGATACACCGAACGATGTCGCTGCCGCGGCGCAGGTGCTCGCGGCGCAGCTTCAGCCGCAGTCGAAAGGGGGCCTATGAGCAAATTCATTTTCGTGACCGGCGGCGTGGTCTCTTCCCTTGGCAAGGGCTTGGCCTCGGCCTCGATCGGCAATTTACTCGAAAGCCGAGGGTTGAAGATTACGTTCCTCAAGCTCGATCCGTATATCAACGTCGATCCCGGCACGATGAATCCGTATCAACACGGCGAGGTCTTTGTCACCGAAGACGGGGCGGAAACCGACTTGGATCTCGGCCACTACGAGCGCTACACCTCGCTCACGTTGTCACGTGAGAACAATTACACGACCGGTCGCATTTACCACACCGTCATCACGAAGGAGCGGCGTGGCGATTACCTGGGGGGAACCGTGCAGGTGGTCCCGCACATTACGGATGAGATCAAGCGATCGGTCGTCGATGTCGCGAAGGGCGCGGATGTCGCGATCGTCGAAATCGGCGGCACCGTCGGCGATATCGAAAGCCTGCCGTTCCTCGAAGCGATTCGCCAGATCCCGTACGACGTAGGCCGTGAGAACGTGCTCTACGTGCATCTGACCTTGGTGCCGTACATCGGCGCGGCGGGCGAATTGAAAACCAAGCCGACACAGCACTCGGTGAACAAGCTGCGCGAGATCGGTATTCAGCCCAATATTCTGTTGTGTCGCACCGATCGTTATCTCCCACCGGATTTGAAAGCCAAAATCGCGCTGTTCTGCAACGTAGAAAAGGACGCCGTGATCACGGCGAAGGACGTCGAGACCGTCTACGAGGTGCCGATCGTCTTCCGGAAAGAAGGCCTCGACGAATTGATCGTCCGGATGCTGCACCTCGAAACCGGTCCGCCGAACCTCAGGGAATGGGATGCGATGGTGCAGAAGATCAAGCATCCCAAACATGAGGTGTCGATCGCCCTCGTCGGGAAGTACATCGGCCTCAAGGAATCGTACAAGAGCCTCACCGAAGCCCTTGTCCATGGCGGGATCGACCATGAGACGCGCGTCACGATTCACTGGATCGAGTCGGAAGACATCGAGCGGCAGGGGACGGAACGGCTGCTGCGCGAGCTTGACGGGATTCTGATTCCCGGTGGATTCGGCGTGCGCGGGATCGAGGGCAAGATTCAGACGATCCGCTATGCCCGTGAGCACGGTGTTCCGTTCCTGGGACTGTGTTTGGGCATGCAGTGCGCCGTGATCGAGTTCGCGAGGGATGTCGCCGGCCTGGAGCGAGCGAACAGCGCCGAGTTCGACCCGGCGACGCCGCATCCCGTGATCGATCTCATGGCCACGCAGCGCGGCGTGAATGAAAAGGGCGGCACGATGCGATTAGGCTCCTATCCGTGTCGAATCGTCGAGGGGAGCCTGGCGCACAAGGCCTACGGTGTGGTCGAGGTCAAGGAACGGCATCGCCACAGGTATGAATTCAACAATGCCTATCGCGAGGCGCTGACCAAGCACGGCCTGGTGCTCAGCGGCGTTTCACCGGACAGCCAACTGGTCGAAATCGTCGAGTTGCCCGATCATCCGTGGTTCGTCGCCACGCAATTCCATCCCGAGTTCAACTCGCGCCCGCACCATCCGCATCCACTGTTCAGCGGGTTTGTGGGGGCGGCGCTGAGAAGAAAATGCGGGCAATAATGGCACGCTGAAAATGCCGCCCCACTGCGTTAGAGATTGTGGAACCCTGCCGTCTCACCATCTCGGCGGCGCGCACAAACACGGTGCGACTTATTCGTCGCACCGTGCGCCCTCAACGTACCCCAGAGGGGAGGAGAGCCTGTCTCGGCAGACTCAGGGCGGGTGGGTGAGAACAATCAACGCCTCCGGTGTTTGCTCGCCTGCGGCCTTGTTGGATGGTCATTTTGAGCGTCCCCTTTGTCAGGGTCTCGGGCGGGAGCCATGATTTGTGAAGTGGACATCGGTCCGTTCAAGATCGGTGGCGATCAGCCGCATGCGTTGATTGCCGGGCCGTGTGTCATCGAGAGCGAAGGTCTCGTGCTCGAGACGGCGGCGCGCATCGCGGACATCGCTCGGGCGGTCGGCATGCCGTACATCTTCAAGTCGTCTTACGATAAGGCGAACCGGAGCTCGATTCATTCATACCGCGGTCCCGGGATCGAGAAGGGACTCGAGGCGTTGGCGAAGGTCAAAGCGCAGCTCGGTGTGCCCGTGCTTACCGATGTTCATACGGCGGAGCAGGCGCGGGCGGCAGGCGCGGTCGTCGATATCCTGCAGATCCCGGCCTTTCTCTGCCGGCAAACGGATTTACTCGTCGCGGCCGCGAAGACCGGACGCGTCGTCAACGTGAAAAAGGGGCAATTTCTCTCACCGTGGGATATGAAAAACGTGGTGACGAAGCTTGAGGAAAGCGGCACCACGCGCATTCTGCTGACGGAACGCGGCGCCTCCTTTGGGTACAACAACCTGGTCGTCGATATGCGATCGTTGCCTGTGATGCGCGCATTCGGTTACCCTGTGGTGTTCGATGCGACACACAGCGTGCAACTCCCCGGTGGCGGCGGCACCCGCTCGAGCGGACAACGTGAGTTCATTACACCGCTGGCCAGCGCCGCCGCGGCAGCGGGCTGCGATGCGTTTTTCATGGAAGTCCATCCTGATCCAGATCGTGCGCTCTCGGATGGTCCGAACATGGTCCCCTTGCATCATTTGAAACCATTGCTCGAACGACTGGTCGCGATTGCTCGAGTGGCGGGAAAGGGCGGGGAGTCGTTCTCATGAGCATCGAGCAGGGGCGGCGGGTGCTGGACATCGAGGCTCGTGCCATTGCGAAGCTCGTCGATCGACTTGATCACCGGTTCACTGACGCGGTCGAGCTTCTGCTCACCTGTACGGGCAAAGTGGTCGTCTCCGGCATGGGCAAGTCGGGATTGATCGGCCAGAAGATTGCCGCGACGCTGGCCAGCACCGGGACACCGGCCTTCTTTCTCCATCCTGCTGAAGGCATCCACGGCGACCTCGGCATGCTGGCGAGGCACGATACGATGATTGCGCTCTCGAATAGCGGTGAGACCGAGGAAGTGCTCAAGCTCCTTCCGTTCGTCAAGCGGCTCAACATCCCGGTGATCGCGTTGACGGGACGGCCGCAATCGACGCTCGCGAAAAATAGCGATGTGGTGCTCGACGTCTCGGTCAGCGAAGAAGCGTGTCCGATGGGTCTCGCCCCGACGGCGAGTACGACGGCCACGTTGGCGATGGGCGATGCGCTGGCGATCGCGTTGCTCGACCGGCGTGGCTTCAAGGAAGAGGATTTCGCGCAGTTTCACCCCGGGGGGACGTTGGGTCGTCGCCTATTGCTGAAGGTCCGTGATCTCATGCATCATGGTGACGCCATCCCGAGAATCGCTCACGGAGCGAGCGTGCGTGATGCGATCTTGGAGATGACCGGGAAGAAGCTAGGGATGACGACGGTTCTCGACGATGCCGGCCGCTTGGTCGGTGTGCTGACGGACGGCGATCTTCGCCGTTTGTTGCAGCGCGGCGTTGATCTCGCAACGACCGTCGTCGGGGACGTGGCGAGCCGGTCACCGAAGACGATCGAACCCGATGCGCTTGCCGCCCGTGCCGTCCAGACCATGGAGCAGTTTTCAATTACCTCATTGGCGGTTGTCAATGGCGACGGGGCGCTGGTCGGGGTGATTCACCTCCATGACCTCTTGAAAAGTGGCATTGTGTAACGTGGCCGAGCCGGCACATCAGATGCGTGTTAGTGGCGCAAAACAGAACGATCCGTTGATCGAGAAATTGGATGCGCGCGATGCGGCGTTGAACCTACCCAACTCGCTCACGTTCGTCCGCCTTCTGTTGATTCCGATTTTCGTCGCACTGTACGCGACGCCGACGCCAGAACGTGCATTGGCCGCGGCGGCGGTGTTCGGCATTGCGGCGTTGACCGATCTGCTGGACGGCTATCTCGCGCGCCGGCGTTCGGAAGTCACTCGGCTCGGACGGCTGCTCGATCCCATCGCCGATAAGCTCCTCGTTCTCTCCGGCTTGATTCTGCTGGTGGAATTTCAACATGTCTCCGCGATCGTCGCCATCCTGATCATCGGCCGAGAGGTGACGGTCACGGGAATCCGCGCGGTGGCGGCCGCCGAAGGCGTGATCATGTCGGCGGAGGCCACCGGAAAATACAAGATGGTAGCCCAGGTGGTGGCGATTGTCGCCTTGATCGTCGCGGATGCGTTCGATACGGTCTGGCAATTGACGGCCATCGGGAACGTGTTGCTCTACATTGCGCTCGTGTTGGGTCTGTTCTCCGGCGCCCGGTACCTCGTCACGTTTTGGCGCCAAGTGGCACTCCGCGGTTTCTAACTGCTCGCCGTGTCCCAGCCCTCTGCCCGATGACGGTCGGCCATTGGCTCCCGGTGCTGCTCGGTCTCGGCGGCTATCTTCTCGGCGCCGTGCCATTCGGCGTCCTCGTCTGTCGCGTGCTAGGCGTCCCCGATCCACGGACGGCCGGTAGTCGTAACATCGGCTTTACCAATGTACTTCGTGTCTCCGGCAAGAAGGCGGGCCTGCTCACGTTGGCGGGTGACATGGGAAAGGGTTGGCTCATCGGGTGGGTCGCGACGCTGTCCGTTGACGATCCTGTGCTCGTGTTCGTCGTGGCGCTCATGCCGATTCTCGGCCATCTCTATTCGGTGTTTCTGAGCTTCCGCGGCGGCAAGGGGGTCGCGACGGCATTAGGTGCCGTTCTCGGTGTGGCGCCGTGGATCGGCCTTGCACTTGTTCTGATTTGGCTGGTGACGGCCGGCATGTGGCGGTATTCCTCCGCGGCGGCGATCGCCGCCTTTCTGGCCCTTCCTGTGTTGGCGCTCTTTCATCCCGACCGCCGGTTTTTCGTCTTCGCACTTGCGATCACGGTCCTCATCATCTCACGGCATCGTGAGAACCTGTGGCGGCTGTGGCAGGGGACTGAGCCGAAGATTGGGAAGCCGCGCGATTCGCAGCCGACTTAGCGCATCATATGCGCGGAGACGGTGGGCAGGGGACGGCGTTCGACTCGTAAAAATGACCGCCGATGCCCAGATAGGCCAGACGGATGTTCTGATAGCAGGTGACATACTCCGACCATAAACCGTATGACCTGCGCTGCGTGTGCGCGGTGAGGTCTGCCAGCGTGTGATAAAGAATGGTCTCGCGGGTCAAGGCCACGCGTCTGAGCGCCTGCTCTTTGACGCGCGCCACGCGTTCGTGGAGGCTTTCTTCCACGTTCGTATCGACGAGCGATCCGCCCAGCAGCGGATAGCGACGTTGAATCATGGCCCGGTCCAATCGACTGCCCTCATAGTGAACCGCGGCCAAGTGTGTGTTGAGCAAGCGTGCTTCCCGTTCGATAGCCTGTTGCTCAGCTGCGGAAATGCGGTCGGCCTCTTGCTGGGCCGCCGCGGTCAAGATGTGGATTCGATACTGCGTCACGGATGGATTGATCCACGCTAAGCCGAGCGCGACGAAAACCACCAGGACCGCCGCACTGATGATGATCGTGTTGATCCGCATGGCGCCTACCACCTGTCGAACAGTATAAGGCGGTTGCGGAACCCGTCAACAAGGACTGCCAAAGACGACGGTGACTGCCGTGAAATTGCTGTTTAAGCAGAGTGGCGGTTCGGAGTGTGAGAGTGGCCGAGCGATTCCGGAAGTTGCTCATTGCGATCAAGGATGGGCATTTTGGCATAGATGTCGTTCAATTCAACTTCAGTCCCACGATGCCGACAACGATCAGCAGGATGCACGCAATGCGCACAACGGACGTGGACTCTCCAAAGAGCACCATGCCCGCGAGGGCAGTTCCGGCCGCACCGATGCCCGTCCAGACCGCATAGCCGGTCCCTACGGGGATCGTCTTCAAAGCTATGCCAAGCAGCCATACGCTGACGGCCATGGTGCAAGGGTCCAGAGTGACGGCCAGAGCCTAGTGAAGCCTTCTGTGGATTTCATGCTGGTTGCCCAGAGAATTTCGAAAAAACCGGCTACGATCAAGTACAGCCAAGCCATCGGTGTTCCTCCTGTTTGGAACTGATTGGTATAGGTCTATTTTGCTCTTCTTGTCTAGAACCGCGCGTTTTCGGTAGAGTGTGGGTGAAAGGGCTGGGCAGGTCGATGAGTGTTGTGTGCGGCGCTGCCAATGTGGGCCCGGTGGGAGAGAATTCGGGGGAGACTTGTCGGTTTGTTCGGGGCTGGCGGCACGTAAGTTGACATAATCGATCTTATCCGACATGACGCCATTCGTTCTTCTTCAGCGACTGACCAAGGAAGCGCGAATCACGAGCGATGCGATACGCGAGGCCGTGATTGCGATATCCGAGCGTGTCAATAGGCGCGTGCAAATCATGCGACTGCATTGGCAAGCTACCGGTCTGCACCAGCAGATCCAGTCAGTTCACCGGCGGCTTGGGAGCGGACTGTGTGAGGCATTAGCGCCGGCAGACCATCTGCTCAAAGATGCCCTTCTGAGAAGTCCAGAGTTGGTTGAGAAGATCCAATCGGCAGCAGCGGCAATCGGCCTGCTGAACAGGGAACTCGACGAAATCCAGACTGAGATTTGCACATTAGAACTTGAAGCATTGCGTGAGGATTTTCTCAAGCTGCAACAGGATTTGCTGAAGCGCGGAATGTCGATGCGCCGGGCCCTGGTCGGCTCGACCGCGCCAGTCCTAGGTCGGCGGATCACCGATATTCCGCTCGTCCCCGGGGTCGCGCTCGCCGCTGTGTTCCGGGGCGCGATGATGCTCGTCCCGTCGCCACAGATAACGGTCCGTGCCCATGACATTATGATCCTATTCGGGCCTGACTCCGCGCTAGACGCGACGATGGTTCTGTTCGGCGCTCGACAAGCGGCGTTCGACCGTGTAGTTTAAGAAGCGAGGTTCCATGACGAGGCGTCTCGTCGCATGTATGCTCCTTGCCGTCCTTATCATGACGGCAACGCCCGCCTCCACGTCAGCAGACGCTAGCCCTCCAGGCCTTCGGCTGTTAGATGAGCTGCAGAACGTCATTACCGATCTTGCCGAGCGTGTCAAACCATCGGTCGTGACCGTCCTCCCCGCGCAAAATACCAAGTCAATGAGCCCACGTGATCGTGCGCCGAGCACGCCCGGCTCCGGTTCCGGAGTGATCGTCGATGCACAGGGCCACATCATTACGAACAATCACGTCGTCGGGGACGCGCATGAGGTGGAGGTGCGCCTCTCCGACCGCACGAAATTCATCGCGCAGGTCGTCGGCAAGGATCCCGATACCGACCTTGCTGTTTTGAAGATTACGACCGATCGGCCTCTGCCCTATGCGACCCTTGGCGATTCGAGTACCGTCAAGGTCGGCCAATGGGTATTAGCCGTGGGAAATCCGTTCGGTCTCGATCGGACTGTTACGCTGGGGGTCGTGAGCGGAATTGGGCGGGAGAATATGAATCTCTCGAAGTACGAGAATTTCATCCAGACCGATGCGTCGATCAATCCCGGTAATTCAGGCGGCCCGTTATTCAACATTCGTGGGGACGTGATCGGCATCAATACGGCCATCATCAATTTTGCACAAGGAATCGGATTTGCGATTCCGTCGAATATGGCCAAACAGGTCATGCAGCAACTCATTACACGCGGGAAGGTCGTGCGTGCATGGCTCGGAGTCGGGATTCAGCCAGTGACCGCGGAGTTAGCGACGAAATTCGGCGTCAGCGAAAACGAAGGCGTCTTGGTGAACGAAGTGTTCGAGAACGACCCCGCGGCTCGGGCCGGCATCAAGCCGGGGGACATCATTACCAAGGTCGATGGAAAGACGGTCGATACGCCGAGCAGCTTGTCCCGGCTGATTGCCGGGCTCGACCCAGCCGTCGCGGCCAATGTCGAAATCGTCCGGGATGGAAAACGTCAGATGATTGCCGTAGCGCTGGCCGAGCGGCGGGAGAGTCCGGTGGTCGCGTCCCTAGCTCCGTCCAGCCCTGAGATGAAATTGGGCGTCGATGTGCAGGATCTGACTACCGAGCTGGCGGAGAAATTCAAGCTCAGTGAAACGCGCGGCGTCCTCATCGCAAAAGTGGAGCGCGGCAGCATCGCCATGGTGGAAGGTCTTCGGGAAGGCGATCTGATCAAAGAGGTGAACCGGACAGAAGTGTCATCCGTCGCAGAATTTTCCGCCGCGCTTGCCAAGGTCAAGCGCGGCGAAACCGTCCTCTTGCGTGTCCTAAGGGAGAATCGCGCCTTTTACGTTGTATTGAAAGCTGCCGATAAGTGAATTCAGTGGGCGACGGCGTGCTTCATTGCCCGCTGCTCCTCGATCACCTTCGCCGCCAACTCTCGCGGCATCTCTTCGTAGCTCGCGAACTCCATCGTATACGTGCCGCGGCCGCCGGTGACGGCGTTCAGTGACACCGAGTACTTCAACATCTCGGCGAGCGGCACTTGAGCACTGATGACTTCCGTATTTCCTTTTGCCGATACACCGACGATTCGGCCGCGGCGCGCGTTGAGATCACCGATGACGCCGCCCACGACGTCGTCGGGAGTGCTGACTTCCACGTTCATCATCGGTTCCAAGAGAACCGGCTGCGCCGATTCCATCGCTTTCTTGAAGGCCATGGATCCGGCGATCTTGAACGACAACTCGGATGAATCCACGGTGTGATAGGACCCGTCGTATACGGTGACCCGGACATCAACGACCGGGTAGCCCGCCAAGATGCCCTCCTGCATCGCTTCGACGACGCCTTTCTCCACGGCCGGAATGAAATTGCGGGGAATTGCTCCGCCGACAATATGGTTGACGAATTCAAAGCCCTGACCACGAGGAAGCGGGTCCAGCTGGAGCCAGCAATCACCATATTGCCCGTGTCCACCCGTCTGTTTCTTGTATTTGCCCTGAGCTTGGGCCATCTTTCGAATCGTTTCTTTATATGGCACTTTAGGTGTGTGAATGACCACGTCGGCGCCGTACTTCCGTTTGAGCTTTTCAAACGTCACGTCGATGTGCAATTGGCCCACGCCGCTCAATATCATTTCCTTCGTTTCTTGGTTGCGAACAAACTCCAACGTGGGATCCTCCTCGACAAGTTTGTGCAAGCCCAAGCTAATTTTTTCGATGTCGGCTTTGGATTTCGGTTCAAGCGCGAACGACATCACCGGTCGCGGGAATTGGAGTCCCGAGAAGCGAATCGGTGATTGCTCGTCACAAATCGTATCTCCGGTTTGCGTATCCTTGAGCTTGCCGATCGCCACAATGTCTCCAGCGGTCGCCGCCGGTACCTGGCTATACTTCTTGCCAAGAATGTGAAACAGATGGCCACCCTTTTCTTTGACGTGGCGGGTGGCATTATAAAACCCTGAATCGGCGTCCAGTTTTCCAGAGTAGACACGGACGTAGGATAAGCGGCCTACGAACGGATCGATCACCGTCTTAAACACGAAACCCGAAAACGGCGCGTGATAACTGACCTCCCGAGTCGTCACCTCGCCGCTCGCATCCGTCCCTGTGACGGGATGTTCCCCAGCAAACTCACGGGGTGATGGGAGCAAGGTACTGACGGCATCCAACAAGACGGAAATGCCGAGGTGCTGAGTGGCCGATCCGCACAAGACCGGAAAGATTGCCCGCCGTAGCACCCCACTTTTCAATCCGGCCATCAACTCTTCTAGACTGAGGTCACCATCAGCTAAATATTTCTCCAGCAAGCCGTCATCAATTTCGGCCACGCCCTCGGCCAGCTTCTTCTTGGCGTCCGCGACCATCCCATGGCCTGTAGAAGGTACAGGGCTCAAGGCGACTTTCGCGCTCTCACTCCCCGATCGGACTGCCACACCTTTGAGCACATCGATTACGACATCGCCCTGTCCTTCGAGGGGCAGGCTCAGAGGCAAGAGGTTACCGGCTAGCGCTTGTCGGCATTCGTCGAGGACATGCGCCCAGTCGGCGCGGTCCTTGTCCAACTCATTGATGAAGACGAGGCACGGCAGTTGGCGGTCTTCGATGATTTTGAGGAGGGAGTCGATCTCGGACCGAAATCCGCTGCAGGCTCCGATGACGAGAATCACCCCATCGACCGCGCGCAGCGCGGCCTTCGCTTCGCCAAGGAAGCTCGCTGCACCGGGAGTATCGAGGATATTGCAAATCGTCTCTTTCCAGGTGAAATGGCCAACGGCGGTATTGATTGAGATTTTGCGGTGGAGTTCTTCCGGCTCGAAGTCTGCCACGGTGGTACCCGCAGCGACCGATCCCATTGATGGAATCGCGCCTGCCGAAAACAACATGGCTTCCAACAAGGACGTTTTCCCTGCTCCGGTCGTAGAGATAAGAGCAACATTACGGATTGCATCGACACGGGGCTCTTTCATGGCGTCCCTCCTCGATGAATGCCTTATCGTAGGCTTGGGTGGAGAGCCTGTCAACGGCAAAGGCAGGGATCGAAGTCGCCGGATTACCGTCGTAATGTTGGAAGAATGCCTCGGGCGGCGGGCGCGTTATGAGCGAAGCCAGCCCTGATCGGCGAAGCTCACGTAGCGTCCGTCGCCGATGATGAGATGATCGAGAACGTCAATGCCCAACAGCTCACCGACCGCAGTGAGCCGTTGGGTCAACTGCCGATCTTCAACGCTTGGCGTGGGATCCCCGCTCGGATGATTATGGAGGAAGATGACGGCCGCAGCTGCTTCACGAATGGCGGGATTGAAGACTTCGCGCGGATGAACCAAGCTCAGCGTCAACGTCCCTTCCGACACTGTAACGTCGCGAATAACTGCATGCTTCGCGTCGAGCAAGATCGTCTTGAATACTTCGCGTCGCAAGTCTCGGACTAACGGATAATAGTGCGTGAAGACGTCCTGGCTCGACCCGATTTTCATGCCTGTCGAAAGCGGCGTCGCAAGCACGCGCTTGCCGAGCTCGACAGCCGCAAGGATCTGTGCCGCCTTGGCGGCGCCAATGCCGGGGATGCGACACAGCTCATCCACTCCCCGATTCGCCAAGCCCTGGAGGCCGCCAACGTGGTGCAGCAACTCCATTGCAACGGCAATTGCCGATGAATCTCGGCGACCGACTCGCAAGAGGATGGCCATCAGTTGAGCGTCAGTCAGCACTCGGGCACCGTCCGACAGCAACCGTTCGCGCGGCCGCTCGCTCGCTGGCCACTGCCGAATGCCGGTACTGCTCTTACCCTCCCCTACCTGTTTTGGCGTGATGCCCTGATTTGCCACTTGATGACGTTTTTGGTTTCTCACCGACTTTGGTCTTTCGTCTTTTTGCATAATGATAGACATAACTATTTGAAATTACGTACTAGCAATTTTCGGCCCGGTAATTGCTATTTTTGCTCACCCATGCAGTGGACTTTAACCGGGAGCCCATCATGAAATGCCTCCGTTGCAAAGGATTGATGACGCTGGAGCGGTTTTCTGATTTCTTCCTGGTGTTCTACGCCTGGAAGTGTATCAACTGCGGCGCCATCTTGGATCACACGATCTCAGTCAATCAGCAGCGGAGCGCCCTGAAGCCGGAAGGCGAGCCGATTCACACCCACTAACATTCGCCGCCCGCTCTCTGCATACGTGCTGCAGAGAGCGGTGAGGTTTCAGTGCCTGATCTGTAAAGGGATGCGTAGTATATCCGACCGGTTTCTCCAGCGTCAAAGCTCCTCCTCGTAAGCTTGACCCTCAAAAAAATCGCGTGTTAGAGTCGGCCACGGTTGGCCGATGCGCGTCATTTCCGGTGCACATAAAGGGCGACGGCTCTTAGTTGGAAGACATGATGCCCGTCCCACGTCCGGCAGAGTCAAAGAAGCGTTGTTTTCGATTTTGGGCAGTCGTCTTCCTGGTGCAAGCTTCCTCGACCTCTATGCCGGCACCGGCGCAATCGGGATCGAGGCCGTGAGTCGAGGAGCAACGCGGGTCGTGTTCGTCGAATCCGACCCACGTTCGTGGCGTGTCCTGAACGCAAATCTAGAACACTGCGGCATTACCGAGCGAACAGAGGTGTACAAAGGTGACGTTCAGTCGTATCTACGGAAACCGGTTGAAGAACCCTTTACGATTGTCTTTGCCGATCCCCCGTATCGCGAGGACAGTCGGGCGGTTCTGTTGCCATCCTTAAGCCGCAGTGCTATGATCGCGCCTCACACGATCGTGATCCTGGAACATCCCACCAAGCTATCCATCCCGTTGCAAATTGGTCGTCTTTCTCGGACTCGGCTCTACCGATACGGCGATACCTCGCTCTCGCTCTTCTCGGTTGCTTCTGATGGCGAGGTGTTATGAAGATCGCTGTATACCCCGGCACGTTCGATCCCATTACGAATGGTCATACCGACCTGATCCAACGAAGTCTTCGGGTGTTCGATCGCGTGATCGTTGCGGTCGCGCTGAATCCGAGCAAGCACCCGCTGTTTGATTTGGACGAGCGTGTCGAAATGGTGAAGCTGGCGACAAAGGACATTCCGCACGTCGAGGTGGAGCCCTTCAGCGGCCTCCTCGTCGACTACATCAAACAGCGTGGCGCTCGCGCGGTGATCCGGGGACTTCGGGCGGTCTCTGACTTTGAATATGAGCTACAAATGGCCTTGGTCAATCGGAAACTCGATCAAGCATTCGAGACTGTGTTTTTCATGCCCAGTGAAGAGTACTCTTACCTGACGTCGAGCATTATCAAGGAAGTCGCCAGTTTGGGCGGATCCCTGGAGGCTTTTGTGCATCCCCAAGTCGCGATCAGACTGCGTACCCGTTTGCGGAGAACAACAGCATGAAACTCGCCGCTCGTGCCGGCCGCATTGTCCCCTCCCCGACCCTGAGTATTACGGCGACGGCCAAAGCCATGGTGGCCCAAGGGGTCGATGTGATCGACTTCGCCTCAGGGGAACCGGATTTCGATACGCCGGACGTGGTGAAAGCGGCAGCAGAGGTGGCGATCAAGACCGGCTTCACTAAATACACGCCAGCATCGGGGACTGACGACTTGAAGCTGGCCGTGATCAAGAAACTGGAGGCCGAACAAGGGCTGCGATACGATAAGAGCCAGATCTTAATTTCCTGCGGCGCTAAGCATACCCTGTACAATATCGCCGAGGCCTTGTTCGAGCAGGGTGACGAGGTCATTATTCCGTCACCGTTCTGGGTCTCCTATCCGGATCAAGTCCTGCTCAACGACGCGACGCCGGTGTTCCTCGAAACGGAAGAGCGGCAGGGCTACGCGGTCCGGCGCGATGCACTCCAAGCCAAGATCACCACACGGACGAAAGCGATCATCGTGAACAGCCCGAGCAATCCAACCGGCGCCACGTACGATCGTGCATGCCTGGAGCAGATTGCCGAGGTCGCGGAGCGCCATGATCTGACAATCATCTCCGATGAGATTTATGAAAAGATTATTTACGATGATGTGAAGCATGTCAGCATTGCGACAGTGGCCCCCGAGATCGCGGCCCGGACGGTGATCGTCAATGGCGTCTCAAAAGCCTATGCAATGACCGGATGGCGGATCGGATACGCTGCAGGGCCCAAGCCTTTGATCGCGGCGATGTCGAACATCCAAAGCCAGAGCACCTCGAACCCTACCTCAATTTCCCAAAAGGCCGCCGTGGCGGCACTGCGTGACGGGGATGACTTCACGCGCACGATGTTGGCCGAGTTCGATCGCCGGCGCCGGTATATGGTCGAGCGGTTGAACAGAATGCCAGGCGTGCGTTGCCCGATGCCGACGGGCGCCTTTTATGCGTTCCCCAACGTGGCGGGCCTGTTCCGTCGACGAGCTGGTGATCGTCTCATACAGTCCGCTTCAGATTTGGCGACGTATTTATTGGAGCAGGCAAAGATCGCAGTGGTGCCGGGCGAGCCGTTCGGGAGTGCAGCCCATATTCGGCTCTCATATGCGACGAGCTTGAAGGCGATTACTGAGGGCCTGAACCGGATGGAGGCGGCTCTGTCGGCCTTGCGCGGGTAGTCCTCGGCGTTGGTTGACTTTGGCTGGATGCTGGTTATCTCACAGCCCAACGGTTACGGAGGGAGGATGGCGTGCCCATTTACGAATACGTTTGCCAAAGCTGTACGCATCGATTTGAAGTGAAACAGAAGCTCACCGACGATCCGGTCGGGAGCTGCATTCGTTGTGGTCACCCCGTCACAAAGGTCATCTCTGCGCCGGCCATCATGTTCAAAGGCACCGGTTGGTACGTGACCGACTATTCCGATAAGTTGAAGGCGCCAGGAAGCGCAGACACGGCCGGCAGCAATGGGCAAAAGGACCAAAAGGCGCCCTCCCCTACCGCGGCTGGCGACGCTGCCCCTGCAACAAGTCCCGCCAGTTCCACGTCCTCCCCGAGTTCAAATGGGGCCAGTTCACCGTCATCGTCCTCATCGACGTAAGTTCTACGTTCGCTTCTTGACCGGTACCGATTTCTTTTTATCCGTTTTCTTCACAGCGGGCTTCACGGCTGTCTTCGCCGCCGGTTTCGCCGTGGTTTTTACGGCGCGCGCCGCCTTCTCACGTTCGGCCGTCAACGTCTGCTCGAGCGTGGAGACCTTTGCCATCAGATCGCGATTGGCGCGCGTCATCTCATCCAGGCGAGCCTGTAGTTCGTCTTTGATCTTTGTCGTCTCGTTCAACTGATTCAGCAGCTTGGCGCGTTCCGCCGTTGCCGTTTGGGCCTCCGCCTGTAGTTGCTCGATTTGCGCCTGAAGAGCCGGAGGCCAGTAATCGCACCCTGTGATCCCGATGACGGACAGGGTGGCAACACCGACCGCACTCAAAACCCGATTCCACACACCTCTCATACGTGACCTCCTAGTGAAAAAAGGCACTACGTAACAACTATACCCGAGGCTTCCAGAACCGTCACAATCTCAGCACGACCGATCGACCCTTCGCGCACAATTTTGACCGGCTCCCGCGTGTCAACGAGCGTCGACGGCACGATTGTGGGAGCCGGCCCGCCGTCAGCAATCAAATCAAGATCATGGCCGAGGAGCCGATTTAGTTCTTCGGCCGTCGTCGTCGGCGGTTCACCCGATCGATTGGCGCTCGTTCCCGTCACTGGTCCAATGACCTCGAGAAGGCGCGCCAGCGTAGGTTGACCAACGTGACGGACGGCGATGGTGCCCGTACCCGCCGATAGTTCCTGAGGCAGTCCAGGAACCGCCGGCATGATGAGGGTCAGTGGCCCCGGCCAGAAGTGGTCCATCAGGATGCGCGCCGTGATCGAAACAATGGGAACGAGAGACGTCAGCTGTCGGCGATGGCCAATCAGCACCAGCAAAGGCTTCCCGTCCGGTCTTCCCTTGATGGCTCCAACCCGCCGGACACCGATTGCACTGTCATACGCGGCGGCCAGGCCATAGACGCTTTCGGTGGGAATGCCAAGTACTCCGCCTCCCCGGAGTAGCGCCGACGCCTCCGTCGCCAGGGCCGGTAATGAGTCGTCCCGTAGAGGGAGAATAACGGCCATGGATGATCGATAGCAGCTCCTTGCGAGGTCACGCCGACGTCAATGCACGGAGGGCAATATCCGACCGAAAATGCCGACCCTCGAACCTGATCCGTTCCACTTGCTGGTATGCACGATCGCGCGCCGTGCGGAAGTCCCGACCGGTCGCAGTGATCCCCAGGACGCGGCCTCCCGCAGTCACGATGGCCCCGCCTTCCCGCCGGGTGCCGGCATGGAATACGACGGTCTCAGGACTCATGCTCGCCAATCCTTCAATCGGACGGCCTGATTGGTACGTCCCCGGATATCCTTCCGACGCCATGACGACGCAGACCGCCGCCTGCTCACGCCACGCGATTGTTAGAGCGTCGAGTCGATGTTCAACCACGGCTTCAATCACGTCGAGGAGGTCCGTCTTCAACAAGGGCAGCACGACTTGTGTTTCTGGATCGCCGAAGCGCGCGTTGAATTCCAGCACATACGGGTTGTCACGAACGATCATGAGCCCGGCGTAGAGTACCCCTTGATAGGGACTGCCGAGTCTAGCAAGCGCATCGATGACCGGATGAAACACTTCCTTCATGACACGGTCGATCAGAGCCCCTGTCACGATCGGTGCCGGCGCATAGGCCCCCATTCCACCCGTGTTCGGCCCGCGGTCTCCGTCGTGGACGCGCTTATGATCTTGGGCGGCCACCATCGGGACAACGGTCTTGCCATCCGTGAACGCCATGATCGTCGCTTCTTGCCCGTCCAGAAACTCCTCGACCAGCACCCGCCGTCCGGCCTCGCCGAAGTCTCCACGCCCCAACATGGAGGTGATCGCCGCTGAGGCTTCTGCATGGCTTGCGGCTACCACGACGCCTCTGCCTTGAGCCAAACCATCCGCTTTGATGACGATCGGGAGGGGTTGATTGTTTACATACTTCAAAGCAGGAGTAAGCGAGTCGAACTGTTTCGCTTTCGGGGTGGGGATGCCGGACCGCACCATCAACTCTTTCGAGAAAGCCTTGCTTGCTTCCACTTGGGCCGCTGCCCGCGTCGGGCCAAAAATCTTTAGCTTGGCCTTCCGGAACTCGTCAACGATGCCGAGCGCCAGGGGCGCCTCCGGGCCTACGACGGTGAAGTCCACCCGCTCGCGTAACACTAGGTCTTTCAGCCCGGCGATATTGTCGGCAGCAATTGGAATACAGCGTGCAAGTGCTTCGATGCCCGCATTACCGGGGGCGCAGAGGAGATCGGTCGCTCGCCGGCTTTGCGCGAGCTTCCATACGAGCGCATGCTCGCGGCCACCGCTCCCGATGACAAGAATCCTCATTGCGGTGTCCAGGCGTGCCGGCGACATCGGGGTCCGGGCCCTGCTCGGACTCGTCGGCAAATGGGAGAAGGATGGTGCGGGCTCGACAAAAAGTGCATCGCGGCGAGAATCGAGTCGGAAAAAGCCGGCTCATTCGCAGCGTCGCGACAGCCGGAGAGCTTAGTGGCGGAAATGGCGCATCCCCGTGAGAATCATCGCCATCTGATGTTCATCGGCGGCTTTGATGACTTCCTGATCGCGAATTGAGCCGCCGGGTTGGATCACCGCGGTGATACCCGCTTGTGCGGCCGCATCCAGCCCATCTCGAAACGGAAAGAACGCATCGGAGGCCATGACACAGCCCTTGACCGGCAGTACCGCTTTCATTCCGGCAAGCTTCACGGAATCCACCCGGCTCATCTGGCCGGCGCCGATGCCGACTGTTTGTCCTGACCTCGCATAGACGATTGCGTTGGACTTCACATGCTTGCAAACCTTCCACGCGAAGGCGCAGGCCGCATATTCTTCATCAGTCGGCTTACGCTGTGTTGGTACCTGTAGCGTCCTGAGATCCTTCAGGTCGCCAAGATCCCGATCCTGGACGATCAAGCCGCCCACCAACTTCTTGAGATCCAGTCCCTCTCGAACGGCCGCATCAAGTGGCCCCACATCAAGGAGCCGGAGGTCTTTCTTGCGCCTCAACTCGGCCAACGCCTCTGCGCTGTAGCCGGGTGCCACGACGACTTCGACGAACGTCGAAGTAATCTCTTTCGCCGCCGGCAAGTCGACAGGCCGGTTAAAGGCAATGACGCCGCCGAATGCGGAAACAGGATCGGTCTCGCGAGCCTTGACGTAGGCTTCTACGGGGCTGGTACCGACCGCCACACCGCAGGGATTGTTGTGCTTGATGATCACGACGGCGGTCTCGGCAAACTCCTTGACCAATTCAAGGGCGGAATTGGCGTCCAGATAATTGTTGTAGGACATCGCCTTCCCATGCAGCACCTCTGCTCGTGAGACGGAAGGCTCACGGGTATTGAGCTCGCGATAAAACGCGCCCTGCTGGTGCGGATTTTCTCCGTAGCGCAGCGTCTCCACCCGTTCAAACTGCAACGACAGAATCGGTGGAAATTTGCCCTCGCCTCCTTGCACCTGCCTCTCGAGATAGTCCGCGATGAGGCTATCGTACCTGGCCGTATGTTGGAACACCTTCATCGCCAACTCGCGCCGTAAGGTCGCCGGGATGTCGCCCGCCGCCTTCACTGCGTCAAGGACGCGTCCGTAGTCCTTAGGGTCAACCACGACCAGCACGTCCTCGTGGTTCTTGGCCGCTGACCGCAACATGGCCGGACCACCGATATCGATATTCTCGATCGCCTCTTCGAATGCGCAATCTGGTTTCGCAATCGTTGCTTCGAAGGGGTACAGATTCACGACGACGAGGTCGATCGGCGCGATACCGTGCTGCGCCATCTCGGCGACATGCGTCGGCAGCCGCCGCCGAGCGAGGAGCCCGCCATGAATTTTCGGGTGCAGCGTTTTCACCCGTCCGTCGAGGATTTCGGGCGAGCCGGTGTAGGCCGACACATCCGTGACCGGAATGCCGGCATCACGGAGTGTCTTCGCGGTTCCGCCGGTGGACAGGATCTCGACCCCCAGTCCCGCGAGACGCTTCGAGAGATCCACGATGCCCGTCTTGTCTGAGACACTAATCAACGCTCGCTTGACGCCGGCCATGCCATCCTCTCAACGCAAAGAATCCAATGACGGGCCGGAGAATAACAGATGGTTGTGAGCAGTGCAAGGATCGCGGTACGAGGGTTCGGGCGGGGACGATAGCGGGGAACCCCGATCCGGTTTAAGTGATCAAATCTATATCGCCGTGCCAACACAAGGAGCAACGTCCTGGGGCACGCGAGTGTGTGCATGCGCACCCGGAACAGCGTGCCGGCATCGCTGCATTGCTCGAACATATTCAGGCAGGCTCAACATCAGGGATTGGATCGGATCGAGTCCCAAGAGTGATGAACGCATTGCGTACGCCTTTCTTGCTCCGATCGGCATTCACAACGAATAGTCGTTTCATGCACGTGCTCCGTCGCCCAAACCGGTCCTTTCGTGTATTGGCCTCACCGATTCGGGTTTTTGAGAGCGGCTCCCCACTATTGCTAACTATCCCAACCCGATTCATTGACACGCCCTCCCCTTCGGATTAGAATCCCGCACCGAGGTTTGCACTTGCCTGCCGATTCGTTCGTTCATCTACATCTACACACACAATACAGTCTGCTGGACGGGGCGAATCAGATCGAGCCCCTCGTCCAACAAGTGAAGCGTTTCGACATGCCGGCGGTCGCGATGACCGACCATGGGAACCTCTTTGGGGCGGTCGAATTTTTTCAAAAGGCCCAGGCGGGCGGTGTCAAGCCGATCATCGGCTGCGAGGCGTACATGGCGCCCGGGAACCGCAAGAACCGAGAAGGCGCCCTCGCCCACAACGATTACTATCATCTGATCCTCCTCGCGACGAACCTCACCGGCTATCAGAATCTCATCAAGCTTGTCAGTAAAGCGTACCTTGAGGGGTTTTACTACAAGCCGCGGATGGATAAAGAGTTACTGGCCCAGCACCACGAGGGGCTGATTGCGCTGTCGGGCTGCTTGAGCGGGGAGGTGCCGTATCTCATCGGGCAGAAGGATCTCGAGGGCGCCACGCGCGTGGCCGGGGAGTACCGCGAGATCTTCGGCAAGGACCATTATTATCTCGAGATCCAGGCAAACGGCTTGGAACATCAGCGGATCGCGAACGCCGGACTCGTCGAGATTCACAAGAAGCTAGGCATCCCCCTCGTTGGGACGAATGACTGCCATTACTTGAACAAAGGCGATGCTCGCCCGCACGACGTGATGCTTTGCCTGCAAACCGGCAAGACGTTGAACGATCCGAATCGGATGAAGTTCGATACGGACCAGCTCTATGTGAAGTCGCCCGAGGAGATGATGGCGGCCTTCGCGGAGTTTCCACAGGCGGTTCGCAATACGGTCCGCATCGCCGAGCAGTGCGATCTCAAACTGGCCTTCAACAAGACCTACCTCCCGAACTACCAGGTCCCGGACGGATACACCCGCGAGAGCTACCTCGAGAAGTTGGCGAGCGAAGGTCTGGCCGCGCGGTTGCTCGAACGGCCGAGCGGCATTCCGGTGGAAGCATATCAGCTTCGCCTGCGCGAGGAGTTGGCGGTGATCCTCACGATGGGGTACGCCGGGTACTTTTTGATCGTCTGGGACATCATTAATTTTGCGCGCTCGCGCGGGATCCCGGTGGGCCCCGGGCGCGGCTCGGCGGCCGGCAGTTTGGTCGCCTACGCGCTCCGCATCACCGACCTCGATCCGCTGGTCTACCACCTCCTCTTCGAGCGGTTCCTCAATCCTGAACGCATCTCGCTGCCCGATATCGATATGGACTTTTGTATGGATCGGCGCGGTGAGGTGATCAACTACGTCATCGACAAGTATGGCGAGGATCACGTCTGCCAGATCATCACCTTCGGCACGCTGGGCGCAAAGGCTGCGATCCGTGACGTCGGGCGCGTGCTCGAGATCCCCTATGCCGAAGTCGATCGCGTCGCCAAGCTCGTGCCGAACCAGCTGAACATGACGCTCGACGCCGCGATGGAGCAGGAGCCGCGTCTCAAGGAGCTCGTCGACACGGATCCGAAGATCAACGAGCTGATGAGCATCGCCAAGTCGCTTGAGGGGCTCGCGCGCCACGCCTCCACTCATGCCGCCGGTGTCGTGATCTCGCAGGAGCCGCTGACTGACCATGTGCCGCTGTACAAAGGCGCAAACGACGAAATCGTGACGCAGTATTCGATGACCGACGTCGAGAAGATCGGGCTGGTGAAGTTCGACTTCTTGGGCCTGAAAACGCTCACGATGATTCATCACGCCGTGCGGTTGATCAATGAGCGCCGCTCTCGGGAGGGAAAACCGCCGTTCACCGTCACGAATCTTCCGCTCGACGATCAGCGAACGTACGAGCTGCTCTCGTCCGGCCGCACCACAGGCATTTTCCAGTTGGAAAGCCCGGGCATGCGGAACCTGCTGGTTCGGATCAAGCCTGAGCGGTTCGAGGATCTGATCGCGATTCTCGCGCTGTATCGGCCCGGGCCCCTGGAAAGCGGCATGGTCGACGACTTTATCAAGCGCAAGCGCGACCCAGGTCAGATCACCTACGATCCACCGGCCCTCGAGCCGATCCTCAAGGACACCTACGGCGTGATCGTGTACCAGGAGCAGGTTATGGCGATCGCGAACAAGATTGCCTGCTTCTCCCTCGGACAAGCCGATCTGCTCCGCCGCGCCATGGGCAAGAAAAAGCCCGAGGAGATGGAGAAGCAAAAGGTCAAATTCATCGAGGGGGCGAAAAAGAATCACTTCTCCGAAAAGAAGGCCGAGAAGCTGTTCGACCTCATGGCGTATTTCGCGGGGTATGGCTTCAACAAGTCGCATTCCGCCGCCTACGCGCTCGTCACGTATCAAACGGCCTATCTGAAGGCGCACTACCCGACGGAGTTCATGGCCGCGTTGATGACGAACGACATGGGCAACGCCGATAAGATGGTCGGCTACTTTACGGAATGCCGCGATCTCGGTATCCCGATCCTGCCACCGGACGTCAACGAGAGTTACACGACCTTCACGGTCGTGGAGGGCGGGATCCGCTTTGGGCTGGCGGCGATCAAGAACGTCGGGGAAGGGGCCGTCGACTCCATCATCGAGACGCGAAGAGAAGGCGGTCACTTCCGCTCGTTCTACGATTTCTGCCATCGCATCGATTTGCACAAAGTCAACAAGCGGGTGCTGGAAGGTTTGATCAAGACGGGAGCCTTCGACTCAACGGGCGCACGGCGGTCTCAATTGATGGCCGTGCTTGATCAACTGATCGAGGATGCCGCCGCCGCACAGCGACAACGGGCCAGAGGGCAGACGAGTATGTTCGGGAATCTCGGCGCAGACGAGGCGGTCACGCCGATCGCCGATCCCCCACTTCCCAATGTGCCTGAATGGGACGTCGGTGAACGCCTCAAATTGGAACGCGAGCTGACCGGCTTCTATATCACCGGTCATCCCTTGGCGCGGTATGCCGCGGCGCTGGAGAAGTTCAGCACGACCACTTGTGCGGGTGCGGGTGAAGCCTCCGACGGTCGGGAGATCAAGGTCTGCGGGATCGTTAAGACCGTGAAAGCCATGACGACCAAGAAGGGCGATCGCATGGCGTATTTTACAATTGAAGACCTTCATGGCATGATTGAAGTCATTGCTTTCCCTGATCTTTATCGGTCCGTAGCTGCTCTCATCGTTCCCGACAGTCTGATCCGCGTGACGGGGACGATCGACCGCGCGGAAAAGGGCACCCGGCTCAAAGGCGTGAAGGTGGAATCGTTGGCAGAGCTGCAAGCGAAGGGGATCACGCGCATTACGCTCCGTGTCCCCGATCAGGCGGACACGGTGCAACGGCTGCCGCAACTCAAGGAGTTGCTGAGCCGGTACCCCGGCCAGGCAACCATCTCGTTGACGTTCTGCTTGTCCAACGTCGAAGCGGATACCACACCACTCCCGAACCTCACCGTGTCCCCCAACGAAAGCTTCATTGCGGAAGTGGAAGAGGTCTTGGGGAAGGGTGCGGTGGTCTTGCTCTAACCCGAGGGATCAGGCATGCGTGATTACTTGGAGTTTGAAAAACCCCTGCGTGAGATCGAAGAGCGGATCGAAAAGCTGGCCGGGTCCGGCAACGGCAAGGCCTCGGTACAGGAGGAAATCCGCAAGCTCAAGGCCAAGCTGGCGCAGGAGGAAGCGGAACTCTATAGCAAGCTCACCCCGTGGCAACGGACGCAGATTGCTCGTCATCCTCAACGCCCGTCGGTCCTCGACTACATCAATGCCTTCTGTCGTGACTTCTTGGAATTGCACGGCGACCGAGCCTTTGCCGACGACCGCGCCATCGTCGGCGGGTTCGCCCGCTTCAACGAGCGTTCTGTGATGGTCATCGGCCATCAGAAAGGCCGCACTCTAAAGGAACGAATGGAGCGTAACTTCGGGATGCCCAACCCCGAGGGGTACCGCAAGGCGCTTCGGTTGATGAAGCTTGCCGAGAAGTTCAATCGGCCCATCCTGACGTTCATCGACACGCCGGGCGCGTATCCGGGGATCGGGGCCGAGGAGCGAGGGCAAGCCGAAGCGATCGCACGCAACCTCCTGGTGATGGCGCGACTACAGGTACCCATCATTTCTGTCGTCATTGGTGAAGGGGGGAGCGGCGGAGCGCTTGCGCTTGGTGTGGCCGATCGCGTCCTTATGCTCGAGCACGCCGTCTACTCGGTGATTTCGCCCGAAGGCTGCGCCGCCATTTTGTGGGACGATCCGGCGAAAGTGCCGGATGCCGCCGCACGTCTGAAGATGACCGCCAACGACCTGCTGGACCTCGGTGTCATTGATGAAGTGATTCCGGAGCCGATCGGGGGCGCCCATCGCGACCCGCAATCTACGGCAGGACGGATTGCCAAAGCTCTCACTACCCACCTCAGCCAGTTGGTCGATCTCCGTGGCGAAGAACTTTTGAGCGGCCGCGATCAGAAGTATCGAAAGATCGGCGTGGTCTTGGAGCCGGTGATCGAGAAAGTCTAACGCGCCTCTCCCCTGTCTCTGGTTTCTTTTCTCGCCATTTGCGCTCTGTACGACCCCGGCTATACTTTTGGACACCCTTCAAGGAGTCGAGCATGAGTAATTGGCTTGCCTATGCAGGTGCCGTCCTAACCGGACTGGTCCCCCCGCTCGTGATGTACCTGATCGGCTCACAGCGGAAGGTCTTGGGGTACGCGATCATCAAGAACGAGTCGGTGATCGGCATTCGGCATCCCGACCTCGACAGGCGCCTCTCGGTGTCGCTGGATGGCAAGCCGCTCTCAGCCGGGCGCGTGATGGAAATAATCGTTCAGAATCTCGGCATGAAGGACATCGAGAGCCAGACCGTCCATGTGACTCTCCCGCCCGGTGTCGCCGTGCTCCACGCGCATTCGTCTTCATCGACGTTAGCCCTCGCTCCGAAGCTGGAAACCGCCGAGCGCGACGCGTACACGCTGAACATCCCGTTGATGAACCCTGGGGACCAACTCCGGCTCACGGTTCTCATGAGTGACAATCACGCCGGACGCATCTTGGTGTCAGCCAAGGGGCCAAAGCTGCGCTTCCGGCAGTTCGACCCCTCGGCCTTTATCTCGCCGGTTGTCAACCGAAGCCTGACCGTCTTGAGTGCCGCCGTCTTCACGTGGATTGTGTGGGCCTGCACGACGACGGATCGGTTTCTGGCCAAACCGTTTTGGGAAAAAACGATCACGTGCATGCTGATCGTGGGCCTGCTCGCGTTGCCGGCGGCGGTGCTCGCCTACCACGGCATGATTCCATTGCTGAAGCGAGCGTTGCGGTGGAAGCAGCATCGGGAGCACCGAGTGCCGGCAGAACCGGAAACCGACATCGCGGGCCATTATTCAGTGCAGTGAAGCTACGGATTGTGCCAGCGGGCGCCTTCGAAGACGGGGTTCGTTTGATGGGTGATTTTCAGCGTGTCGCCGTCGCGGATGGGCGAGTCAATCGTCCCGACTTTACGATTGACGGTCACCAAGACTTCCCCTTTCGTCAAAAACGGAAGGAGGCCGCCCAACTGCGCCTCATTTGCCTCGATGAGCTTCTTGACCGTTGTCGGGCCGGACACCTCGAACTGCAGCTCCGAGTCCCCCACACTATCTCTCAACGTCTGACCGAATAGCAGCACCGTGACCATGGGCACTCCTTCATCATCCTCCCAGCGCTTCACCGCGTCGATGGCACTTGAAGCAATCCTGACGTTTGGGGTGGCGGTCCGGCAACGGGCGGCTCGCTTGTGTTCCGTGGCACTGTGAACAGTGTTTCTCGCTGGCGACCGCCCGATGCTCGGTATCGGCCGGGATCACCGGATTCTGCTCCCGAGGCGACGGCAGCACGGCCACGAAGAGAATGACGGCGAGCACCGCGGCCCCGAACAGCCAATCGCCCTTCCGCAGTCGCATCATGCAGGTAGATGTCCCGGCTCCTGGCCCTCGGCTGCTTCGCTCATCAACTCCGCGACGTGTTTCACGACTACCGTGCCCTTCAACCCGTTCTTCAGTTGAATCATACAGGCGGGACAACTCGTCGCGACAACATCCGCGCCGCTCCCTTCGATCGCGCGACGCTTGCGCTCGAAGATGGCCTGCGACGTCTCATAATCCTTGACGATGTACGTCCCCGCGCCGCCTGCACACCGATCGGCATCTTGCATCTCGACGAACTCGGTATCCGGTAGTGCTTGAAGGGCTCGCCGCGGCGCCTTCGTGACACCCGCAGCTCTAAGATGACATGAGGAATGGTACGTCACTCTTCGGGTCGCCGCGCCTGCAGGCTTCCGGCTCGCGCCATCCGGGAATCGGCCCATCTCTGAGATGTGTTGTACTTTTGTCGCGAGGCGTGTGGCACTCGCCTCTTCCGGTTCCCCGGCAAACAGCTTTGGGTAATCCTTCAGCGCCAGCGTGCATGAGGCGCAGCCGGTGACCACGACATCATAGCGCTCCAACGAGGTCAGGTTCGCCCTGGCTCCCTGCTTGGCCAGCTCGACGTGCCCATAGGTTTCGATCGGGGTTCCGGAGCAGCGTTGCGGTGGCAAGGCCGGCTCAATGCCTTGCTGTCGCAGCACCCGGATCACCGCATCGCCCACGCCGTCGTCAAAGTAATTGGCCGCGCATCCATGAAAATAGGCCACGCGGGTTTGGCGGTCGTCAGCCCGGCTGACGAGGTCCGGATAGCGGTCGCGTAAGTATCGAGTGGCGAGCTTCGGCAAGACCAAATCTCGCGGGATGCGGGCCGTCGACGCAATCCGGCGCATGAAGGGCCTCGTGGCACGTTCCATGAGGGCTCGAATCCAGGGCCGGTCCCAAAGCGGTTGAGTATAGGCCAAGAGTTTCAACAGCGGCTCGAACACCGCCGGCCGTGCGTGCAACGCGAAGAGCAGCCCGGCGGCGCGGTTCGGATGCTCGGCCCGTCGTTTCAGGATAAGATCGGCGACATCGACGTCGGCGGGACAGATCGACCGGCACGACTTGCAATTGAGGCAGGCTTCGACCACCCGCTTGGAGTCAAGGTAACTATAGTCTTTGGCCGTGACGATTTCGAACCAGCCCCGGCTGCTCATATCTTCCGACTGAAACACGTCGTAGACCGGGCACACCGAATTGCACTTCGCGCAGGTCGCGCAGTTCTTCGCCAAACGGGGGTAGTCGATGTGCTCGGTGAAGGACGTGTCGCTGATTTTCACACCCGGATTCATGACACCGGCCGGATCACACGTCCGTTTGATGTCGACGAACAGGCTGTACAGTTCGTCCCCGAACATCCGTCGGAGGTATTCCGCTCGCACGCGTCCATCCCCATGCTCGCCGCAGATCGATCCGCCGAACCGGGTCAGCACGGCGTCATGTACCGCGTGGTAGCTCTCCACCATCTGTTCGAAATCGTCTTTGTGACCCAGATCGAGCAGCGGTACGATATGGGCGTTGCCGTTGCCGATATGCCCGAAGATGGCGACGGGGACTCGCCGGCCGTTGAAATAGTGTTCGAGGTATCGAATCAGCTCGCCAATGCGTGCGGCCGGCACGACGACGTCATCCACATAATTGATCGGTTTCTTACCGCCGCCGTAACGATAGAGGGTCGGATAGAGGGCTTTGCGCGCCTTCCAGAGTTCCTCCCGCCGATCCGGATCGGCTGCAATGGCGGGGGCTGCGGCAAGCGTGAAGTGCCGGCACACGGCGGCCACCGCCGTCGCGTAATCACGGGTGCCGGCCGATTCTCCGACTTCATCGAACTCCGCAATCAACGTTGCCTCGGCGTCTGCCGGAATCCCGTGCTGCGCCCGCCCGATGAGGCTGAGCGTGTTCCCATCCATCACCTCGAGCGCGCTGGGTGAAAGGTCGAGCAGCGTGAACACCGCGTCACCCACCTCTTCGAGCCGGCGAAAATGAATCAGCGCGGTCGTCGTCGCGCGCGGTCGATCCACCAACCGGATCGTCGCCTCACTGATCACCCCCAGTGTGCCTTCACTTCCGACAAACAGCTTGGGCACATCGAAGACATCGCGATCGAGTCCATCAATCAGGCCAAAGACGTTGTAGCCGCAACTGTTCTTGCTCACAGTGGGCCGCTTGGCTCGCATGAGGTCGGCATTCGCAGTGGTGAGATTCCAAATGCGTTGCAACTCCGGATGCTCCGTCAGGAGGCGGTTGGTTTCTGGGGCGCCGACTAGGTACGAACGGGCATCCACCCACCCACTCTGTTGCAGGTAGACGCGGAGCGCGTGGACGTTGTCCTTCACCGAGCCATATCGCAACGTATGGGGACCCGCCGAATTGTTCGACAGCATGCCGCCAAGTTTACACATGTCGCCACTCGACGGGTCCGGTCCGAATAACAGTCGGTGCTTCGCAAGCCGCCTATTGAGTTCCGCAAACACAAGACCCGGCTGGACGCGCGCGCGTTTTTCCTCCACATCGAGTTCGAGAATCCGATTCATGCGAGACACGTCAAGGATCACACCGGAGCCGATGGCCGAACCGGTCAAATTCGTCCCCGCGGCGCGCGGGGTCAACGGAATGCCGCGCGACACGGTATAGGTCACCACGGTTTCGATGTCGGATTCTATCTCCGGGAGCACGACGGCGAGCGGTCGAATCCGGTACATGCTCGCGTCTACCGCGTACGCGGTGCGGGCCGGTTCGTCGTCACGGACCTTGTCCGGTCCCAGGAGGCGTCGAAGGTCCGCCGAGACTGCCTGCGTGCGTTGAGGAAGAATGAGCGACATGGACGACGAGGTCATTCTAGCAGGATGGTGAAAAAGGCCGCCACCTTCTCAAGACACCGGCGCGCCCGCCTCTCATACCGTATGCTGGTTGCAAAACAGAGAAAAGGGCGTGAGACGGGGAAATGCCGATGAAGACTTATCGTGGTTCCGGCTCGGGCGGTGGCTCGGCCGCATCGGCAGGAAGGCGCTCGACATCCGGGAGAGCCGTGGGGTAGTGCTCAGCAACAGGACCGTGGCCATTGCCGTTGCCGTTCTCCGTCGACACGTGGAGTGGCTCATCGCCGACCGGCAGCAGGGCCTGCTCCGATTCGCCGAGTTCCTTAAATTCTCGGAGTGGTGGAAGTTCGGACAGATCGCGAAGCCCAAAATGCTGGAGAAAATACTTTGTCGTTCCGTACATGATGGGGCGGCCCGGCACATCTTTGCGGCCGACGATCCGCACAAGTTTACGTTCCAGGAGCGTGCGGATCACGCCCGACGTTTCCACCCCACGAATGGCCTCGATTTCACTGCGCACGATTGGTTGCTTGTAGGCGATGATCGCCAGCGACTCGAGCCCGGAGCGCGAGAGCTTGGGCGCCGCCTTCGACTTTCCGAACGCTTTGATCCACGGCGCGTACTCTGCCCGGGTCGTCAGCTGAAAGCCGCCGGCGACCTCCACCAGTTGTAACCCTCGGTCCGCCTTGCCGTACTCGCGTTGCAACTCCTCGAGCACCTGCCGGATGCGGGCTTTCGGGACTCCCCCGATGACCGAGGCGAACCGATCGAGCGGGACGGGGTCGTGCGCGGTGAACAAGAGCGCCTCGAGAATCGGTTTGAGCTCTGCCTCTCCGGCCATCTCGGCTGCAGCAGTTCCCGCCATCACGGGCGTCTCTGACTCTCCCTGAGCCGCAGCCGGTTGCGCCGGTTCCGTGTGTCCGGCATCGTCGTTCCCACCCGCCAGAGGCGAACCCTCGAACAGCGTATCCTCTGCCGTAGGTTCAGTCGTAGAGCTCATACGTCCTCCCAGCCGAGATCACCAACTGAGTCGAGCTGCGACTCACTGACCGGTGTAAAGGTGCGCGTCACGAGAATCGGCCCGAACGACTCAGGCTGAAACACACGCACGAGTTTGACACGAATCAATTCCAGCAGCGCGAGGAACGACACGATGATCACCAGTCGGGCGCGCGATTGCTCGAAGAGAGAGGCGAAGGTGATCGACTCATGATCTTCCAGCGACTCCAGGATCGCATTCATGCGGTCCTGGACGGTCAAGTTTTCCGGAATGATCTCGATAAGACGCTTGTCCGGGGTGCGGGCCAGAATCCCTTGGAGCGCATCGACGAGGTCGAACAACGTCACATCGTCCAGGAGCGATTCATCGGAACGGACCGTCACGGGGACCGGCTGCTCACGCGCAAACACGTCGCGCCATACTTTATCCCGCTCATCGAGTCGCCCGGCGGCATCCTTGAATTGTTTGTACTCCAGCAAGCGGCGCACGAGTTCTTCGCGCGGGTCCGGCCCATCCTCCTCATCCCCGTCGGTCTCGTCGGCCGGCAACAGCATGCGCGACTTGATCTGGACGAGCGTCGCCGCCATGACGAGGAAGTCACCGGCAACGGCCAGGTTCAACGAGGTCATGAGGCTCAAGTATTCCAGGTATTGCTGCGTGATTAGTGAGATTGGAATGTCGTAGATGTTGATCTCGTTTTTCTTGATCAGATGGAGCAGGAGATCGAGCGGTCCCTCGAATTGCTCCAGGCGGACGTGGTAGGGAAGTTCGATTTGCTCTGGATCCACCGCACCTCCAAGCCGGTCGGGCAGCCTTATACCACCATATGGGGTACAGCGCAAGCGGCTTTCAATATGTGGGGCAGATGAAGTCGTTAGCGCTTCCTAAGGGACAGTACGAACAGGACGGTGAAGACCACGAGGCTGATGACAATCCCGTAGAGGAGAACCGGGTTTTGAAGGCCGCTACGACGAGGGGGCTCCCCGGCGAGTCGCGCTCGGGCGAAGGTGGGCTCGATGCGAAAATAGACCTTTGAGAAATCGGCAAGCCCGTTGAACTGGGCATCCGAGAAGTCGGCCACGCTCTTGAAGGTCGACCGGCGGAAATACGCATCGGCGTCGAAGACCGTAAAGAGAAAGTACACCTCACGCTCGAAGAGCGCTTCGGAAAAATCGAGCACAGCCCCGAATCGACTCCCGGAAAAGCCCGTGCCCATCTTGAAATAGGTTCGCGAAAAACTCGCCTCCTGGTCGAAGGAGACCTCGAGAAATTCGGCCAAGCCATTGAAGCCGGAGCGAAGAAAACTTGTCGGACCGACGAATGTTGCGCGATGAAATCGCGTGTGCGGCCCGAACGCCGTGCGCTCGAAGACGGCACCTTGCTGAAAGCCGCTTTTGATGAAGAAGGCTTCGCGCTGGAACACGGCATCGGTCGCATCGACGCGGTTCAGGAATAGCACGTGCGAAAGATCGACCGTTTGCTCGAATATCGACCGATTGAGCCGGGTCGGTCCTTCGATCACCAGATAACTGTCCTTCAGCCGTGTCGCCACCACCCCCCGGACCAACGCGTCCTCAATCACGAGCGGTCCATGAATCATCCGCACCTGTTCGACGTGCCGTTCGGTCAAGAATTGCCGTGCGGCAGAGGACAATGATCCGACCTCCGCGACCGCGACGGGCTGGAGTTGATCGAGCATCAGATCGCCCGTGAGAATGATCCCGGCAAGATCGACTCCCCGTCCTTGCTGGATCGCGGCTAACACCTCCTCCGCCGCTACTGTCTGGGCGGCGCGTTCCTGCTTCGTGCATCCACCGACCAGATGCCGGCGGAACACCGGGGGGTCGGTGGCCGAATCGGCCTCCAGCACGCAATTTCCCGCCGCATCAATGACCTTCATGAGCGGCGGGGACAGGGAAACGACAACAATGACAGAGACCGCCAGGAAAGCGGAGCGAATCATCGAGGGGCCTGAACGTCACTTCATGGGCGGTGGAGGAAGGTCGGGCCGGAAAAGGAGGGCGGCGGGCCGGACGCCCGGCGCCCTCGAACAGATCATCGGTCGGTCACGGATGAGTGCCGAAAAAAGATGCGAGGGAAGGTCTATTCGGTCTCTTCGTCGCCAGCCAGGTCTTCCGGCTTGTCGAGGAAATCGGATTCCGTGTCTTCGTCGAGCGCCATCTCCTCGCCCATGTCCTCGTCCATCTCCTCACCCATGCCCATCTCTTCGGCGACCGGTGGACGTCGTCGCACCTTCGGCTCTTCTTCTTCACCAGGAGCAAACTTCGGCGTTTCCTCCGTCTTCGCCGGTTTCGCAGCGCGGGTGCTTCGTGCGGCTTTGCGCCCTTTGGCCGGCGCTTTTTTCTTGGCCGCCGGTTTCTTCTTGGCCATCGTCCGCTTGGGAGCAGCTTTCTTCGCCGCCGTCTTTTTCGCACCCGCGCGCTTCGTCGTGGTCTTTTTCTTTTTGCCACGCGCTGATCCGGCACGGGACGTCTTTTTTGCCGAGCCGCGCTTGCTCGATTTCTTCGTCTTTGTGGCCATTTCCTCCTCCTCTTCGATGGCTGACCCGGGGCTGCCTGGGGCAACCATCTAGCATGAATCGAGGAATTCTTGCAACCAGTGAGCAACGACATGCGCGGCACGATGATGCGGGGCTACGTAGTGATTCGGTGCGCTTGGCAAAAGCTGGCGACAAGTGCGCAAGCAGTGGTTGATCCTCGCTGCCTCGCAGCGAAAAACCGTTGTGACCTCAACGATATACATGCATTGGATTTTGCACTCTGCGTGGTACAATGACGTGTCCTCCGAGGACCAGGGCTATGGGAGCCAGCCGTCTGATCGTCATCCTCGTCGCGTTCGTGGTCGTTGCACTGCCCGTGCAGGCCACGCCTCCGCCGTTTGAAATTATCATCGAGAGCGGTGCGCCCTATTACGATCCGGCATCGCCCAAGATTGCCGCCGGCTCACCGATCCGATGGGACAACCCCACCGGCTCCCCTCATACGATCACGCACGATGGCTGCTTCACGGACGACAACCCCTGTGCGTTTGATTCGGGCACCGTCCCGCCGAACGGGACGTATACCCTGCCCGGACTTCCCCCGGGTCGCTATCCCTATCAGTGCCGGCTGCATCCCATCATGCGTGGCGCAGTCGTTATCGTCGATCCCTCTGGAAGCTCTTCCCGGACCTGACCTCGGCTTGCCTCGCTGTTTGCGCATGGTGTAGGCTTCTCTTTCGCGTCGCATGTCGACACCCCTTCAGTGATGAAACCGACTGCCCTGCTGCATGCGCCGATGACGCTGAACCCCGACATCTTGGGGCTTCGTGCCTGGCGCATGCCAGACATGATCGTCTATCAGCACGCCTCGAATGAGTGGTGGGTTGCGCCCCTCGATGATCAGCTTCCGCTCATTCGGCTCAATCGAGTCGGCCTCGACCTGTTGACGGCAATCGATGGCCATCAAACCGTCGCCGGTCTGCTCGAGCGATTCGGGAAATGGGTCTGCGGACCGGACGGTCAGACGGGGCAGTGGCACCTCGAACGATGGGCCCTCCCCACGTACGCGCTCTGCTATTACGGAACCGAACCGCCGAGCGGCGATCGCCACGGAGCGAAGTGGGACCTGCTGCTCCAGAAGATCCGGGAAGGCTGGTCGGGCCGCGAAGGGTTTGAAGGCGGCGAGCATCTTTCCGAATTTCATTTGCGCGAGATTACGAAGCGTGAGGGACACTTCGACACCATCGAGACGACCGTGTCGCATCTGTTCCGCGAGCCCAGTGAAGCCCTGCAAGGGTTGACGTACGGGCGCTTACTCGCCAGACATTTGCGCCGGCGCGGCTGGTGGACCCCCAAGCCACGGACGGTACTCGAAGTCGGCGCGGGACTCGGTTATGTTGCACGGGAAATGGCGGCGGAGTTCTCGCCTACTGAACGTCAGGGCGTTCGGTATGTCTTCCTCGACATTACGAAGCCGTTCTTGGAATCCCAATTGATGCTGGGCCGCGAGGGGGGATGGGGCTGTCACGGCGTGCAAGGGAGCGCCGAACAGCTGCCGCTGCAGGATGCCACGGTCGATCTCGTCATCGATAACGAAAATCTTGCCGACATGACGCCGGTGCAGTTGACTCGGGCGGAAGTCGAATCGGGACGGGGCTCGTCGGCGGAGAATCAGGAAGCGATCGACTGGATTCGCCGCATGCGGCTTCCCCTGGAACCTGATCTGCCCGAAGAGTTTCTCTTCAATCTCGGACCGATCCGGTTCGTCGCCGAACTGTGGCGCGTGTTGAAACCCGGAGGCCGGGCGGTCTTGATCGAGTTCGGCATCGACTCCGGCTGGCCGGCCCCCGTCAAGCTTCCCGGGCACACCGAGTACGAGGTGCACTATGGCCATCTCCGGCACGCCGCGCGCTGGCTCGGGTTTCACGAAGAGTACCTGACGCTGCCGCAGTTCCTCGTCCTCAAGCCCGATACGCCGCTCTTGTGCACCGGCGCCACGTATGCCATTCAGCGGTTCTGCCAGGCAATCGGCAAACCATTTGCGATTCGTGCCTACACCGAAGGTGAATTGAAGGCGACGCTGGGCGATATGGGGCCGCGGCTCATGGGCTGTCACTACCACGAACTGATCGATCCCGCGTGGTTTGGGCTCTGGGACTTCAAAGTGGTCCTGTTGCACAAACCCGGCGCCGCGCCCCGTCCGGCCTTCCAGGAGGCGAAAGGCTTTCGCTGGTATTCGCAGCGGTGAGCACTGTCGGTCATGCGGGCCGTGCGGCGAGGTCGAGGACGACACCTTCCCGCAAGCCGTAATCGCTCACCAGGCAAGCGTCAAGATCCAACTCCTCCATCACCGTGTGGAGAATCACTACCCCTGCAACGATCACTTCTTCACGTCCCGGCTCTAACCCCGGAATGTCCCGTCGTTCGTTCGCCGTACGGCTCACCAACTCGTGTTCAAGCGAGATAATCGCCTCCAGCGTCAGCGGAAAGTTATGAACCTGCGCGCGTCGGTAGACCGTGAGTCGCTGCGCCATGGCCGCGAGTGACGTGATCGTGCCGGCCGTTCCGACGAAGGTTAGGCCGTGCGTGGGACCAAGCGCCGGTCGCACGGCAGCCACCATCTCACGAATCCACGACCGGGCACGGCTCAACTCGTCGGGAGTGGGCGGGTCATGCTTGAAGAGGCGCTCCGTCAGCCGCACGACGCCTAGATCGAATGAGCGCACCACGGGCGTGTCCTCTCCGTGGTCAACAATGAATTCGGTGCTCCCGCCGCCGATGTCCAAGGCGACGACCGGGCCGACATGCACCGGCAAACCTGACCGGATGCCGAGCATCGTTCGCCGCGCTTCTTCCTCTCCCGACAGGACCTCGACATCAAATCCAATCTCATGCTTGACGCGGTCGATGAACTCATCCCGATTGACGGCATCGCGCACCGCGCTCGTTGCGACGGCCGCGACCCGATCGGCACGGTAGCCGTCGACGATCTGGCGCCAGGCCTTCAAGGTGTCGATCACACGGGACATCGCAGCGGGATCCAGCCGACGCGACTGGTCAACACCCTGCCCGAGTCGCAGCAGTCGCCGGTCAGCATACAGTTCTTGTAACCCGGCTCCTGGTGAGAACGCTGCCACCAGAAGGCGACATGTCAGTGTGCCAAGATCGACACCGGCGAGGATCACGTGGTGATTCGTCGATTGTTATTGGTGGGCAGAGACAACACAGGCCTTCCGGTAACTGAGGATTAACGATTCAGGTCTTCCGCGCGAACCTCTTCCATTTCGGCCAGCAATTTCGTCCGTTCCGCACGCAGCGCAAGCACCTGCTCCACGTGCCGAAGGATGTCCGGATCCCGGACGATCGCCTCCGGGCTCTCTCCCCGTCCGTGGAGGTCGATGGCACGCTCGCCGATATCCCCGTTCAGTTCATTGATCCGCTCCTCGAGTTTCCGCATCTCCAGCTTCAACTGTAACAACTCGGTCTCCTCCAGGGCCCGGTGGGCGGCCCGCACCGTACCATAGCGGAGCTTGGCAATACCCGCGCGGATATCGTGCGCCAGCCGCTGGATCAACCCCATGGTCAGCTCACCCCGGCCAGGGCCAGTTTATCCTTCCATCGGCGCAGCATCGCTTCTTTCAACCCGAGATGGTCCTTTGACGCGAGCTTCGGATCCCGCTCGATCAGCGCAAAGGCCTCCCGGCGTGCCGCCTCCAGCAGGTCGCGGTCACGGATGAGGTTGGCGGCGCGAAATTCCGGCACGCCCCACTGCCGAATGCCGAAGAATTCTCCCGGGCCTCGAATCCGAAGATCTTCCTCCGCGATGACAAACCCGTCCGTGGATCGCACCAGCGCCTCCAATCGCAGTGCCGACGGCGTCTGGTCGGAGCGGTCACGGATCTCGCCAGAGGCGAGGAGCAGACAATACGACCGTTCAGCCCCTCGCCCAACGCGCCCGCGCAATTGATGGAGTTGCGCGAGCCCGAACCGATCGGCATGTTCGATGAGGATGACGGTGGCGTTCGGCACATCGACACCAACCTCGATCACCGTCGTCGCGACGAGGATGTGGATCTCGCCGGCCTTGAACGCGGCCATCGTCGCTTCTTTTTCGTCCGATTTCAGCCGCCCGTGAAGCAGGCCGACGCGGTAGTCCGGAAATTCCGTTGCCTGGAGTCGGGCCGCCGCCTGAATCGCTGCCTGGAGATCGACCTTCTCGGATTCCTCCACCAGCGGATAGACGATATAGGCTTGCCGTCCCGCCTTCACCTGCTCGGCGACGATCCGATATGCGCGCGTGGACTGTGAGGCGCCGAACAGCCACGTGGTAATCGGCTTCCGGCCCGGTGGAAGCGCATCGATGACCGAGACGTCCAGGTCTCCGTACACCGTCATGGCCAGCGTGCGGGGAATCGGCGTCGCGGTCATGACCAGGACGTCGGGCCGGTAGCCCTTGTCGACCAGCGTCTTTCGTTGCAAGACGCCGAACTTGTGTTGCTCGTCGATCACGGCGAGGCCGAGATTGTGGAATCCCACGCCTTTTTGAATCAACGCATGTGTGCCGACGACGATGTGCGCCCCGCCCCGCGCAATGCGCTCGAGCACCGCCTTACGCGTCTTGGGACTCCCGCCGCTCTTCAGTAGCACGATCGAAAGGCCCAGCGGCTCGACCAGCGGTTTGAGGTTCAAATAATGTTGCTCCGCTAAAATTTCGGTCGGCACCATCACGGAAGCTTGATAGCCGGAGCCGCACGCGATCAGGATCGCGTGGAGCGCCACGATCGTTTTGCCGCAGCCGACGTCACCTTGCACGAGGCGGTTCATCGGCCGCGAGGCCGCCATGTCTCGTTCGATCTCCCCGACCACGCGCCGTTGCGCGTCCGTCAGCGTGAAGGGCAAGAGTCGGCGCAATCGGCCGACCAAGGGCGTCGTGACATCGAACCGAATTCCTTTCGCCTCTTCCTTGACCGACCGGTGACGAAGGGCCAGAGCGAGTTCGAGAAGGAAGCACTCCTCAAACGCGAGGCGTCGGTGCGCCGCAGTCGTGCCACGGTTCAGAAGGTCGAGTGGTGTTCCCGGCGGCGGGAAGTGGACATTGACCAGAGCCGACCGAAGGTCGATCAACCGCTGCGCGTCTCGAAGCGCATCGGGCAGGATATCTGAAACGTCTTTCAGGTGTTCATCGAGCAGTCCCTTGATCATCACACGAAGTTGTCTGGTGGTGATCCCTTTCGTCTCGTGATAGATCGGAACGATACGTCCGACGTGGAGCGTCTCCGCTTCGCCGTCCAACACTTCGTACAGTGGATTGTCGAATTGGAGGTTCGTCCACCCCTGACGGCCGACCGTCACCCGACCGCTGAACATCACGCGGCGTCCGGGCGTGAGAAGACGCTCGAGATACGGCTGATTGAAGAAGACGGCATGGATCAGCCCGGTCCCGTCACTGATTTCGACGTCGAGCAGCGCCATTCCGCGGCGAAACGTCCGTTTCACCCGGCTGGAGCTGACCGTTCCCCACACGGTCGCATCCATGCCGGGCGTCAGTCGGGCGATCGGTGTGACGACGGACCGGTCTTCATACCGCCAGGGCAGGAACCACAGCGCGTCCTCTACAGTCCGCATGCCAAGGCGTTCCAACAATGGCGCTCGCTTGGGTCCTACTCCGTGGGCGAACCGGATCGGAATGGTAGAGAGATCAATGCGCCTCACGGGCGATGCGGACGCCGGCACCGAAGCACTGACCGGGACATCCGTGCGCGAGCGATCGAGGCGACCGAGGATCAGTCGCGCCGATTCTAACCGTCGCCGCTGCTCAGATGGATCGAGCTGCTGATGAAAGTCGACGAAGAGATCATGGAGCGCCAGGAGATCGGCTTCAATCGATGGAAGATGGATCTGCTCTGCCAACACTTCGATCACTTGGCGAGTGACGAACGGTCCTAGCGTGTTCACGGTAGACCGGCGCGCCGATTCGGTGCGACTCGCAAATTCGATGGGGCGGGTGAGACGCTGGATCAGGCTCCGGAGATGGTCGGAATCGGCAGCAGGGCGGTGACAATCAGGAAATGACGTGCTGGCAGGCTTGTCAGGCACCGGAACGCCATGGTAACATGCCGCTCGCTTCGATGACAATAAAGTATCGGTGGAAGAAGGAGTTCTGATCGTGGCGTACGCATGTGAGATCTGCAGCAAGCGGCATCAGTCGGGACATAACGTGAGTCACGCGAACAATAAGACGAAGCGCGTGTTCAGCCCCAATCTCCAAACCGTTCGGGCCCTCATCAATGGAGCATCGAAGCGGATCCGCGTGTGCACGCGGTGCCTGCGGTCCGGTGCGGTCAAGAAAGCCGTCTGATCGCTGATTCTCTCCCGTGTGTTCGTGGTTCTTCTCGCTTCTCGTTCCCTCCAGAAGACGGACCCCTGGTCAGCACGGACTACTCATCTGTCCCTTCGACGGCTGTCGAGAAATTTAACAGCCTTTCCCGCGATGAATCCCGCCGACGTGTATGGTTGGAGGTCCTAGGCCGCGTTCGTTCTGAAATCCCTGTCCTTTACACGGCCTGCGGAAATTCCGGCGAGGCAGGTCTGGGTTTTTGCAGCATGGATTCCCTCGGAGTCCTTCCAAAGACGGTGTTCGAAAACTTTACGAGATTCCGATTCCTCATCGCGAAAGGCGGCGGCGAGTTGTCGATCGCTTATCGTGAATTGACACGCGGTTATCTCTCGTGTCTGCAATTGGCTCGCGCTTTGCTTGCTGACAATCACAGCGGAGAGCCGACGATGGGTGGTGACGCGAAGGGATCGGGTGATCGAGCGACCGTCGAGTATTGGGGATTGCCCTCGATCTGCCAGCGAATGCAATGGCGGCATCGCCTCACGCCCGTTCGGCATGCCATGAAGTATGGGTTTCCGTTGTACGTGCGAATCCGGCTTGGTCAGCGCCGCCAGATGTACTATTCCAACGAAGCGTTGATCAAGGCATGGGAATGGGCCCGGTGTGAAAGAGAAATCGAGCGGCTCGTGAAGACGATGCCGACGTCCTTCGATCCGGCCATCCTCCCCCTCTCTGTCGAGCCAAAGCCCGACCGACGTTAGCCTCGCCCCGCCCCACGCTCATCGAACCATTTGGTGCTTGATTTCTAGTTCCCGTAACGACTGGGTGTAGGGCGCGCAGTGTTCTTTGGCCTTCGGCGGCTCGTCTTCGTAACGCTGTAAACAGAGCCGATACGCGTGCAGCATTTCAGCCGTTTCCTCGCGGACGTCCGCCGTCGCTTTCTTGATTCGGTAATCTTCATAGTACTGGCATCCCGCCACCACCACTGTCACGCTCAGCACAGCCAATGCAACTGCTGACTTCATGCGACCCCCCAACCCTTAGGGATCGCATCCTACCCTACCCGAGACGAGAATGGTAGGACTGACGCGCGTGATCCGGCCCTCGTTCAGAACCCGACGCCGACGCCGGTGCCGACACCGACGCCTCTCCCCATCGTGCCGCCTCCAATGGAAATGCCGAACCACGGTCGTGTACCGCCAACGGCTGGCGGCTGGTCTTCCCAAACCTTCAGATATCGGACCGTCAGTTCCGGATAGGCATAGTCGAAGTCTTCTACCCCTTGACGCGTTGAGCCCGTGACCTGTCCGACGATCGTCACGCGGGTATTCTTGGGGAGCGTTGCAGGATCAAGGAAGCCGTCCTTCTTCCATGCGAGAAAGCGCCCTTCGGAAGCCGACGGGTCTGGGACGGGCTCCCATCGGTCCATCGGGAGTTCCAACACTTCTATCACCGTCCCTTGTGGAGTGCGTTTCGCGGCCAAGACCTCGCCGCTCAGCGCGACCGTCCTGCCGACGTACTGATCCGGCGACTCGGCGAGTTCCCGAAACGAGACGCTCTTGTCCACCTCTTGCTCCAAATCACGGGGAATTACCTGTGAGGCGCACGAGGTGAGCAGCCACATTGCGGCGAGTAAGCCGGCTCGCATCCACATGCTTCACTATATCGACTCGCGATGGACCAGGAGGTAGGAAGGCGCGAAGTCAGGCGTGCGAGACGACCGACACAACGACATCACGGAGCGGCCATACGCCGGCTCCCGATCGGCTCAGTTCGGCTTGGTCAATCCCATCCCGGGAGCCTGACCGGGGCCGAGGTCCGTTGCGTGAGCCGGGGGAATCGCGCCGGGGACCACCTTGGAGCAATCCTCCTGACCGGTCGGACCTTCTTTGCACAAGGTCTGGGCCGGTGGCGCTGTCACGGCGCAGCCCAGTAGCGCGCTAAGAATGGTGGTGAGAGTGAGTCGGACAAGCACGGGAGTACCCATAGAGTCTTTTCCTGGTGCCGCTATCGTACTCCTCTTCAATAAATCTTTCCACTCCTGAACTTCGCTACCTGCTGTATGAGAGACCACCCCCCGACGCCCGACCCACTTCGCGGCTTCACCGAGAGGGAGAATGGAAACGCCGAAGGACAGCCGAACACCCACTCCCGCGGCGACAGCGATGTAATGAACGACCCTTGGGCCGATGGCGCAGCAGTCACGAGCAGCGTGTAGCATCTCGCATTCGGTCGTGCATGCCGCACCGTGTCCCGTGTTCGTCGTCCCCTCACGACACCGTTGACCCGCGCGAAAGCCATCCACGAGTGACGAGAGCGGCGATGATCAGATCGGCGGCGCGATCCGGCGGCATCTGATCGGCTGGAATACGGACCTCGGGTCGTTCAGGGGCCTCATACGGGTCCTGAAGCCCTGGCACGTTCGTCAATTCACCGGCTAACCCACGGCGATAGATGCCCTTGGGATCGCGGGCAATACAGACAGCCAGCGGACAGTCGACCGCCACTTCGAGAAATCGCGCAATCCATGCGCGTCCGGTCTCCCGGTACCGACGCTTGGTCGCCGTCGCATCGAAGATCACGACGACACCGTGCGTGACAAGGCGACTTCCGGCGAAAGCCAGCGCGCGATAGAACAAGTCGCGCTCCTGCGGATCGTATGTGGCGTGGGGCGTGAGCAGCGTCCGTACCGCATCGGACTCCAACACTTCTACCCGAAGTCCTCGCTTTGTCAGCCGATCACGCAACACGGCCGTGATGGCGCTCTTGCCCGAGGCCGGAAGACCGGTCATCCAGATTCCAAATGCTTCCATGTGACGTGGCCTGGACTCACCACTTGCAATACTGATTGACGAGCGCCGGGTCGAAACGGTCGACGGCCAGGACGTGTTGGACGAACGCAAAGATCGCGCGCCGGGTCTCGTCCGTCAAATCGGGGTACCACACGGGGCTGGCGATCACCAACCCGCGGAACGCGAAGAACGGCGCTGCCGTTTCCAGTACTTCCCGATCGCCGCTCCCTGCGATGTACCGTTCCCAGAATTCCCGGAATAACACTTCGAACGGGCCGCGCAAGCTGCCCCACCGTCTCAGCGAGGAGAAAAGATAATTGATCGACATGGACGTGACGTCGTCGGCCGGCTCACCCCACTCGCCGCGCGATCGATCGAGCACGGTGAAATCCGTCCCACGCCGGAACAGGACGTTCCAGGGGTGGAAATCACCGTGGACCTGACTCAGCCGGCTCGACCGCGACCGAAGCCGCCACCGCCAGCGATTGCAAGCGTCCTCGATCCCACGCAGCAGGTCTTCGGTAATGAACCCGTACTGTGGCGGGTAACTGTCCGTCAACCCCATGATGCACTCGCCATGGCCGATCAATTCGCGCAGACGCCGCCGATACAGGGCCGGCTCTCGGCGCTTGCGCCGATGGATGGTGACGAGATAGTCCGCGAGCGCGCGCATCCGAGATCGATCCTGGTGTCGCAGCCGCCCGCTGTCGGCCATGCGACGGAGGTCTTCGTGATACGTTGTTCCATCGGCCCATTCGGTCAAGAGAAAGAATTCGGCCGCGGGCGCGATCGAAAACAAGCGTCCATCGGCAGTGAACGCGCCGACGTCGAGAGCGCGCACGTGTTTGGGAAGGCGCTCGTAGGAATCGAAATCCCAGAGCAGCGCTTGGGCCCGGTCGGCCCGGTGTTCGTGGCCAAACGGTCCGGGCTTCATCGTTCCCAGGACGACCCGGCGTTGCATCCGGCCGATTCGAATCGTCAGGCGAATAGGGGCGCCATAGCCATAGCCCTTAAGCTTCTCATCCGACGTTTCTTCTCCAATCGGCCCATAGCTCACGAGTTCAGCCGAATCACCGAACCGGGCACGAACGTATTGCAGCAGACGATCTCGCCTCAGCAGTGGCATGGCGCTCTCCGACTGAAAGAAAAAGCAAAGGTTATTCGGGTCTGTTTGCTGATGGCCCTACGTGATCCTGCCGCATTAGGCGTCAGTGCCGCCACACGGCTTGAGGTAAAATGCATCATCCTGCGACAGCCTAGCCACCGGCGCTGCAGGATCACAAGGGCCATCCAGCGTGGATGATGGCACATCGCTTGCGCATCCTCACCGGAGAAGAGATTCGGTCATTGAGATAGAGGAGGCCTATGGATCTCGAAATTGAAAGCAGAAACGTCGACATGACGCCTCGATGGAAAACCGAGATCGAGGAACGGATGGCTGACCTTCAGGTCGGCCATGACGATATCACCCATGGACGCGTCACGCTCACGAAAAATCGGCATCATAAGAAAGATGCTCGGGTGGCCGAAGCGCTCGTGGTCGTGACGCTGCCGGGTCGGCATACGATCACCGCACGGAAGGAAGAAAAGACGTTTGAGGAAGCGATCCGCGCGGCGTTCTTCGCCGTCGATATCGAGTTGCGAAAGTACCGCGAAAAACGGGCGACCAAGGAAGTGCGGACGGAGCCGATTCCGCCACTGCGTGGCGTGATCTCGAAAGTCTTTCCCGGCAAGGGGTACGGGTTCATTCTGAAGGATGGCGGCGGCGAAGTCTATTTCCATAAGAACGCGCTGCAAGGCTTGACCTTCGAGTCGCTGACCGACGGCCTCGAAGTGGCGTTCGATACCGAACCGGGCGAGAAGGGGGAGCAGGCGACCGTGGTCAGCGCCATTCCCGCACTTCCAGGAAAGGAATACGAGTAGTAACCCGAGCCTGAGGCGGGGCGCGTGTTTCGCGGCTGCGCCTCAGGCCACATGGTCCTACTCGACCGTGCCTCGATGCCGGAACTCACCACGCTACCGTATATATCTTAATTGAGCACCAGTCTGCGGCTGCCATGCCGATGTACGATTCCACATCTCCCTGGCCATCATCACCCGTCGTTTCATCGACAGCCCGAATGCACGAGTGGGGCGACCGACTGACGTTCTAAGGAGCGGGAGGAGGTGCTGGGCTGTATCCGCGATTTGCAAGCGGCGCGCTAAACGGAAGTTCCGATGAAGAGCCAGATGATCTCGTTCTGCCCCTTTGGGCCACGCCAGCTTCGCCGCGCCGCGAGATGATCTTCCTATTGTCGAAGGTCGACAGACCTGTTAGCGTCAAGCACCAAAGAGACTCGTGGCATGGTCTCGGCGCATACCACGTCGATCACCCTCTCCTCCGGCGACGCCCTCTGCATCGCGGATGTGCAGAATGATTTCTTGCCGGGCGGCGCACTAGGGATTGCCGGCGGCGATGCCATCGTGCCGGTGCTCATGCGGTATCTTCAACGGTTTGACGCACGGGGGCTTCCGATCTATACGACGCGAGACTGGCATCCACCCAACCACTGCTCGTTTCACGCGCGTGGTGGGATCTGGCCGCAGCATTGCGTGGCCGGATCGCCGGGCGCGATGCCGCCGGCGACGTTTCAGGTACCGGCATCAGCGGTCATCGTCTATAAAGCAACCGATCCCGACAAGGAAGCCTACTCCGCATTCGAGGGGACGGGCTTGCATCAGGCTCTCCAGGCGAAGAGGGTGAGCCGACTGTTCGTCGGCGGGCTCGCCACCGATTATTGCGTGATCAACACGGTCCGTGACGCCAGACGGCTTGGTTACGCCGTGGTCCTGCTCCTCGACGGCATCTGCGCCGTCAACGCCAAGACCGGGGACGGCGAGAAAGCGATCGTCGAAATGATCGAGCTTGGCGCGGTCCCGATCCGGTTCGATCAGCTTGCCCCATGACTATGGACTCGCCCGCGAGCGTCCTTCTGACCGACCTGTACCAGCTCACCATGCTGCAGACGTACTTCGATCACCGCATGCATGAACCGGCCGTCTTCGAGTTGTTCGCGCGGAAACTCCCCCCCGGCCGGGGCTTCCTCATGGCGGCAGGACTGGAACAGGCCGTGCATTATCTCGAAACCCTCCACTTCGCACCGTGGGAGGTGGACTGGCTCAAGGGACAGGGTCGCTTCAGTCGCGAGTTCCTCGCTTCCCTGGCCGACCTCCGTTTCACCGGGGACCTTGACGCCATGCCGGAGGGCACGATCTGCTTTCCGAATGAACCGCTGCTGCGCGTGATCGCCCCCCTTCCAGAGGCACAACTGGTCGAGACTCGTCTGATCAATCTCTTGCATTTTCAGACGGTCATCGCGTCGAAGGCGGCTCGCTTGGTTTTGACCGTACCCGACAAGCCGCTCATTGATTTTGGTCTGCGTCGGGCTCATGGAGCAGAGGCCGGGCTGCTCGCCGCACGTGCGGCCTATCTTGCCGGAATCGCAGGTACCGCCACGGTGCTCGCCGGCATGCGCTTCGGGATCCCGATCTACGGCACGATGGCCCATTCGCTCGTGCAGGCGCACCGAAACGAGAGCGAGGCGTTCGAGCACATGGCCTCGTCCTACGGCTCGGACATCGTGCTGCTCATCGACACGTACGACACCGAGGAGGGGGCACGGAAGGTCGTCGACGTGGCCCACCGACTGCGTGCGAAAGGCATCACGATTGGCGGGGTGCGCCTGGATAGCGGTGACCTGGCCGACCATGCCTTCAAGGTCAGACGCATCCTTGATCAGCGCGGGCTGGAATCGGTCGAGATCGTCGCCAGCGGCAACATGGACGAAGCCACCCTCCGACGCCTCGTGGCCAGCGGCGCGCCGATCGACAGCTTCGCGGTGGGCACGCACTTGACCACGTCGGCCGATGCACCATACGTTGACTGCGCGTACAAACTTCAAGAGTATGCGGGGCGACCGTGCCGCAAGCGGTCGGAGGGCAAAGCGACGTGGCCTGGTCGCAAGGAGGTGTATCGAAATTACCATGCGGATGGGAAGATCGACTACGACCTGCTGACACTGGTCGACGACCGCATGTCAGGCTCACCGCTGCTCAAGCCGGTCATGCGAGACGGGAAGCGCGTCGGGCCGCCGCCCACCCTCCCCGCCGTCCGTCACTACGCGGCATCGCAACTCGCTTGCTTGCCGGACCCCCTCAGCCATCTTGAGGACGGCGCGACCGTCGAGGTGCGCGTCTCCCCAGCCCTTCGGCACCTCGCCGCGCACGTCGACGCCGATGCACCAGGATGAGGCGCTTAGTGCGGTGAGCGGCGGACCTTGCTCTCCTCGACCTTCTGCCGAAGCGTCTCAACCAGCTTCTGATACGACGAGGACCGGATCGTGCGGTCAAATTGTCCGCGGTAGTTCTTAACCAGACTGATGCCGTCGACGACGACGTCGTAGACGTACCACTTGTTCCCTTTGTTCAACAACCGATAATCGAGCGGATATTCGGCTTTCGACGAGATGATCTTCGTCCGGACCTCGGCATATCCGTCCGACAACCGTTCATTCAGATATTCCACGCGCTCACTCGTATAGCTTTCGATCTTATCCGCGTAGCTCGCCGAGAGAAACGCCGCGAATAACTCGACGAACTCTGTTCGCTCCTTTTCATTCAACGTGAGCCAGTGGCGGGCCAGCGCGCGTTTCGCCATCTCTTCATAGTCGAATCGCTGCCCGATCAACCGCTCGAGCAGTTTCCGGCGCTCCGCGAACCGGTCCGGTTTTTTCCACTCCGCATCTGACAGCACCCGGATGACCTCATCCACCGTCGTGCGCACGACCTCGGTCGGCGCAGGAACTGCGGCATGGCTCACGACCGACAACAAGAGCAGCAGTAGGCCAACGATTCCTGCCATTCTGAGAGCGTGGACATGAATCGTCATCGGTTAGGACCAGTACTGGAGCGCTTTCATATAGCCAAACAGGAGGTCGCGACGTGCGACGATTCCCACTACACGCCTGCCCTTCACCACCGGCACACGCGTCAGATAGCGATCCTCGAAGAGATTGGCTAAATCGACCAACGTCATGTCCTCCGTGACCGTGAGCACCTTTTCCGTCATGATCTCTGACGCGGTGATCTTCCGCAAGTCACGTCCCTCGATCGTCGCCTGGAGAAGGTCGTATTCACTCACGAGACCCAGAAGCGTCTTCTCCTCGTCGACGACCGGCACGCTGCCGATGCGGTGATCGCTGAACAACCGGGCCAGCCGCAAGCCATCAGTGTGCGGGCCGCACGTCACAACGGCGTTTTCCATCAACTGCCCAACAGTCAGCGATGTGGGATCGCAGGCCCGTGTCCTGTACTCCGTGCGTCTCATCGCTTGCCCGACTTAACGCTGCACCGTTTCCGCTCCGTAGTTGAGGTAGGCTCGAAGGATATCGCGGCGTGCGACGATCCCGATCAGCGTATTGTCGGCATCCACGACCGGGACACGAATCAAGTCGCTCGCGCGTAGGACATGAACCAGCGTGGCGACGTCGGTCTCTGGATGCACCGAGTACGGATTGCGCGTCATCGTCTCGTGCGCCGTCAACTCGCCCCATTTCCGGCCCGCTTCAAGCGAGGCCAGCAAATCAAATTCGCTCACGATTCCGACCAACCGGCGCTTCTCGTCGACGATCGGCACGGAGCCGAACCCCTCGATCATCATCGAGGCGATCTTATCCGCCTTCGTCTCGGGATGCGCATACTGAACATCCCGTTCCATGAAACGTGAGACAGTCAACCGCTGAAACGGTGTGAGGACTTCGCGACTATGGGACGGCATAGCCTCCTCCCTATTGTCCTGCGAAAGACATGGACTTTGCCAGCAGCCCATCACCTCTGTTTACTTGCAAGCCTCTAGCCTACTTGCAAGCCTCTAGCCAGCCGAAGCATTCAAGCGCGACAGGACTGCAGCAGACGTATTCCGGCTGTTGCCAAGCGGTCACAACGCGGCTGACGACTATTGCTACAGGCTGTTATTCTGTTCAGTGTCAAGAAGGGACAATGCAATCGTGAGCCTGCGTGATCCCCATCCTCCCGGCGCCTTCTGGATCATTCTCGCATGGCCATGCCGAAGGACAGCACCGACGTGCCGGGCAGGAAATGATTCAGCCGATTCTTTTCGATAGGATCGACACAGGACCCGCTCGACCGTCCGTATGTCATGAGCACCATGGCATCACCGTGCCGCGCGCGGACGAAGCACAGGCCTTGCCGTCCTTCCTAAAGGGCGCAAACGCGCGCGGGTACGGATCGCGCTGACCCGACCATCCTCGAGAACGGTGCCGGTCTTGTGTCGGGACAGAAGCCCGCAGCAGTTCTTCATGCGTGCAGCAAATTGCTGTGGTGCATTCTACGGCACGAAAGAGCGGCCGTGGCGGCACCCTGCGCTCGACTGCGGTCAGCTTGTTAGCCCTTCAGGATGGCGTCTCGAGTATGATCGATCCACGCACTCGCGTTCGCGGCCGACGTGATGCTCGGTCGACTGGCTCGCTGGTTGCGCATCTCGGATATGACACGATCTATGTGTCGCCGCCTCGACGAGTCACCGTTGGCTCGTCCGTTCCGACGAGCTTCTTCATCAGGTCGCGACCCGACACTTCCATCCTGACTGCTGGTGGGCGCCGTCATTGTATGGTGAGCTGATGGGCGAAAGGAGGAGGACGCGTGATTGTGAAATGTGTGACCAGGCGTTCAGCAGGGATCTGGCTGATGCTCAATTTGTTCGCGGCCTGCACACCTCGGACGGCACTGCCGCCGGCCTCGCCGCTGGAATGCGCCCAGGGTGGCGATTATGCATGTCCTGAAGCACGAGAAAAGGCGCACGAGCTTCGACCCGTTCCGCAGAATCCACCATCGCCGTGACAGGTGGTGCTCGCTCCGTTTCGGACAGGCCAGGATGACGGACCGCTTCATAGCGGAACCCAGGGAGATGTGTTACGCTTGTCGCGTGCCTGATGGCCTCGAAGAAAGGAGCGCAGATGACAGTCACGAACGGAAAAGTCGTCTCCGTCGAATACACCCTCCGCCTCGACGATCAGGAGGTATTCGAAAGTAACGTTGGATCGGAGCCGCTCACCTATACCCATGGATCACATGAGATCATTCCGGGTCTCGAGAACGCCTTGGAAGGGATGGAACTCGGCGAGCAGAAGCGCGTGACGGTCGGCCCAGCCGATGGGTATGGTCCCTCCCATCCGGAAGGGTTCTTCGAAGTCGAGAAGAGCCGGATTCCAAACGAGGCCTTGAAGATCGGCACGCAGTTGCAGGGCACGGGGCCAGATGGAAAGCCGGTGTATCCTCGGGTTTCCCAAATCAATGACACCACCGTCGTGCTCGATCTCAATCACCCGCTCGCCGGTAAGACGCTGCACTTCGACGTCAAAATCGTCAACATCGCGTAGCGCCGACGGGCCGGCTCGACCAGCGCTAGGCGCCTGCGGCCGGCCACAAAGTGGCTTGACCGCTGCTCGCGTCGCTCGCGCCCGGTCCGTTCTCGTGCGCGAAATGTTCGACTCGGACCCCAAGGAGGCGGATCGGTTTCCCTTGGGGATTCTCCCGCCGATCAAGAAAAGGCAGGAACAATCGCAGGGCCTCACCTTGGAGCGTCCTCAGCTCACACGTCGGGCGCTCCAGCGTGCGGCGCCGCGAGACCGTGTGAAAATCGGCAAATCGCACGGTAATCACGACCGTCCGGAACCCGACGTTGCCTTCGTCGGCAAGCCGGTGCATCACGCCGTGACACAGAGCCATCAACCGATCCGTTAACATGCCGGCATCGTCGCTATCCTGGAATAAGGTTTCCTGCTCGCCAATGGATTTGAGTTTGGAGACCGGCGACACCGGCTCATCGTCGCGCCCGCGGATCTTCTCATAGAGCGCCAGCCCTCGCTTGCCGTACCAGTCGCACAGGGCCTCTTTTGAGAGCCGCCTGAGATCGCCCACTCGCTGAAATCCTTGTTCCCTGAGCTCGGCCTCCGTCTTCGGCCCGATGCCGGGAATGACCCGCAGCGGGAGCGCCGCAAGCGCGCCATCGGCTTCGGCCTCCGTGATGATCGTCAACCCGTCCGGTTTGTGAAGACCCGAGGCAATCTTCGCGACGAGTTTGTTTGGCCCGATCCCGATCGAGGCGGTTAGGTGCTCATCGCGACGAATGCGCTCCTTGAGTGCGCGGCAAACGGAGGCCGCCCGCTCGAACGTTCCTGTCTGGCTCAAGTCGAGATATGCCTCGTCGATGCTGGCCGGCTCAACGATCGGTGTGTGCTCGTGCAGAATGGCCATAATGCGTTCGGACACCTGTCGATACTTCGGCATATCGACAGGCAGAAAGACGACCGGCGGATGACCTTGGCGAAGAGCCCGCTCGGCACACCGCCACGCTGTGGCAATCGGCATGGCGGAATGGATCCCGTAGACCCGTGCCGGATAATTCGCGGTCGATACCACGCCCCGTCCTTCACCGCCGCGGGGATCGGCGCCGACGACGACTGGCTGCCCGCGCAGACGCGGCGTATCCCGCTCTTCGATGGCGGCATAGAACGCGTCCATATCGACGTGCCCGACGATTCGCATGATCAGCTTGCGGGATCCGGTCGGAGAGACTGGACGCGGAGTGCATGCCGGAAATCGGATAGCTCTTCAAACACGTCTTACTCGGACTCCTCGCTTCTCACCCGCACGGATTTCAGGGCGAGGATCCGATGACGGACGATGTCCGGGTCAGCCACACCTTTGAATCGCAACCGCTCATCACCGGCCTGATCGCGGATGACAATGGTCCCGATGCCGAGCCACCCGCCAACGAGTCCTTGATGAATCGCCACCTCTGCGATCTCGCCGGCGGCCACGCCGCGAATCTCGTGTCCGGTATAGCCATTTTGCAGGAAGACACGATCTGCCGCGATGACGTAGCGGGCCCACCGCCGGAGCACCGCAGTACACGTGATCAAGATGGCACTTCCGAGCAGCCAGCCTTCCCACCCCGGGAAGCCGAACCTGTGCAAAATCAATCCGCGAAACGCTGTGAAGAGACTGATCGCAAGCAGCCAGGCGAACTGCCCCCAGGAGGGAAAGGCCGACCACATCGGCCTGACCTTTGTGGCCTGCCCTGTCATAGAGGGCGCTGGTTTCCGGGTTGGTCAGGCGAGTTCATCGGATGGCGATCCTTCCCATCCCTTCGCGAAACTCGATCGGTGTGCCGAACGACCGACACTGCGCCTGCATCCGGGTCGCCAAGAACGCCGCTTCCTTGTCGGCTGCGCGACGAACGGTGCAGTGGTCGATCGTGATCGGCACCAGCATGAGCGCCGCCGGTCTACCATCACAGGCTTCCAGCAAGAAGAGAAACGACAAATCGTTTCGCTCCAAAGGGTCGACGGCATAGTCGTCGATGAAATCGCCGGTCGAATAGAGGATCAGCTTGCCGTCTACGATCTCAATCCCTTGTGGCGTGTGGTTGGAGTGTCCCCAGTAGACATCGGCACCGATCGCGACGAACTGGTGAGCCAAGGCCCGCATGGCGCGTGACGGAGGCCCCCAGTTCGGTCCAACATGGGCGCTCACGACGACGAAGGGTGCCTCACGACTGGCACGTCGAAGCATGTCCATGACCCGCGACCGGTAGGGCTCGATCAACCCGCGCTCATCATACTCGACAAAGTTCACGCCGGGTGACCGGACCGTCGCTTCCCATTCCGGTTCATTGTCGGTGATCGCACAGACAGCCACCCGGCCTATTGTTGTCTCGAGAAATACGGGCGCGGCCGCCGCTTCGAGGTCCGCTCCGGCTCCTGTGTGCTGAATTCCGGCATTGTCCAGCAACGCCAAGCATTCCACCAACGCTTCGGCCCCGTAATCCAGGGCATGATTGTTCGCCAGCGTGACACAGTCGATGTGTGCAGCTTGCAACACCTCCACGGCCCGTGGAGCGGAGCGAAAGTGAAAGGCTTTGGAATCAGGGTGCCAGGGTTGCCCCGTGCGGCTGATCACACACTCGAGATTCACGAGCCGGCGCTCGGCCGACGTCAAGAACGGCAGCAGGTCGCCCCACACCGTCTCGACGGGGCGCGTCACATCATGTATGAGATATTCGTCCACCAAGCGGCCGAGCATGACATCGCCTGTGAGCGCAAGTTTCACTCGCGGCCCCCCGATCTGCGACGAAGGATTATATCTCACACCCTGAATCGTCATCATGCCGTCTCCATGGCCACGGACGCTGGCAGCAGCATCTCTACGGGCCAGGCGCTGTTCTGAATGGGCTCTGTTTGCGATGGAATGCGCAGATGGCGTTCACTTCGTTCACAACGCCGTTTGACCTCGTGCCATCGGAAGTCTCGTGGAAAGGCTGTATAGAAGTGCCTCTCCGTTTATGATGGCGAAGCGGGTCGGACGACGAGCACGGGGCACGGTACACGATGGAGCACGGAATGGCTCACGCTTCCCAGCATGGCGCGGCTCAGGCCATGATGGTGAGACCCCATCACGATCATCCCTGCCCGCTCGGTGGCCGCAGTCTTGACGATTTCGTGTGCCGGCGAGCCGAGTTCGGCCACAGCCCGTGCCCGATACCTCAATCCGGATAAGGTGGTCGCGACACGTTCGCCGAACTGCTTGGCCTGGGCCGCCATGTCTGTGTAGACTGACTCGGGGACGACGGCGCCGACCGGCCAAGCCGGGTGCGCGTAGGGCACGACCGTGAGGACGATCACGTCGCCCGGTTCCTTCAAGGGGCGCATCGAAAGCAGCCGAACGGCCGCGTCCGCGTCTGCCTCGTCGGAAATGGCCAGCACGAGGGGTGCGGACGGCCGGAGCGCGCCTCCGACAACAAGGACCGAACAGGGCGCATGGCTGACCACCCGGTGTGAGACGCTCCCGAGCATCAGTTCACGGACCGCTCCAACCCCGCGCGCCCCCATTACGATGAGATCGATGCGTTCACGTTTGGCAACGCCGGTGATCACATCACTGGGTTTGCCGATTTCGATCAGCTTCGTGACCGGACCGACGTGAAGCGGTAGGAGCGCAGCCGCCGTGTTGACGATCCGTTCGCCTTCCTCACGAAGCGCCCGTTCCTGGGCCACCGACAGCTCGCGCGCCACTTCGGGAACCATCATCGGATAGGCGGGTGCCGGCACGTCGACGGCGTGGACCACGAACAGCGCCTCCGAATGGGTCATGTGGGCCAGGGCACGGACCGCTTCGGTCGATTGCTCCGAGCCATCCACAGCCAACAGCGTTCGCATATAGTTCCCCTTTTGTCCGGCGCGACCGGTGAAGCTCAACCGGTCTTGTGCAGCGCCGCCTTCGCCCGCGCCAAGCAGTCGATGACCTCATCGTCCTCGACTTGGCTGAAGTCGTCGTAAAACTGCCCGATGCCGAAGAACAAGGCCGGGGTGTGCAGAATGATCACGTCGTCGACCTTCGAGATCAAATCATGGCGTACCCTCGGAGGCGCGACGGGCGCGGCCGCGATCACCCGCCCGACCGGCAATGCGCGCAGTGCGGCGACCGACGCATAAAAGGTCGCCCCCGTCGCGATTCCATCGTCCACGAGAATTACCGTCCGGCCCACGAGCGTGGGCAAGGACCGGCCCTCGCGATATTGCTGAATCCGCCGAGCAATCTCATGACGCTGCCGCTGTAGCTCCTCATCCAGTTCTCGCTCGGTAACCCGGCATTCTTGCAGCACATCTCTGTTCACGTGGCGATACCCAGTTTCCGAGAGCGCGCCCATGGCCAGTTCGGGATTGCCCGGCGTCCCGAGCTTGCGGGTGACGAATACGTCGAGTGGCAGGCGCAGAGCAAGCGCAATCTCATAGCCCACGACTACTCCGCCTCGAGGCAGCGCCACAACCAAGCCATCTGCCACCGGCCCGTAGTCCTTCAGCCTGTCGGCCAGTTGCCGGCCGGCGTCGTGACGGTCTCTGAACAGAGAGTCCTCGCTGGAAGGCATCGACTTCTCACACTTGGGTCGGCGCTACGCCGATGGAAGCAGCCCGCATGCCAGGCATTTCGAGGCCGGAGAAGGGATGGGGCCCGGCTCCTAACGGCTCCCCACCGATTCCAGCACGGCTTCCGATGACAGCTCCCCGCGCGGTGGCTTCCGCAGTTGACGCATCACGCCGCGCTCCCACCGTTGCTGTGCATCATCTCTCGTCCCGTGCGCCGTTTCGGCATCGTATTGCACGTTGACCCGCGTCGCAATGGCGTTCAACAGCATCAGCGTCGCTTGAACCGATGCCCCTCGATCGAGCGCCGCATTCGCCTCGCGGGCGAGTAAACAGCTCAAGGCGAAGTGCACTTGTTCGTGGCGTAAGACCATCTCGGCACGCCCTTCCCAGGACGGCACCTTCAAGAGGTCCATGCGAAACCATGAGAGGCTGGGATCGAAGACGGCCTGAATACGGGGAGGAGGGCCGGGGTGGAGGACGTAGCGGACCGCTGTTTCTGCTGCCCGGACGCCAGGTTCCCACCTCTCGCGAAAATCCTGCCGCGTCGGAAGCCGGTCAGGGGAGCAACTGGGAGGGTCGCGAATATCAGTCTGCCAGACGAGCGTCCGGCTGCACGCGACGGCGAGAAGCAAACTGGTCGAGGTCAGAGCCGAAACAATGACACGGATCGCCCAACGCCGGTCCGCGTTGGACAGCCGGCCTGGCAGGGACCCAGGCCGGCTCAGGAACGATGGCGACGTGCGGTCGAGAACGGCAAGGCGCCGCGGACGGGAGAACCAGACATGCGCCCTAACCACCATTGATGCCCGCTAGGGCTACCTCACGCTCCCGCTCGGCGCGCTCATTGCCGGACGCGACACTGTGGTCTCCTTTGACCATCTGAGCAGTCGCGGACCGGACATCATCCCACCAGGCCCCGACAGTCGCGCCCGCCGATCGGAGCTGATCCGCCTGGCGCTCGGCGTATCGTCGCAACTGCCGACGGGTGTCCTCCCCGGCTTGCGGGGCGAGCAGGAGCGCGACGGCCGCCCCTATGACGGCCCCGCCGGCAAAGCCATACCATACTGCGGGCGTCTGGTACCATCGGTCACCGTTGGATTCCATGCTGCACCTCCTCGTTAAAGTGGATCGCATCGTGCGCCCTTCTTAACCCAGGTCGCCGATTTAGTCACTCAGACCTAGGTGTATTTATCTGTCATATTTTTCCTTACTTCTTTGGTCGCCACCGCTCGCCGTAGAGTACGGATGGCTACGCGCTCGTCTCGCCTCCGCGTTCTTGGACCATCAATCCGCCGCACTGCCGGCAGCGGTCTTCTCCCGGAGAGAGTTGACTTGTCTGCACAAGAAGACGAGTATCCGGGCCGTCAATGCCGCGCGGTGTTGAACATATCATTTTGCGGGTACTCGTCGGATCGCAGGCACATGGATTGGCCGGCGTGGAGAGTGATGCCGACTACCGCGCCGTCTTCGTTGTCCCGACCGTGGAGATGTTCCGGTTGGATTTCAAATTGCCCGGGCCTCGCTGGGCCAAGGGCGGGGCCGATGAAACATCATGGGAAGTGGGATCGTTTCTCTCCCTGGCCGTCCAGTGCCAACCATTGGTCTTGGAAACGTTCATGGCGCCGGTCGTCATGATGGATGAGTGGGGCGCGGACCTCCGGGCGCTGTTTCCCGCCGTCTGGTCGCCGACGCGTGCCTTCGACGCATTTACCGGGTACGCGGTCAATCAACGGACCAAGTTCTTGGAGAAGAAAGACGGGCGGCCCGCAAAGTACGCTGCGACCTATATCCGGACACTCTATAACCTCTGCGAGCTATTGGAGGCGGGGCGCTTTTCGATGCACATTGCGGACACGGCGATCGGTCCCACGATCGCCCGATTGCGCGAAGGGAAGTTCCACACCGGGGAAGTCATCGATCTTGCAGAACATTGGACCGCGGAAGCGGTAAAACGGCTCGAGCAGTGCAATCATCAGCCGAATATTGATGCCATCGACGAATTCCTCATCCGCCTTCGGAAGGGATTCCTGAGGCCCTAGAGGGAAACACGGCGGCGCAGACTTTACCAACAAACCCCGCTCCCATGGGGGAGTCCCCGGCCTGTCGACTCGCCGAGGTTCTATCCGCTAGCCCAGCAGGTCCCTGACTTTTTCGGCGATCGTCTGGTTGGTGAGGCGACGATCATCAATTGATCCGAGTCGCGGTGTGCCTCGCACAAACCCCCGCGCTTCAGGCCGGCGATGATCTGGTCCGGTCGGGATTCATCTGGCAAAAGCGCGATGGGGCGGGCACGGACAGGTCCGCCTACAGTTCATCACCGTTCCTGCCGAAGACCAATTCCCGCTTTTTGCCCGCCATACGCTGTGGTTGCTCGACCGCTGAAAGTGCTCTGCCTCGCAGCGCCCTTCCGTGATCGTCGTCATTCCGTGAGCCGCGTCAGCGGACCCGAGGCCTCGGCCTCCATCCAGATATGTCCCCGTCGGTTCTGTTGATAACAGGCTTCGTCGCGCTCCCTGCAGAACGGGCGCTCTTTTCCGTACGACACGGTCTCGACCGCAGCCGGGTCGATCCCCAACTCGCTGAAGTACTGCTCGATGGCGGCTGCGCGCTTCTCGCCGAGGACCAAATTATACGCGGCACTGCCCCGCTCGTCGCAGTGACCTTCGACGACAATGCGCTTCACCCGCGCATTCTTCACCGTGCCGGCGTTTGTGTTCAGGGCCTGTTTGCCGGCGTCGTCGATGGTCACGCTGTTGAACCGAAAGAAAACGTCCTCCAGGGGAAGCATGATCATGGATGTCGCTCCCCCGTGTCCCGGTCCCGCCGACCGGCCGTCGGGCCGCTGCGCGATCGTCACTTCCTCCGGCTCGATCTTTCCGTCCCTCGCAGAGGCTTGCGGCCGCGCGAGTGAGGGAAGAGCTTCGGCCGGCGACTCTTGCGCCGCCGCCTCATCAAAGTTCTCGATCGGCTCAAGTGGAGACGGCTCACCGACGGACGATTCGCCGGGAACTGCGCGCCCCCCGCTCCGCTCCCGACGCGCATCCTGGGCGACATCGTGATTGCCGCGTGGAGATTGCTTGGCCGTCATCTGTTTCGGCGGCGATAAGGCGGGCTCATGGGTGGCTTGCGTCCGATTGCCGCGTGGCTGACTCCCGTCATTCTGATCGATTGGGAACGGCGCGCAGGCGGCCATGATGCCAAGCGAAAGAGAGAGTGCGCGCGTCAGATTCTTTGAAGTCGCGTGTCTCATAACCTCACCCCCTTCGGGGACTGCTTTAGCAAGTGAGAGGCCCGGAAGAAAGCACCGGATTGCCGTGATCTTGCCGATTCGACGTCTACTGTGTCTCCCACAACAGAGGAACAAATGCTCCACGTGTCACATTATCTCCGCCGTAGTAGTCTTTCAGAATGGCAAGGTGCCGGCCCGCTGACATAGCGAGTCGGAGCAACAACGTCAGCCGCCATGCGCGCGGCTGACAGCGGCCCTACTCCATCTCGACTTCTCGTGCGATGTCGTGTCCGTTACACACGAGCATCTCGCTCGGAGGTGGCTCGTGCGTTCGGTGCAGCGACTCTACATCGTCCTCCCGTGCCTTGTCACCGTTCTTCTGTTCGCACCTGTCTCATTCGCACAGACCTTGGAAGCGGTGATCCCGATCCTGGGCATCAGCACCGGACCGGACGGGCGCGGTCTTGTGACCTATGCCTCGGTGCTCGTCGAGAAAACCGAGGCAGTGCAGTCGTTCGAAGCCGCCTTCGCGGATCAACCCGGGCGGTTCAGTGAAGAAGCCAAGACCGCCGTGCTCACCGCCATTCATCGCACGGCGGAACATCTCGGGGTGGCGTTGACCCGGGTCCGGGCGACCTTCCGCGCCATCGATCCCAATACGATCATCTACGGTCATAGTCTGTCGGCCATTATGGCGCTCACGACGATCGCGCTCGTGGAAGGTCATGTCCCGACGGCGAACTGCGCGGTGACGGGGACGATTGAATCGGACGGGCGTCTTGGCGGCGTGGGCCACATCACGGAAAAAATCGCGGCCGCCGCGGCCGCCCACTATTCACGCATCTTGGTTCCCGATCATCCCGCCACGTATGAGACGGACTGGAGAGCGCCGTTTCTTATCCAGGTGTCTCCCCTGCGAACGATCGCTGAAGCCTACGCCGAATTCACCAAACCGATGCTCGAGTTCGTCACGCACACTGTCGCGGCCGAGCGCGAAGATGCGACTCCGCTCTTGTCCGACACCGCCGCCCGCTAACCGTTCCACCCAATCTTCGGATTATTCCCGCGTCTCTACCGTACCTTGTATCACCGCACGGCGTCGTAAAAGCGTTGGCGACTTAGCCTGCAACGTGTAGGGGTAATGCCGATATTGTGCTTCTTCTTATTCCTACATATCATTTGATCCGTCTTTACTGCTCACGCCGTTGTATGACACACGATCGATCAGCCCGCCCGACACGCACGATTTAGACTTCAGGAGGTGTTGAATGCGACATCGGACGCTCATGCTGTCAGCAGTCGACGCAGAGGACTTTGAGAATCAGTGGGTGCGGAGCCCACGTGGCACGGAGCGACACCCGCTGCTGCTGTCGGCGTGCGCGTCCTTGAAATCCAAACGAGGCTCGTGTGGCACGCCGTTGCCGGCTGATGTGATCGCCCGTCTTCATTGGCAGAGCGGTCAAGCGTAGCGATCGATTGCACCGGAGGGGAGCCGAGAATGTTGTCCTTGCCGCGCCGCAAATATCCCGCAATGATCGAAGTGAAGGAACGAGAGCCGTTGGAGGAGTTACTCTCCTGCCTGGGTCAGGTGAACAGCCGTCTCAGCGATGAGACGACGATTGAACTCTTGCGGCTGTTGGCGGATGTCCCCGGTGATCTCCTCCCTATCTTGGCGGCCCAGTTGCCCGACCGGTTCGCGTGGCTGGTGTTGTACCATCCGCACACACGACCGGCCGAGACCATCCGAGGCTTGGAGTGCCTCCCGTATCAGGACGTGCATTGCCGTCACCTCATGACCGCGTCGATCACGCCATCCATGATCGAAGAGGTCAGCCGAGGCATCCGCGCCCTCGGCTCGGTCGTCTGATGCTTGCCGTCCTCAACCATCAGGTTCCGCTGACCGTCCTTCCGGACGATGGTGACCTTCATCGTTATCTCGATGACTTTCTCTGTGTCCCCGGACACCGCCATGTGTCCGTGGAGTTATGGGACGCGTTGTACGCGTTGTCGCGTGCCATCCAATTGTGGCGATTCACCGGCTTCCACCCGCGTCAATGGGAATGCCAGACCGTGATCGCGAGTCTGCCCTCGCAGGAGTCAGGGGCGCTCCTTCGGTACGCCCACGACATCTGGTCCTGGGCGCGGGCTGATCACGATCGGCAGCGCTTCGCCGATCAATTCTGGGGACTGACATTGAAATACTTGGGGGCCAGCGATGCGCCCCATCTCGGCTTGCCGGAGTTATGTGCACTCATCGAGACCGCGCTGGAACTTGCCCCTCCGTTTCTCGCCGTCGTGCAGCCGGATCCCGAGGCGCTCGAGTATGTCACCGTCGATGATTTCGACAAGCTCTTCCAAACCGTGTCCCTCTAGCCGCACGTCCGCGTGCTCGTGGTCGTACGCGCACCGCGTGTGGAGCCGACGGTAAGGGCACACCTAACGCGCGGAGGCGTGCTTGCACCGTCGGTATTCGGCACGCTGAACAAGAGTCGTTCGGGTTTTCCTCACGGGCTGTTCTACTCCCCCGGTTCCCCGCATCAGTCTCGTGTAAGCGCCTCCCTGTCGATCGAAGCGTGACGGGATGTCGTGATCTCAGGGGCATACAGGCCTCAGGGGCATACAGGCCCAGATAGTTGTGATAGGGGAAGGGGGTCGTGCCGATTGTTTACGAGGTACGGCACTACCCCATGCTCTCTACCGCAGAGATCGCATCGCCGGGCTGACCCGTCATCCCGAACGATCATGTTCCCTGCGCGCCTGACTCAAATCCTGTCTGAGATCGACCCCACACGAAGCGCACGACTCGTGAAACGATCACTCGTCGCGAGCATTGCCGTGATCTTTCTGCTGGATGTACTCACGCCGCTCGGGGTGGCACTCCCGGCACTCTACGCGCTCCCGATCTTCCTGGCATCTCTGTTGTGCCATTTGGAGCATGCCTTCTTTCTTGCCGTCGGGGTGACGGTTCTCACCTTCCTCGGTTACCTCTACTCCCCGACGGGGACGGATCCATTGATCGGTGACGTCAATCGCATCATCGCGACCCTGCTCACATGGGCGTCTCTCTTTGCCGGCTGGCTTCTGGGAGGCATCCACCGAGCAATCAAGGCCTCGGATCACACCCGCCACGAATAGGCCGCCTCGCCTTTCATCCGCCACCATACATCCAACCCAGTGGATGGGCCGTAGTAGGGACAGAGCAGCGGCGGACACCATCCCATAGAAAGGAGACACGATGAAATTCATGCTCACATTCAGGTTACTCCCTGAGAAGCGCGACCAAGCGATTTCGCGATTCATCAAGACCGGAGGACAACCGCCGAGGGGCGTCAAGCTGGTGGGACGTTGGACGAGTGCCGATACCAGCGAAGGCTTCGACCTCGTCGAGACTGACGACCCCAAGGCGTTGACCGAGTTCGCCTTGCAATGGAGTGACCTTCTGTCGCTCAATGTTGTGCCGGTCGTCGATGATGCCGAGTTGAGCGAGGTGTTACAGAGAAGGGGCTAGAAGCGCTGGCAGTTGGCGCTTCATCTCTGAGCCGACCGCGGTGATACGTGCCGCGTCGTTCGACGCGCCACGCATCACCGCACACTTCTGTTTGCCGCGCACGCGCTTGTCGTCGTGATCAAGAGAGCTTCGGAACATCGTCCAACAGCAGACGGTCGCTTGCCGCACGGTTGCGCGCCTGCCCCGTATCCTTGTCAAAGAATGCAATGAAAAACGCCAGCGCGGGACTGGCACTCCGTCATGCGGTAGTGCTAGACATACCGCAAGTCCTCATCGCATTCCTCATAGGAGTCTTGGTCCATGATCCGAGTGCTGCTCCTCCTGCTGTCCATCGCGCCGGGAAGAGAAAACAAACGATGGAGTGGAGACGTTGACGCTCCTCCTTGTCAGCGGTCAGGCACTGGCAGTGGCCGGGCCGGTGCCCACCGGCAAAGAGCTCGACGTGCTCGACGCGGCGGGCCTCCAAGTGCAGCTCATCGAGCAGCTCTTGGCCCGTGCCTATCCAGGCGGCCCATCCTCCGTAAAAGGGCACGAACGAATTGCGCTGAAGGAGAGTAAGGAGCCGATTCGAATCGGGACAACCGGCGCGAAAGGCTACTTCTCCGCCCCCTGGCGACTGTCCGGCGAGGCCAAGGAGTTGGCGGATCAGAAGATCGGCTTTGAGCTCCGTTTCTCGTTTCGCGCGGCGGACGCGAAAAAGAAAACTCAGACGTTGATGTTTGCGGGCATCTGGCACCGGGATGCGAAAGCACCGACGTTCGATGACCGCCTCCCGCTGCAAGGCTGGCACATCTTTCTCCTCGGTACACGGGCGGGTCAATCACGGCAAGAGTACGCCGCCGTGCGAACGGACGATTATCCCACCGTTGGAGCGCTGCGGGAGGCGCTGGAGAAACAGCGGTAGGTAATCGCCATCGTCTTCAGGGTGGACCGGACCGCTGAGAGGGAGGCTGGTCGGCAACCAGACCTGCGGCCGGTCGGTGCGCTGCGCGAGGCGAGGCTAAAGTGGGTGAAGCGACGGACAGGCATGAGCCCCTCGCCGGCATTTTCTATCGAGCGGTACCGTACCGCCGCCATCCGGCGAGGGCCGCGACGCCGGAAGCGAAGAGCCACAGCGATGTGGGTTCCGGAATCGTCTGACCGCTCAGCGAAAAGGCGGCATTAAACGTCGGAGCCGGCGAGCCGCCGACAATATCCGTCCCGATTCGCAGCCAGTCCGGATCCAAGAAGGCATCACGCGTCCAGCTCTGCAAGTCCGGCGCAAAGGGTGTTCCCGGCGCGATGATCGGCCTCGGCGCCGACAGCCACAGGAACTCACCGCCGTTCACCTGCACCTGCGGCACAAAGAAATAGTGGTCCGCCGCCAGCGTCAACGGTGCCGTAAACGTGATGTCGAACATGACTTCGATCCCTGTGGCCGGACCGTTACCGCCCGTCGTTTGATTCGGGAGCGGATGGATGCCGCCCGGCAGGATCGTATTCAAGACACTGAAACTCCTGTTGAGCGTCGTCACCGAAAACGCCAACTCTCCGGCAACGCTGTCACGGCTCGCGACTGCGACATCGGACGGAGAATTGACCCGCGTCGGCACCTGCGATGTACTGAACGTCGGCGGGCCGTTGGTACGCGCGACGTTCGAGTCGTTGGGAAAGACGCGATACATCTCGACAATGACTTGCCCGATGTCGGACACCCCGGCGCCCCCGGTCAACAGACCGGTGAACGTCGCGTGGTTGAGCACCGTCGAGGAGGCCAGGACAAAATCATCGGCCGACTCGATTTCGAACTTGCCCGTGCTCTCGGGCCGTGACGCGCTCGCCATTCGGCCATCGGGATCGTTCGTGCTGAATGTAAACACATCAGCTGTAGCAGACGGAGCGAGGCAGGCGATGAGGCTCACACATACCACGGCGGCTAATAGCGTTCGTATCATCATGGGTCTCTCCATGATTAAATTTCGTCAAAGCCTTGAAAACACGATGCCAGCGCGGCTTGGCCTGGCCCATGCGAGAACGGCGGCGATCAAGACAGGCCATGGCGATGAAACAAGGTGCCGCGAGCGAAAAAACGTGCAAGATGATGACCTCGTTCACTGCGCGTGTTTACAAGCCATGGTCTGGTGGGAAGTGACAAACTTTTTTACACGTGATCGGTATTCATTCGAGGCGGTGGAGCGCAAAAACGTCCATATCTCATAGCCGTAGTCACTCTCCATTCTCCATGTCTCGGTTGTAAAATTTTCCGACTGTCGTTGAAGACCTCGCGCCGCCTGATCTGAAGATCGCTGTGTCGGCCGCCGCTTGAACGCCTCTGCGCCCGGTGTTAGCATCTGCCCGTATAACGGAGAGCGGAGAGGCGTACATGCTGATCAAGTCTTACAACGATGTGGCACCGACCGCCTATGAAGGAGTTCCGGACGGTGTCCAGATTCGTGAAATGATCACCGCTCGCGATGGGGCGCCAACGTTTGCGATGCGGGTGTTCGACGTGCAGGCCGGCGCGAGCACGCCGTACCACAGGCATGAATGGGAGCATGAGGTCTATATCATTTCAGGGACTGGGCGGGTCCGGACGGAAGGAAAAGAGACGGCCTTTCAACCGGGCGATTCAGTGTACATCGCGCCGAATGAACAACATTGCTTCATGGCCGACACGAATGTCGCCGTCCAGATGATTTGCTGCATTCCGTCGAAAGATCGGTGCCGCCTCTGAATGCGCCCCGTCTTCAGCACGGGCCAACGGCGAGCGCCAGTCATGGGCCCTGCTCGAGTTGAAGGACAAGGACGTTCTGTGAGCCTCCAGATCCTTTGTCCGCCCTGACAGGCTACTGCCCGTATTTCTTCCCGTCCGCCTCGGTTTGGTTTCCCATCGCGAAACGTCGTGCCGTCTCACCATCACCGGGCTGACGGTATTCAGATGCTTGTTCTCAATCCCAGGCATTTGCTCCTGCCAGCAGCGCCGCCGCGGCACTCGCGAGGACGCGCAAGCAGGGCCATGGCAGGCCAGCACTGCCGCCACATGACTGTGGGAAATCCTAGTCGTGCAATGAGGTGAATGTAATGCCGGAATTGCCTGATCTGATTGTGTATGTCGAGGCGCTCCAACGGCGCATCGTTGGTCGCCGGCTCGACGGTATTCGGATTGGCGGGCCTTCGCTCATGCGGACAGCCGTCCCTCCACTCACCGACGCGCAAGACAGAGCCGTCCGCGACGTCCGCCGAATCGGCAAGCACCTCGTCTTCGAGTTGGACGAAGAGTTCTATCTCGTGCTGCACCTGATGATCGCCGGCCGGCTTCATTGGCGGTTGCCGCATGCACCCATCCCCGCCCGCACCGGACTCGCCGCGCTCGATTTTTCACATGGGAGTCTCCTGATCACCGAGGCCGGCAGCAAAAAGCGCGCGGCGCTTTATCTGGTCCGCGGCGCCGAGGGGCTGCGAGAATTCGACGCGGGCGGCATCGACCCGCTCACCGTGAATCTCGAGGCGTACCGATCGGCACTGCAACGCGAGAACCATACACTCAAACGCGCCCTGACCGATCCGCGTCTCTTCAGTGGCATCGGCAACGCGTACTCGGATGAAATCCTCCATGACGCTCGTCTCTCTCCACTCGTTCTGACCCGCACGCTGGGCGAGAGCGAGATCGCTCGGCTCTTCGATTCTTCGAAGCGGGTGCTTTCGGGATGGATTCGTCGGCTGCGGCAGGATGCCGGGGAGGGATTTCCCGAGCACGTGACGGCGTTTCGTCCGGGCATGGCGGTGCACGGCCGCTACCGGAAGCCCTGCCCCGTGTGCGGGTCACCGGTTCAACGCATCGTGTACGCGGAGAACGAGGCGAACTACTGCCCGACATGCCAAACGGGCGGACGGCTCCTTGCCGATCGCGCGCTGTCCCGGCTTCTCAAAGACGACTGGCCGCGGTCCTTGGAGGAACTCAGTAAGCGACGAGCCGCACGTGGCATGATCTGACCCCATCGGGATGTATACCCGGCAGGGGACCGGCCGAGCTGCGACTTCACACTCCCCGCCTCCTTCCCGTGTCTGCGCCACACCTCTACGTACTCGGTCGTCACCCGACCGACGTATCGAAAACCACTCTCCCAGCGGATCGTTCCCGTGTCCTGTCTGATCTAGTCTGGTTTGCTACGACTTGAACCATCGACGCGCCTCATGTCGGGGCGCGGAACCTTTCGCCCGGAGGACTCCATGAATCGCCATCGCGCCTCCATGACAGTCTTGCCGCTGGTGCTCTTCGTCTTCCCGTTCTTCACGATCACCCTGGCGTCGGCCGATGACAGGTGGATCGATCAGTTCACGAACACCATGGTGTTCTACCAGCAGAGTGACGCGAACGCCGATTGGCAGCCGTATTTCGACAAGACGACGACGATCCGCAAAGGAATGGCCGCGAACGACGAGGCCGTCGTCCAGCGCGCCGAGGGGGAATTGATTCGAATGCTGACGGCGCGAGAGTATGGGATCAGTGATACGGCCGCCGATGATCTGTTCCAAATGCTCACTACGCGCGACAACGAGTCGTTACACGAAATGCCGGTCAGCGTGCCGGAAGGCGCGATCAACACACCATACGACGGCGGACCGCGCTGCCTGCCTGGCGGGTGTGACTATTGGCGAGATGATGTGTTCGATGCCGGCGCCGGCTGAGTAGAGCGAGGGGTCGCGCTTCTCATGCGACCGGCACTTCCCGGAGCGGTGCCCGGCACCGCTCCGGGCCGCATGCCGGCGAGCGGGAGTAAAAATATGTAGGCCATTCGCCTATAGCCTTTGTTGGTTATCTGAGCTACACGAGGCACCGACCAGGAAGGCTCCTTTGACCTCACCGGCGAAGGGAGGCTGCATGCGGAGGATCACTCTCCCGTTCATCGTCAGCCTCGTGACTCTCGTCGATCCACCCTCGCTCTGTATCTCGGCGCCCCTCACACTCCCAACAAACGACATCGCCGTGCTTTCGTACACCGGCTATGAAACCCGGCTGCCGGCTCCCGGCAACAACAACACGATCGGCATCGGTGATGTCTTTGAAGGGTTGATTCAGTTCCAGACGGTGCGGAATGCGGAGGGAACCGTCGATCTCTCCGCTCAATTTAGCGCGACGGAACTGACCGCGCAGTATCGGTTTCAGGTAATCGGCGGCGGGCCGAACAATCACCTCGAATTCGGAGCCGGGGAGTTCCGCTTGTATGTGGGTACGGGAGCCGCGAAGAATTTCGACGCTTCCGCAGCCGATGCCGTGTCACGTGCCACCGATGGGCAGCTCTGGCTCCGCGTCGCGAACGGCGGCTTTTTTGAAAGCGTGAACGATCCCTTCAACGGGGCGCCGAGAAATCGGGCCTGGCTCGATATCACGGACAATCTGACGGGGTATGACTTGGCCCGAGTGCCGTTCTCCACGTTGCTCGGCAAGGATCCGACCCATCTGTGGCAAGGGATGATCCACGGTGATCATGCCGTGCAAGCGTATTTCGAGGACTTTCCAGGTCCCTCAGACCTCCCCCGGTATTCGTTCAAGATTCATGGCGAGGTCTTGCTGCTCGCGGCCCCCGAGCCCGGGACCGCCGCATTGATAACGGCAGGGCTGGTCGTGCTCGGGCTGCTGGCGAAGAGAAACAGAGGGGCAATCAGGAGGCGTCGCGTTTCACGCGCGACACGCCGCTAAGCTACGATCCTAGAACCTATCTCAAAATCACTCTGCTGCAGTCTGGACAGGGACAGCGGCCCAGCACCATCAGAGGTCCGCGACGCGAAGAATAATGAGCGTCACGCTTGCAGACGCCGGCGAGATGGTGAGCCGGCCGTGTCTTGCTGGCGAACCGCTCAGCGAAAGCGCGGCGAGGACGCTGCTGATTGTTCGAAGCGGCGTTCAGCGAAGCTCGGACGCCGCAAGGCGCACGGCGCGATGAATAAAGAGTGCCGCGCTTGTGCGCGCCGGCGAGATGGTGAGCTGGCCGTACCTGAGCGGCGCACGGTGCGAAGCGTTCGAGCGGTCCATAGGTTCTAGAGTGCGACCGCTGAGGCATCGGGACTGACGTGCCCGCGCTCTGCGACCTGGACCGGAAGCCGGATCGTGAACACCGTGCCCTGCCCCGCTTCACTGGCTACCGCGATGCTCCCGCCGTGCTCCTTGATGATCCCATAGCTGATCGACAGTCCCAGACCCGTTCCGTGCCCCACTTCCTTTGTCGTGAAGAAAGGATCGAAGATGCGCGGAAGGACATCGGCCGGAATGCCACACCCGGAGTCCTCCACCCGAATCTCGACCGTCTCGTCGATCAGTCGGGTCGCGACCACGATGCGTTTCACCGGGGCATCTTTCACCGCATCGCGCGCATTGGTGATGAGGTTCACGAGGACTTGTTCGAGTTGCAGCCGGTTGCCCTCTATCGAAGGACTGTCACCCGTCTCCTCGATATCGACCTGCACTTCGAGCAGCCGCAGCGGCTCGCGCATGAACCGCAGCACCGACGCGATGACGTCATAGATTACTACGCGCTCCCGTTTATGGCCGGCCTTCCGGGCGAACATGCGGAGATGGGTAATGATTTCGGCCGCGCGCGCGACTTGCTGCAAGGCTTCCTGAAGCTCCCGCATCACGGCTTGCGGCGGGCACGATGCCAACGCAAGCTTGTCCAACGCATTGCCGACGTAGAGCGCAATGTTGTTCAACGGGTTGTTGATTTCATGCGCAATGCCGGTCGCGAGTTCGCCCAGGCTCGCGAGCTTGCCGGCCTGAATGAGCTGGTCTTGCTTTTCTTGAAGTTGCAGAAGGGCCGTCCGGAGTGCCAGCTCGGCCTGCTTGCGGTCGGTAATATCGACTTCCAGCCCGTCCCAGATGGTGCCGCCGTTCGGTAAACGGCGTGGACGCGAGCGGTAGTAAAACCACCGCAGTTCCCCCGACGGAAGGCGGCGACGTGCCTCTGCTTCAAACAGTGTGAGCTGGGCGGCCGAGGCCAGGTTGGCCTGCCAGAGCGGTTCGAGATCTTCGGGCAGGATTTGCGCGAACGCCGGGGTCGCATCCTGCCGCAGGGCCTCGGCGCTCAGGCCCGTCGACCTCGTGATGCCGGCACTCACGTAGGGGAAGTAGTGCCGCCCGCCCGGCTCCAAGACGTATTGGTAGATCACCCCGTCGGGCAGATTGTCTCCGAGCGTCCGCAGCAGCTCCTCGCGCTCGCGATAGCGTTCTTGGCTTTCCCGGAGCGCCTCTTCCGCCTGTTTGCGCTCGGTCATGTCCCGGTCGGCCTCGATCACCAGCGTCCGGCCATTTGAGACCACACGCATCTCGCTGTCCACGATGATGCGTTGTCCTGTGGCGGTCGTATGGACCAATTCCCCTTTCCAGTGGCCGTGCGTCTTGAGCGCGGCTTCAACGGCGTCCAGCGACACGGGGAATACCGTATTGAGCAATTCATGGCTGGACCGGCCCTCCGCCGCGGCACGGGAGAAGCTGTATAATTCTTCGGCTCGCCGGTTCCAATAGCGAATTCCTTTGCCCAACTCCCAGGCGAACATCGGATCCGGCGCCATCTCGAGCAACGCCGCCTGCCACTGCAACTCCCCCTTGCTTCGCGTCAGTTCGCTATTGACCGCGACCAGCTCCATCGTGCGTTCCCTGACCCGTCGCTCGAGTTCATCGTGGGCCTCACGGAGCGCGCGCTCGGCCTCCGATCTCGCCGTGTCGTCGATCGCCATGCCGCCGATGAATCGCCGCCCGTCGCGATCCGCAAAGGGAAATTTGTACACGATCCATTCTCGTGTCCGGCCGTCGGATAGCGGCACCAACTCATGGTGCACCATCGGTGCCGATCGCTCGAGCACCTGATGATCGTATTCTTTCGCGACAAAGGCAGATTCCGGCCACAGGTCAAACGCCGTTTTGCCCCGCCAGTCGCGTCCAGCGAGCAGTTGCGCGGTGAGCGGCGCCCGTTCGTTCCAATAGACGAACTCCCCTTTGTCGTTCTTGATGAAGGCCACCGCCGGGCTATGGTTCATGAACGCTTGGAAACGCTCCTCACTCTCCCGCAACGCTCGCTCGGCTCGGATGCGTTCTTCAATTTCGGCTTGGAGCGACCGCATCACGTCGTCATAGTCCTTGGGTGTTGGAACGCGGATCAGCACGGGAAGCGACCGCCACAACAAAATGGCCGCCCCGAGCGAGAGGATCGCCGTGGCGGCCTTCAGCGCGCCGTGGACGGTTGGAAGCGGCGACCAGGCCAGGGCCACGGGGCCGAAGACGAAGGTAAGCCCGCACACGAATAGCACGGCGGCAAAGAGCACGTACACGCTGGGGACGGGTACATCACGTCGTCTTCGGATCAGGAGAATCAGGGCCGGAGGGATAGCGAAGTACGCGAGCGCGATGAGAACTTCGGAGGCGAGATGCAGCCACGCGACGGCCGGATCGGGAATTGTCATCAAGATCTTGCGCCTATTTTCAGGAAGCCACGAGAGGAAGCCTCGCGTAGGCGACTATCCTACTCCTGCGTGCGATAGTCAATTTCGCTATACCACCTAATCGTAATACCAGATGGTGGACATTTGCCCCGTTCGACCTACGACGAAGATGGCCCGACGCTTACATCTCGATTGTCGGCAACCTGGTATGGAGCGTCGCAGATGCGTGAAGGAAGGAGGATGCCATGCCGATCTACGTCAGTCTCGTCAAGTTCAGCACCCAGGGGGTCACGACCATGAAGGACCAAGGCGTCTCGCGTTCGGACGTCGTGCAGCAGAATATCGAATCCTTGGGTGGACGGCTGATCGACGCATACTACTGTCTCGGTGAATACGACGTCGTCGCCATTTTGGAATTTCCCGACAATCGCACGGCGATGAAGGCGGCGTTGCTGAATTCATCGCTCGGCCACATCAAGATCACGACCATGCCGGTCTTGAGCCGCAATGACTGGCGCGGGCTGCTTCAGGAAACATGGGCGAAAGGAAAAGGCGCGCTAAGCGCCGGTTGGGGGAGTCGCTGAAGGAAGTTCGTGTATTACGTGTGCCTTGCAGACAAATCGCCACGAAAAGCGGGTTATCGGACCGGGCGGCACAGTTAGAAGAGGACTTGAGTAGAAGAGGACTTGAGTCAGGGGGGAACTAGGAGGTTACGGAGACGGCAAGCGCGGCTTCGCGAGCCCGACGACGTCTGGTCTCGAGATCGCGCATGAGTCGCGCTTCGCATGCGGCACAGATGCCGTGCGTAATGCCCTCCGCATCACAGAGGACCGATCCCAACACTGCCTTACACCAGGCACATTCACGCGTAAGCATCACCTGCACGTTAACACCCCTGCGGCTCCCTCCGTAGAGGATGACGGCCTATTCGTCTGTCATCCGTCTTTCTAAAGCATTACCGGGAGGGCCGAAAACCTCAGCGCACCGGGCGATGAATGTCACCCCCTCTTCGGATTTCGAGATAAATCCTGCCGCGCCAAGCCGTCGTGCTTCCCCAACGATCGCCGCATTCTCAACCGCGGACATCATCAAGACCGGGATCGACGAAAGGTTCGACCGGAGCCACCGCAACGCCTCAAGTCCATCCATGACAGGCATCTGAACATCCAACAGCACGCCACAGATCGGTGAGGACGCGGACGCTTCAGTCAGGAGCCTCACCGCCGTCAAACCGTCATTGGCCGTCACGATCAGGTATCCGGCCGCACGCAATCGGTCGCTGAGGACGCGAATCGTATCGGGATTGTCGTCGACCACCAGTATCGCCCCTCCCACTCTTCACCTCGTCCCGGCGCGCGACCACGGGATTCGACTTCTCATTGTCCGGCGCATCCCTCACCACACGCGGCCCGCTGAGACAGATCGGCGGCTCCAACGATGAGGATGCCACGCATGATCGGATGCAGCTCACAGTGATACGGGTATCGTCCGGGAGGAGGGGCCGCAATGCTAAAGGCCGCGTCCGGCCGGACGATGCCGGAGTCGAACCAACACTCGCTGTCTCGTCTCCCGCAGCCGTCATGTCGGATGCTGTGTGGGGATGGGGTGCCATTCCGCCAGGTAATCGCCGTTCCGTCCGTCGCGACCGCGGTCACGGGATCGTAATACAGGCCGCCGCTGTCCATCGTGATCGTCAAAGCAGAAGGACCACTGGCGTAGAGGGTCGACGGCAACGTCAATGCCGCGAGCGTCATGAGCACGACGAATGGAAACATCATCGGCGTACCTCCTTGCCGAGGGATGTTGCGTCCCGTCATGAGCAGCGTACCGCGCGAGGGATAAAGATGCCGTGCACCGATGCGCGGGAACCCGTAAAAAAGCTGTAAAGAATCGATGGAAAGCGGGGGAAGGGAGCTAGTCCGGCTCCGCTTGAAAGCGATAGCCGACTCCGGGATCGGTCAGGATAAAGCGTGGCCGCGTGGCATCCGGCTCGAGTTTTCTTCGCAAGTGACCGACGAAGACCCGCAGATATTGCGTCTGTTCAACGTACCCGGGTCCCCAGACGGCTTGCAGCAGCATGCGATGGGTGACGACCTTTCCCGCGTGCTCGATCAGATATTTCAGCAAATCATTATTCCGTGGGGGTGAGAGGCACGAGTTCGCCGTGGAGGCGCACTTCGCGGCGATCGAAACGGACCGTGAGCGGCCCGGCCCGATAGATCGGCTCCGCACTCTGGGCACCCGCCGCGCGGCGCAACAAGGCGCGGATGCGGGCGAGCAATTCTTCGGTGCCGAACGGTTTCGTCACATAATCGTCCGCGCCTTGCTCGAGGGCTTGAACCTTTTGCGCTTCCTCACCGACCGCCGACAGGACGATGATCGGCACGCTGGACCGTTCACGCAGAGCCCGCGTCACCTCGAGGCCGTCCATGACCGGCATGACGAGATCGACGACCGCGAGATCCGCCGGGCGCGCGGCAAAGAGCGCAAGTGCCTCTTCCCCGTTCGTCGCCGTCACCACCGCGTAGCCACGACTCTCAAGGCTTACTTGCAGCGAACGTCTGATGTGCCGCTCATCATCGACGACAAGGATTCGTGCGCCGGCGCTCATGGTCGACCTGATTGGGCCTCACGGTGACTCGGAAGTCCGGCGCCGGCGGGCTCCGGCACCAGAGGCAGCTCGAATTGCACGGTCGTTTCACCGTCAGAGGACCGGGCGGTGATGTGCCCGCCGTGGACTTCAATGATCGCCTTGCAGATCGCCAAGCCCAGTCCTGTCCCCGGCACACCGCTCCGCACAGCTGATTCCGTGCGATAGAATCGGTCAAAGATCCGCGCCACGTCGTCATCCGCAATGGCGACGCCGCGATTCGAGACCGAGACGACGATCGTGCCGGGATTCGCGCTTGCCCGAAGGGTGATGAGCGAACCGGCGGGAGAAAATTTCACGGCGTTGTCGAGGAGATTGACGAGGACGAGTTGGATCTCGGTTCCATCGACGTAGAGAGGCGGCAGGCCGTCGTCCAACTCAACGAGCAATTCGCGCTGCTCGATCGCCGGCCCGACACGCCTGATCGCCCCTTCCATCAACTCCTCGACGACATGCCAATCGCAATGTGGGCACAGCACCCCGGCCTCCAATCTCGACATGTCGAGCAAGTTTTCCACCAAGCGGTGCAAGTAGCGCACTTCCTCGCGGACTCCCTCGATCAGCTCGCGCCGAACGTCGCCGGTCGCGTCTTCGACTCCCGTAATCAAGCTCTGGATGGCCGTAAGCGGCGTCCGAAGCTCGTGGGAGACAGAAGACAGCAGCGCGGTCTTCAGCGAATCGCTCTGCTGGAGGGCCTCCAACGCCCGCTGCTGCGCATGCTGCCGCTCCGTGGTCTCCTTGTTGAGCTCCTGGTTGGTTCGCCAGAGCAATCCGGCAAGCCCCAATCCCAAGACAGCCGCCACGATGATGAACCCGGCCGTCCACTGGATGATCGCCTGAATCTTCGACTCCGAATGCTCGGTCATCGTCACGACCGCTTCATTGGCGGCGACGACCAACGCCTGGTTCATCCGCAGAAGGTCGTCCCGAGCCAATAGGTATTCGGGCGTGTTCGGCGCCAGTTGTAGAAATAGATGCGCCTTGTCAAGGAGCGCGACCAGCAGACTGCGTTCCTCTAAGAACTCGCGGCGGATGGCATCAGTTTGAGCGGCGGGAATCGTGAGAGTGGTCGGCTGCCCAATGTCTCCCATCGTATGCCCGCCGTTGAGGAGCACGTCCACGCGCTCGAGCAGCAGCTGTCCTGTTCCGCTATGGTCGGCCTGCACGCCTTGGGAGGCCAACAAGAGTTCTTGGAGGTGGCGCTCGGCCAGCATGCGTTGCCGTCCCGCGAGGTCGATGATGACGGCATCGGCCTGCCGATTGTGAATGAGCTGAAATATCTGATAGAGACTGCCGATGAGCCCGACGAGCAACACGCCGGCCAGCGCGACGATGTACCAGCGTATGCCGCGATAGCGGGATGGCATGAGCGCGGGATGACGAAGAAAACGCTGCGTGATTATACCCGATCCTCAGACCAACCGCTCCGAACCTGAACGATGCTGAGACCGTGTGATGGTCTATCGCCTCGCCGCGGATGGCGTTCTCCTACTCCATCTGGCGTTTGTTCTGTTCGTTGTGGGCGACGGGTTCCTCGTCCGGCGAACGCCGCGCCTGGCCTGCCTCCATCTCCCGGCCGCGGCATGGGGCGCGGTGGTCGAATTCGCCGGTTGGGTGTGCCCCCTCACGCCGCTCGAACATTTCCTTCGCCAGCGCGGAGAGGCGGCGAATTATGACGAGGATTTCATCACGCATTATCTCTTGTCCATCCTCTATCCCTCGGCACTGACGCGGGAGGTGCAGATCGTCCTCGGCACGGCCGTGCTCGCAGTGAACCTCGCCATCTACTGGCGTCTAGTCAGGCGCCACTACGGGCCGCGACCTTAGTCCGGTTCGACCGTAGCCGGCGGTGCGGTCGGCAGCCCCTCTTGCGTTTTATCCTCAGGAAACTGATAATACTATTAGAGTTTCTATCGTTCCCTCTTCGCTATGCACCGTGCCTCTCAACACTTGCGAGTCGAGCCGTCATCGTCAAGCCGTGCGACGACGCGCCGGCGCATCGTGCTTGCCGCGCGACGCCAGTTCCTCACGCATGGTTTTCGGGGCGTCACGATGGACGACCTGGCCGCCGCTCTCGGCATGAGTAAGAAGACATTGTATGGGTGCTTTCCAAGCAAGGAGGCTCTTCTCAAGGCCGTGCTGCGGGACAAGTTTGCCGACATCGAGCGGGACCTCCGACAGATTACGCGAAACGGAGCCGCCGTCCCGACGACGATCCATCAACTTCTCGCGTGCGTCCAGCGACACACGGAGGAGATCCAGCCTCCCTTCGTGCGTGATATTCAACGCGAAGCGCCGGACCTGTTTGCCATCGTCGAACGTCGCCGCCGGGTGATCTTGCAGCGGTATTTCGGCCATGTGTTCCAGCGGGCACGGCGAGCCGGCCTGATGCGGCGTGATCTCCCGGTCACCCTCGTGGTCGAAATCCTTCTCGCCGCCGTCAGCGGCGTCTTGAATCCGCCCAAGATGGCCGAGCTCGGCATTACGCCAAAAACGGGCTTCTCGGCCATCATCACCATCATGCTCGACGGTGTCATGACTCGGCGAGGGCGGACGCCGTGACACCTCGAACGTCTGCCTCCTTTGGCCTATCGCTGGCTGCCCTGATGGGAGTCCTGGTGCTCGTCAGTGGCTGCGCCAAAGCCGACCCCAACCGCGCCCAAGGCTATGTTGAAGGCGAGTTCGTCTATGTCGCGTCGCCCTTGCCCGGGACGTTGACTTCGCTCCTGGTGTCCCGCGGGAGTCAGGTGAAAACCGGGGACCTGCTCTTCATCTTGGACAGCACGCCCGAACAAGCCGCACGAGACGAAGCCGAGCGCCGGCTCGCCCAAGCCCGCGCAACGTTGAAAGACGTGAAGAAGGGCAAGCGCCCAACAGAGCTCGAATCGATCGAGGCGCAACTGCGGCAGGCACGCGCCGCGCTCGCCCTGTCCGAACGAGACTTCGAGCGACAGGCGAATTTGATCAAAGAGCCGGGCGCCACGCCGGAGCAGGACTACGACCGCGCCCGTTTCCTTCGCGACGAAAATCGCCAACGCGTCGCCCAACTCGAAGCCGAGCTGAAAACGGCCCGCCTCGGCTCGCGCACCGATCAGATCGCGGCGGCAGAAGCCACCGTCCGCGCGCAAGAGGCCGCCCTCGCAAAGGCAGAGTGGGAGCTGTCGCAAAAACGGCAGACGGCCTCACAAGCGGGCCTCGTGTACGATACGTTGTATCGTGAGGGAGAGTGGGTGCCGGGCGGTCGGCCCGTGGTCGCCCTGCTTCCGCCGCAGAACATCAAGGTTCGGGCATTTGTATCCGAGGCCAAGGTCGCGACGATCCATCCCGGCGACCGAGTGGCGGTTCTGGTCGACGGCGTGCCGCAACCCCTCGAGGCGCGCGTCAACTACATTTCGCCGCGTGCCGAATACACGCCCCCGGTGATCTACAGTCAGGAGAGCCGTGCGAAGCTCGTCTTCATGATCGAGGCGGCAGTGGATCCGGCCGTCGCTGCGACGCTCCACCCCGGTCAGCCCGTCGACGTGCAGTTTGGGAGCAATCATGACTAGCCCGGTCGCCATCGACGTTCAGGACATGACCAAGCGCTTCGGGAACCGCCTCGCCGTCGACCATGTCGACCTTCTGGTGCAGACCGGCGAAGTGTGCGGATTTCTCGGACCGAACGGAAGCGGCAAGACGACCTTTCTGCGCATGCTGTGCGGGCTGCTTCGCGCCGATGAGGGGCGCGGCACGTGTCTCGGGCACGATGTGATCCGAGAGAGTGAGGTCATCAAGCGACAGGTCGGATACATGACGCAGCGCTTCAGTTTCTATGAAGATCTGACGATCGCCGAAAACCTCGACTTCGTCGCGCGCATGTACTCGATGCCCCAGAGGCGTGAGGCCGTGTGGCAAAGCTTGGAGCGGCTGGGACTGGTCGATCGTCGCGACCAATTGGCCGCGCAGCTCTCCGGCGGGTGGAAACAACGGCTGGCGCTCGCCGCCTGCCTGATCCATCGCCCGAAGCTGTTGTTGCTCGATGAACCGACGGCCGGCGTCGACCCGAAGGCTCGACGCGAATTTTGGGAAGAGATTCATGAGTTGGCCGCGGAAGGCCTCACCTTCCTCATCACGACTCACTATATGGACGAAGCGGAACGGTGCCACCGGCTCGCCTTTATCTCCAACGGTCGGTTGCTGGCTCACGGCACCGTCGCCGAGGTCATTGCGCAGGCCAATCTATCCACGTGGGCTGTTTCGGGATCGCAGTTGCTTGACCTGGCTCAGCAGTTGCGCCGCCAGCCGGGCGTGGGCCAAGCGGTGCCGTTCGGGAACGTCTTGCACGTCAGCGGTGACGATCCCGAGGCGCTCCAACGGGCGATCGCGCCGTTCCGCCGCGAGCCCTATCACTGGCGTCCGATCGACTCGAGCTTGGAAGACGTGTTCATCCGTTTGATGGAGCACCCTCAGCAGGCGGTGCCAACGTGACGCGCTCTGGTTTTTCGTTTGGGCGGTTCTGGGCCATCGTCGTCAAGGAGTTCGTTCAGATGCGCCGGGATCGTCTGACGTTCGGGATGATGATCGGCATCCCACTCATCCAGCTCACGCTGTTCGGCTTCGCGATCAATTCCGATCCCAAGCACCTTCCGACCGCCGTCCTCCTGGCCGACCACGGCCCGCAGGGCCGCACCGTGCTCTCCGCCATCCGGAACAGCAGTTACTTCGACTTCGTGCGCCAGGTGGACACTGAAGCGGAGGGCCATGCCGTGCTCGCGCGGGGGGACGTCCAGTTCGTGGTGAACATTCCCGAGAACTTCAGCCGGGACTTGTTACGCGGCGACCGACCCGCGATCCTCGTCGAGGCCGATGCGACGGATCCTGCGGCGACGAGTAACGCGCTGGGTTCGCTGACCATGGCCATCAGCACGGCGCTCCAGCACGACCTCAAAGGCCCGCTCGCGTACCTCACCGGGGCGACCCCGCCCATCGATGTGCGGATTCACGCGCGGTACAACCCCGAGGCGATCACGCAGTACAACATCGTGCCCGGCCTCATGGGCGTCGTCCTCACGATGACGATGGTGATTATCACGGGCTTGGTCATGACGCGCGAGCGGGAACGCGGCACGATGGAAACCTTGCTGTCCATGCCCACACGTCCACTTGAAGTCTTGCTCGGTAAGATCGTTCCTTACATCCTCGTCGGCTACGTCCAAGTCGGCCTCATTCTCGTGGCATCGCGATTCCTCTTTCACGTGCCGATGGCCGGCAGCGTGCTCCTTCTGCTCGTGGTGTCGCTGGTGTTCATCGCCGCCAATCTGGCCGTCGGCATCACCTTTTCCACGGTGGCGCAGAATCAGTTGCAGGCCATGCAGATGTCGTTCTTCTTCTTCCTCCCATCGCTGCTGCTCTCCGGGTTCATGTTTCCGTTTCGCGGCATGCCGACATGGGCGCAGGGGCTGGGCGAAGTCTTCCCGCTGACCCATTTTCTGCGTATCGTTCGTGGGATCTTGCTGAAGGGCAACGGCCCGAACGAGGTGGTACTCCAACTCTGGCAAATCGCGCTCTTCACCGCGGTGGCGCTGATCATTGCCGTCACCCGCTACCGCCAAACGCTGGACTGACGGATGGACGGGCGACACCAACCGCGGCGCGTGAGATGAGCGCGCGGACCAAAGCCGAACGAGTCTGCATCTGCGGACACAACAAACGGCAGCATGCGGTCGTCGCGGGAACCCGCGGACATTGTCGCGAATGTCCGTGCGAGCGTTATCGGGCTCGTCGTAAACGCGCACGCGGCCGCCGGACGCAGTCCCGCGACCGAGGCGATCCTCGGGGGCGTCCCCGTCGCTGAGCGGATAATCGGTCGAGGCTATTCCGGAACGGGCAGACTGACGGGACGGACGGCAGGGATGTCTTTCGAGCCCTCGACGCTGAAGGTCAAGACCATGCCGCGATTCACGTGGGACGTCTCGCCACCCGGGTTGGGAAAAAGACAGAGGAAGGCATACCGGCCCGGCGTCAGCGTCGCGGTAAAAAATCCCTCCGTCCCCGGCTCGAGACCCGAGAGTCCGCCCATCAGGGTTCCGGGCAACGGGTCTGTCGCACCGGGCGTCAGTGACGCGACGACATCGGGGACTGTGGCCGCCGGAGCGAGCTTCACCAGCGTCACCTCATGCGCCTGCGTGCCGCGATTGAAGACCCGGAAGGTTCGTCGGCCGGAGTGAATTTGCTCTGGGACCGCAAAGGAGAAGTCTCGCAGGGCGAGATGGTAGTCATAATGAGGTGCAGAGAGGCCTCCTTCGATCACTTGCAACTCCTGATGCATGCCGAGTGCGACATGCGGGGTGCCATCTCGTGACGGAATCACACACACGAGAACGTAGGAGCCCGGCTGGAGGTCGACGATCGCTTCGGCATCTTGACCCGGACTGATGCCGTTGGGCCCACCCACTTGCTTGGCCCATGACGGGATGTGCACGACGCGGTGCCGAAGCGCCTCGACCAACTCGTCGGCGGTTTTCCCCTTCTCGAGTTTCAAGAGCTGAATGTGATGTGCCTCATGACCGTGGTTCCGCACCTGGATCACCGTGCGGCCTTCCGGCACGATGTTCGGTCCCTCGAATTGATACTCCTCAGCAATGAAGGTCGCGACGCCAGGCTGAAGGGCAACCCGGGCATCATGCCTGTGTCCGGCGCAGCCAAGCATGACGCTGACGAAAGTGAAGAGGAGAAGGAGAAGAGAAGGGGTCCTCATGAGCGCATTTGTTATACCTATTCACGTTCGCCTCGGCAAGTGTATTCTCCTCGTAGTTGTTCCAACGACACGGCCGTCCAAGGCTCCACCGTCGCGTGCCTGGTAGGATCTGCCGCTCCACCGCAAGCCTTCAGCACTGATCCCGTCGGCGAAATAATGGCCCGCTACGGGAACCGCTTAGGTCCCCAATGTGCGAACGCGCACCGAAGTGTCGTTCGAGGAGCGCAACGAACGGAATGGTAGGGAGCCGGGATCCAACAAGCCCACCCGTCCTCCCGAGCCACGTACTTTGTCTAGAGCCACTGTTCCCCTCGACTTTCGTCAGCAAAGGTGTACACTTCATGTCATCCTAGAGCTTACGGCCTTTGGGTGGTACATGGAGGGATACATGAGCAACGATGTGACACTGAACGACGAGGTCAACCGGCTACACGGTCTCCGATTTTGCGGAGTGTGGCAAACGGACCACGGCGATTTCGCCCTCTTCGAAGACGCCCTCGGCACACGATCTTCGTTTATGTTGAAACCCGGCGAAACCCTCGGGGACGGAGTCAAGCGGGTGACCGCGCGGTACCGAACCCCGGTGTCGTGACCGCTGCCGACTCGACGACGTCCGACTCTTCCGATCGTCTTCCGTTTCGACACACGACACCCTCGGTCCCGCTCCGCCGGCCACCCCGTTCAGGCGGCTTATCTGGACTCCTGCTTGATCAGATTCTTGACGCGATTCTCGCCGTTCAGCTCCAAGCTCACGCGGTCACCCGCATTCACGCCCTTGAGCAGATCGTCCCGCGTCACGTTGAGCAGCCAATTGTCCCCTTCCTGAGTTCGAACGCGAATTTGTTGGCTGTCCGGGTCCACTTTCTCCACCGTCGCCCCGTTGAACGTCATGATCGTCGGCTCCTCTTGTCCCGACCTCGATGCCATGCCCGGGTGCATGACGTTCAAGATGGTCACGTTGAAGACCACGTCCTTTCCAGCCAGCGGATGATTGAAGTCGACCACGGCGGCGTCGTTCGCTAACCGTTTCACGATGAACGGTTGCCCATGGGGCGTCTGGTACACGTCCCCGACCTTGGCGTCGTCCGGCAATCGGTCCCGCGCGATCGTGATCCGCTTGCCTTCCTCGTAACGCCCGAAACTTTCGTCCGGCCTCAGCTCGACATGCTTCTGCTCTCCCGCTCTCATGCCCATCAGCGCGTCTTCCAGCCGTGGAAGGAGCTGGCCTTGCCCGGGAGTGTATTCGCTGACATTGTCCCGCATGATGAACTCGCTGTCCGGCACTGACAAGGTATACGAGATGATCACGCGGTCTCCTGGGCCGATCCGCTCGGACGACTCCGCACCGAACGTGAGACCGGGTACGCACAGCATCATCAACAGTGATAGCGGTAGCCAGATGCGTTGGTATCTCATGTCGCCCTCCTGGCTTGGGTGATCGTGATGTCAGGTTCTTTCATTATCCGCCCCGGGGTGGGCCTGCAGTATGTCCGCCGCATGCGCGGGTTCCCGTGGACGAACTTGAACGAGGAAGCGAGACGACGGTCTACGTAGTGACGTGGCGAGGAGTCTGGTTGCTTGAGGGGCGTTAGGGCGCCGATCGGCGCACGGGCGAGAAGCTCGGAACTTGCGTGCCGAGAATATCGGGGTAGTGGGCTGGGCCGCATTCCGGGCAGAGGCCATGGCTGAAATCGGCCTGCAAGTGCGCAGCGATGTAGATTTCCAATTGCTTCCAGTATCCTTGGTCGTCACGGATCTTTTTGCAGTACGCGCAGATCGGCAGCAGGCCCTTGAGCACTTTGACTTCCTCCTCGACACGTTTTCTCGCGAGTGACATCGCGACGATGACCCACAGGATACAGACGGCCACGGCGCGGTGCGCCAGCTCGGGTGAGAGGATGAGCCCATCACGCAATCCGGCGGCAATGATCAAACCACAACACACGCATCCGGCGAGCAGGACGAAGACGCCTTCGGACCGCTCCGACCAGAGCGCGATCCAGGCAATCGGTGCGACGTACAGCATCGGGTCGATGGAGAGCGCGGGCACCAGCAGATCAACCAGACCAAGCGCTGCGATCAACACAAAGACGGGAATCAGCCGTACCATGCCTTTTCGTTGAAGGGCTGCTCGCTCCATCATCGCCGCCATCTCCTGCCACTCCTTTCCATCCCTACCGAGTACGGCTCCGGGAGACGAGCGCGAGCGCCGCTGGCTCGCGGTCATCGGCCAACCCCGAGCGGACGCGCTCCATGAAGATGACCTGTGTCACGCCCGTCATCGCGCCGGCGAACAGGACGCTCGTCCCCGCGACACTCAACAGAATGGTCGCGATTCCCATCAGGCCGATCGCCGGTCCCCATTCTTGGACGAGCCATCCAAATCCCCAGATACCGGCCAAGGATGTTGTCATCGCGACGGCCGTGTACAGTCCCATGACTCGCCCCAGCATCGGCAGCGGCGAGAGTTCCTGAAGGATGCCCCACGCCACGGGCGTCAAGGTCCCTATTCCCGCGCCCACGATGGCCATCAGCGCGAGCGCGACCGCCAGGTTCATCGTCGACAAGAGGGTGAGCAGCGCCACGCCGGCGACTGCACTGGAACCTGCAACCAGATAGACGCGCGCACGAAGGGTCCAGGTAGAAACGCGGAGCAGCCCGATGGAGACGACGAGAAAGCCGACGCCGAGCGACGACCAGAAATATCCCACTTCCACCGGGCCGAATTGAAAGAGGCTTTTTCCGAACACAGGCAGCAATGTCGTCAACGCCGCGGTGGCGAACGTATAGAGGGCGGCGATGATGATCAATCGAACGATCGTCGGCGAGGAGCGAAACACAAAGCGAGCGGCTTCCAATAGCGCGGCAATTGTCCGTGGCTTGCGGGCGGCCGGTACCGACGCACGGTCTTGAAACTGCATCGGCAGGAGCAGAAGAGCCGACGCGACATAGGTCACCGTATTGAGCGACAGCACCTCTTTGGGGCCCAGCGCTGCAATGCCGATTCCGCTCATGATCGGGCCGAGGATGATCCCGATACTGGTCGTGCTCTGTAAGACCGCATTGCCCGCTGTGAAACGCCTTCGGGACACGAGGAACGGGACGGACGCCGACAATGCCGGTGTGAAGACGGCGGAGGTGAGCCCATACAGAAAGACCAGGCCATAGAGGAGATCGACGGTCAGTACATCCGATGGCACCAGCCAGGGCACGAACCCCAGGAACACACCACGCAGGAGATCGGTGACGACGAGGATTCCCTTCTTCGGGAGTCGATCGACGAGGACCCCGATGAAGGGCGTACAGACGATGGAGGAAATCGTTTGGAGGAGGCCGATCAGCGTCGTCTTAAACGCGGATCCCGTAACCGAATAGACGAACCACAGGAGTGCCAGCTTCGTGACACCATCGGCAACTTGCGACAGGAGCTGGCTTGTCCACAAACATCTGAGGTTTCTCGTCGGCAATGGATGAATCCGCCTATCGGCGAGCCGGAAGTTACGGCATTCTAGGGAGGTGCTGCCAGTCGTGCAAGAGGAGGGGTTGTCCTAAGTTAATAAACGTACTTCAGCTCTCGAACCATTCGCCACTCGCCGCGATGGCAAATGTCATGCGGCGCGTTTCGTCTCGGAGGGCTCGGAGGACTTCTTGGTCATGGCGAGGGCGATGAACCAAAACAGTCCTGCGAGCCCGCCCACGATCCCGATGAGTGATATCAGCCGAGAGGTCACCGTACACCTGTGGCAGGCCAAAAGGCATGCCATTATACGGGTGTCCGGAAGAACTCTTCCAGCCGGGACTTCTCACTACTCTTCAGTCGATCACCGCAGCACGACGATCCATCACCGTTCTGAAGCGGTTCCGCCTCCGGTGTTTGGAAGAATCGGTGCCGTGGGGACTGCGCCCGCGTTCTCCTGTTGTGACAACTCTTGGACCGTTTTCTGCACCAGATTCAAGTGCTCGCGCAGCTGTGGAACGACCTGAGCCACCCACGCCTTGACGGCGGGATTCTGCCCCTCATCCACCTCCCGCTCGAAGGCCGCCAGATCCTTCTGGTGATCCTCGACCATCCGCTGTAAGTAGGCACGCTCGAACTCACGCCCGGAGAGTTGGGACAGTTGACGCATCGTCTGCTCCCCGTCGGCCGGTGCCAACGGGATGCGCCATCCTTGCTGGTCCACCAACTTCTGCAATTCCTCATTGGCCTTGGTGTGATCCTTCATCAGTCGATCGCCCAATTGTTGCACAGCCGGCGTGGTGCCTTGCACCATTGCGAGGCTCCCGAGTTTCACTTCCAACGCGCCGTCGCGTGCCGCTTCATTGAGGAACTGCTGATCGGTCGAGGCGAGCTTCCCTTGGGCTTGCTGTTGCTGCGCTTGCGCCCGCGCCTGTGCCGCCCGCTGTTGCCACTGCGCCTCCTCGGACGGCGTCTGCCGTTGCGCAGACGCCCGGTGCGTCTCGGCTGTTGGATGCTGCTGAGCACACGCGGACAGCATGGTCACGCCTGCGAGCAGAGCTACGGTATACCGTTTCATGACAATTGCCTCCTCCTAACTATGCTTGGTTTAGCTTAACGTTCGCGAAGCAGGGTTCTTCAGCCGATATGATAGAAAGGGTATGTCCTTGAAGCACCGACACGTCCACACCTGCGGCGACCCAGACGTGCATGGACGTCTGCACCATTGAGCCATCTTCAATGATATTGACGTGCCGACCGCTGCTTTCTAGAATGCGCGGGCGCAAAATGATGAGTGATGCCGTGTCGTTTCAGCAGATCGCGCAGATACTGGAAGTTACCGACCGACTCGGACTGAATCGCGAGCGGGTCGAAATTCCGCTCGGCTCGGAGTCTCCCGGCGTTGTCCGCACGTTGCCGAACGGAAAACTCGAGATCATCGTCGATGCCGACACACCGTTCGATCGTTGGCTGGCAAATTTGGAGCCGACGATCATCGCGGTCTGGCAAGGGCGCCCTATGGACTCTCGATGACGACCGAATCACAGCACCCGGGACCGAGCCACCCGGCGCCTCTAGGACCCAAGCGTGAGGAACTGCTCGCCGAACTCCTTCCAGTACCGGAGCCGCCGGAGCAGCCCGAGCCGATTGCGCCGCCGGGTCTCGAGAAAGTCGTCACGGCGGCGGTGAGTTACATCCGGGGACGGCGTGGGGCGGATCTTGTCTCGATCATCCTCGTGGGATCCGGCATCCGCCGCGGATTAACGGCACACAGCGATCTGAATTTCATCGCCCTCGTCAAAGGGCAGGATGAGGGCGAGGAGATCGTCCGCATCGACGACCGGCACATCGAGGTTCGCTACCGCGGCCACAAGGCGGTCGAACAGGAATTACCCTTCACTGCCCGGCTGCCGCCGCTCCTTCGAAAAGGCCGCGTGCTCTTCGACCATGAGCAGGTCGGTGCCCGGCTGGTGGACAAGGCGGCTCAACGCTTCCGACAAGGACCGCGACCGGCCAGCATGAACGAGAAGATCCGGCTGAAGGCCGAATGCTTCCATCGGCTCGGGAAGGCCGAAGATCTCGCCCACGTGCCGGCGACCGCCCAATACCTATTGGGCCTCTTTTTCGACTATCTGGTTCAAGCGTTTTTTCGGTTGCGTGGCTATTGGGCGACCGCCCCGGCGGATGTCCTGCGCTTCGTGTCCAGCCGGGATGCGGCAATCGGCGAATTGATGGACCGTTTCTTGACCGCCGCGTCGCTGGATGAGCGACTCGCGCTCGGCCGGCAGTTGGCTGATGAGATCTTCAAAGACATCCCGCTCCCCGCCCGTGTCGATTGACCTCCGACACGGCTGCATGCCGCGACGTCGTGCCTCCTGCTAGAATGCCTCAAGGAGTCCTCCGCCGTGGACCTGATTACCACTCACCTCAACGCCGATTTTGACGGCGTGGCTTCCATGGTGGCCGGCCGAAAGCTCTACCCGGGCGCCGTCCTCGCACTCCCCGCCGGCGCACAGGAGGCGGTGCGCCGCTTCCTCGCAACTCATGACCTTGGGATCAAACGGATGAAGGACGTCGATCTCTCCCAGGTCGAGCGTCTCATTCTGATGGACGCTCAGGAACCGGACCGACTCGGTCCCTTTCGCCGCGTGCTTGATCGACCGGCGGTGCGGGTGATCATCTATGATCATCACCCCGACGGCGAGGAGTCGCCGGACCGGCCGGGGATTCGCGCCGAGCACCGGGTGGTCGAATCCGTCGGGGCGACCACGACGTTGCTCGTGGAGGCGTTGCAGCGAGAGCGGATTCCCCTCACGCCGTTCGAAGCCACCGTGCTCGCGCTCGGGCTCTACGAAGAAACCGGCTTTCTCGCGTTCACGTCCACGACGCCCCGCGACCTCGAGGCCGCCGCCCATGTGCTCCGCTGCGGCGCCGATCTGACGATGGTGACCGATACCCTTCGGCATCCCCTCGACCGCGAGCAAATTGCGCTCCTCGATGATTTGCTGCAGAACGGCGAGATCCATTATCTCGAGGGCTGTAAAGTGCTCATTGCCGCGAGCACGTACGATCGCTACCGAGGCGAGTTGGCGGACGTGGTGCAGAAGCTCGCCGAAATGGAAGGCTTGGATGCCGTGATTGCGGCCATTGCGCTGGAAGAGAAAATTGAGCTGATCGGACGCAGCCGCCGGGATGCCGTCGATGTCGGGGCGCTGGCCCGCGAGTTCGGCGGCGGCGGCCATGCGGTCGCGGCGGCCGCGACGATCAAAGGCCGCACGCTCATCGAGGTGCGCGAGCAGATCGTCGACTGGGTGCGGCGGCGGGCCGAGCCGGTGCTCCTCGCCCGTGACGTGATGTCGAGCCCCGCAAAGATCGTGGACCAAGGCGCGAGCGTCCAGGAGGTTGAGGGGACGCTGACGCGCTATCAGGTCAATGCCGTGCCGGTCGTCGACGAGGACGACCACTATCGCGGCATCATCACGCGCGAGACGGTCCAGAAGGCGCTTTTTCATAAGTTCCACAAGACGCCTGTCGCCGACGTGATGCAGACCGATGTGTATACCGCGACACCGACCACGCCCTTTCGCGACATCGAAACGCAGATGGTCGATCGGAATCAGCGCTTCGTGCCGATTCTTGATGGCAGTCGGGTGATGGGCGTGATCACCCGAACGGATCTCGTTCGCGCCCTGCACCATGATCTCCGCAGCTCAGGCCGCATACGGTCGAAGGACGAGGAGGTCCCGGACACGCCGCAGAGTCGCAATGTGCGATCGCTTCTCAAGACGCATCTGCCGACGGAGATCTATCGATTGTTGGAAGACGCGGGCGCGCTCGCCGAACGGAGGTCGGTGTCCCTCTACGTGGTGGGCGGCTTCGTCCGCGACCTACTGCTGGGTCATCCGAATCTGGACCTCGATTTCGTCGTCGAAGGCGATGGCCTTGCCTATGCGCGCGAGTGGGCGCAGGAACACGGCGCCTCGGTGAAGACTCATGAGCGGTTTGGTACGGCGGTTGTCCGGTTGCCGAATGGCCGGAAGATCGATGTCGCGACGGCGAGGACCGAATACTACGAATACCCGACCGCGCTCCCGACGGTGGAGCGCAGCTCGATCAAGAAAGACCTGTACCGGCGGGATTTCACGATCAACACCCTGGCGGTTTGTCTCAATACGCCGCGGTTCGGGCAGCTGCTCGATTTCTACGGCGGTCAGCGCGACCTCAAGGACAAGACGATCCGCGTTCTCCACAGCCTCAGTTTCGTCGAGGACCCCACACGCGTATTCCGCGCGATTCGCTTCGAACATCGGTTCGGCTTTCGGCTGGGCAAAGAAACGCTGTCCTTGATCAAGGGCGCGGTAAAAATGGACCTCTTTCACCGCCTCTCCGGCTCGCGCCTGTTGACCGAACTCGTTCTCTTGCTCTCCGAGGACGATCCGCAGGCGGCCGTATCCCGCCTCGGCGAACTGGACCTGCTTCGTTTCATTCATCCACGCTTGAAACGTGCGGTGAATCTCGCGACGAAGGTCAAAGCCCTGGAGGATGCGCTGGATTGGTACAAGCTCCTGTTTCTCGATCGCCAGATGGATGCGTGGGTCGTCTACTTCATGGCAGTGATGGACCCCCTGCCGCCGGATGCCGTGCGAGAGACGCTGAAGCGGCTCCGTGTACCAGAACGGCACGCCGGAAAAATCCGCCGCGCGCGCTTCGACTCGGCCGGCATCTTACGCCGACTTACGGCCCAGCCGGGCCCCAAACCGGCGGAGGTCTATACGCTTCTCTCCGGCCTGCCCGATGAAGTGCTGCTGTTTCTGATCGCGAAAGCGCCATCTGAAAGCGCGAAGCGCCACGTGTCCGCGTACCTCACGACCTATCAACACGTGAAACCGCATCTCACCGGGGCCGACCTTCAGGCTCTCGGCGTCAAGCCAGGACCGATTTACCGCGCGATTTTCGACCGGCTGTTAAAGGATCGGCTGAACGGCGAGGTTCGCTCGGAGCACGATGAGCGAACGCTCGTGCAGCGTCTCATCGCGACCTCGCCACGCGGCGCGCCTCGCTGATTTGCCGGTGCGGAGGACGCTCGCTATTGACGCGACCGGACAGGACTGGACGGGCGGGGCACTGCCTCCATCCCAGCCGCGCGTGGACCGTCTCCGTACGCCGCACGGTAACGACGATGTTCTTCCGCCAATGCGGCTTCCAACTCGGCGACGTGGTCGGTGCTTGCTTGCAGTCGGGCTTGGGCCTCTTCTAGATCAACCTGGATACCGGCCCTCTCTTTTGCTGACAGACCGCGCTGCGCGAGTTGACGCTTGAAGAACTCGACGCGTTTTCGCGCTTCCTCCCGCTCTTGATAGGCATGAATGACCCGCGCATTGAGGAGATTCAGGTCGCGCTTCGCGGCCTCTTGAGCAGGATTCCCGATGATGGGCGGAGGTGAACTGCAGGCGACGAGCAGAACGGCAAGGAGCAGCCCGTGGAGTATTGCCGCTGGAGACATGATTACTTCTCGCATCCAACGGACGAACGCGTCAAGACACGGGATTCCTCTATTTGGGTTGGTGACGGGCGGGACGTGTCGACAGCTGCTCCACGACCGACAGCGGCGACGACGCCGCTGTGCTAGAATCCACCCGAGGTATTTGACCAGGAAAGGACCGGCTATGGAAATCGGATTTGTCGGCTTAGGCAAAATGGGCATGAACATGGTGACTCGCCTGCGGCAAGGCGGGCATCGCGTGGTGGCGTTCGACCGCTCCGCAGCCGTCACCGATCGTGCGGCTGACCAAGGCGCGATCCCCGCCCGGTCGCTGGAGGAGCTCGTCCAGAAACTTTCGGCTCCCCGTGCCGTGTGGGTCATGGTTCCCGCCGGGTCGCCGACCGAACAAACCATTGCTTCGCTGAAGCGCTTGCTTCAGGCCGATGACGTCGTCATCGACGGTGGCAATACGCGGTACCACGATGACATCCGCCGCGCCGGTGACCTGGCCAAAGACCGCATCCACTATATCGACGTTGGCACGAGCGGCGGCGTATGGGGGCTGAAAGTCGGCTATTGCTTGATGGTCGGTGGAGAGGCGGCGGTGGTGCAGCGGCTCGCCCCGGTGTTCGAGACGCTGGCGCCGCCGTCCGGCTGGGCGCATATGGGTGGTCACGGCGCCGGTCACTACGTAAAGATGGTGCACAACGGCATCGAGTACAGTTTGATGCAGGGTTACGCCGAGGGTTTTGAGTTGATGGCGAAAAGCGAGTACGGGCTCGATTTGCCGAAGATCGCCCGACTGTGGCTGCAGGGAAGCGTCGTTCGCTCGTGGTTGCTCGAACTCGCCGCCGATGCACTGGCCCAGGATCCACGGCTCGAGAAACTGAAGGGCTACGTAGAGGACTCCGGAGAAGGCCGGTGGATGATCGAGGATGCCATCGACAAGGATGTCCCGGTTCCCACGCTGACCACCGCGCTCTTTACCCGCTTTCGCTCCCGGCAGGCCGAATCATTTGCCGAGAAGATGCTCGCGGCGCTGCGCCATGCCTTCGGCGGCCACGCGGTCAAACAGTAAACCACTGGAGGAAGCCGCTCATGGTCACGCCTGGTTCACCGACCGAGGCCGGACGTAGTCACGTGGAGCCGTCTTCCCTCGTGATTTTTGGCGCGTCGGGCGACCTTACCCGACGTAAGCTGATCCCCGCCCTGTACAATCTGCTGCTGGACGGCATGCTGCCCACGACCTACGCGGTGCTCGGGAACGGAAGAAAGACCTGGACCGATGAGCAATTCCGATTGCAGATGCGCGAAGGACTGGAAAAGTATTCCCGCCAACCGATCGACGAGACCACGTGGCAAGAGTTTGCCAGCCACCTGTTCTATCTCGCGGGTTCCATCGACGACCCCGCGACCTATCCGGCGATCCGCACGCGGCTGGAAGCGATTGAAACCGAGGCCCGGATGCCCGGCCATCGGATTTTCTATCTGGCTATTCCCCCGGATGCGTTTGTTCCGGTCTGCCGGGGACTGAATGACGCCGGACTGATTCATGTGCCCGAGGATCGCCGGCCGTTCTGTCGGGTGATCGTCGAGAAACCGATCGGCCACGATCTCCCATCCGCGCAGGCGATCAACACCGCCTTGGCAAGCGTCTTCGACGAATCGCAAATTTTCCGGATCGACCATTATCTCGGCAAGGAAACCGTTCAGAACATCATGGTGCTGCGGTTCGCGAACAGCATCTTCGAGCCGGTCTGGAACAGCAAGTACATCGACCACGTGCAACTCACCGTGAGCGAGGCCGAGGGCGTCGGGACGCGAGCCGGGTACTATGACGAGACCGGCGCCCTGCGCGACATGGTGCAAAATCACATCCTGCAGTTGCTCTGCCTCGTCGCGATGGAGCCGCCCTATTCCCTGGACGCGACGGTGGTCCGTGATGCACGCATCGACGTGCTCCGATGTTTACGGCCGATCGTCGGCAAGGACGTCGAAACGATGACGGTCCGTGCGCAATATATCCAAGGCAAGATCGGCGGGCGGGAAGTTCCTGGCTATCGCCGAGAGTCCGGGGTACCGCCCGATTCGACGACGGAGACGTACGTCGCCCTCAAACTGTTTGTCGAGAACTGGCGGTGGGCCGGCGTTCCCTTTTATCTCCGCACCGGGAAGGCCATGCCGAAACGTGCGAGCGAAGTCGCGGTCCAGTTCAAGGATATTCCGCACATCCTGTTCAATGCGAATCCTCACATGCCGCAGGCGCCGAACGTCTTGCGGCTTCGCATCCAGCCCGAAGAAGGTTTCTCCCTCCGCGTGATTTCCAAAGTGCCGGGTAGCAAGGCGCAAACGCATCCGGTCGAGATGGACTTCAAGTACGATGAAGCATTCGGCTCATCGTCGCCGGAAGCCTACGAACGGCTTCTCCTCGATGTGATGATCGGGGACGCCTCGCTCTTCATGCGCCGTGACGCTGTCGAAGCATCCTGGGCATGGATTCAAACGATTCTCGACGGATGGCGAACGGAAGGCGCGCGGTGGTTGCCGGAGTATGCGGCAGGAACGTGGGGACCGGTGGAGGCCGACCGGTTGATTCAAATGGACGGGCGCCGGTGGCGGACGCTCTAACGACCGAGCCTCCGCCTCACTGAATCGAGAGACGGAGGCCCGACGCGTATGACGGCGCAGATCGGTTCCTGCTATTCGCGCATCGCAAAATGCACCCGGCGGTTTTGCTGATAGCATGATTCGTCGTGGCTTTCACAGAACGGCCGCTCTTTACCGTACGAGACGATCGACATGCGGGTGTGATCGATGCGTTGGTCGCTGAGGAACGCGCGAATGGCCTTCGAGCGCTTCTCGCCAAGCACGAGATTGTAGGCGTTCGTCCCGCGCTCATCGCAATGACCTTCGATCAGCAGGCGCACTTCGGGATGGGTTTGAAACCATCGCACGTCGTTGAGCAGCGCCTGTTTGCCTTCATTCGTGATGATCGCACTGTCGAAGCCGAAGAAGACGTCGTTGACCGCTTCGATCTCCACCTCGTGGTCGCCGGTGAGCAGCGTGCCGGACTTCCCCGAGAGACCGCGTGACGATCGCGTCCGTCCCTCACTCCCCTGAACGCCATTCGCGCCCTCCACCGGCTGAGCCGTGACGATCGCATCCGACGGGATTCGCTCCTCTCCAGTCGATTTCCCAAGGCTGAAAGCGTCGGGACGCTCCACCTGACTGAGCGACGGGATCGGTGAATCGTCCCGGCCTTCCTGCCCCACCTCCCCTCCGCCTGTCGACGGCTGCCCCGGACGACCACGGCTCGCCTCCCGGCCTTGGGCCCCCCGGTCTTTTCCATACTCGGACTGTTTGTCTCCGCCGTACGTCGAAATCGTTCGGCTGCAACCGGTCGCAACGCTCATGAGCAACGGAAGCAGAATGACCAAGGCGTGAACCGAATGACGTCGGATGATACGCATAACACCCTCCACCGTGTGGCTTGTCTTCAAGGCTAACAGAGCGTCGGGGGCTGTCAAACGGAGTGGACGGGTGTGGGAACAGCAATGTAGGAACGCACACGAGTGAATCGCTAGGCAAGCCGCAATTGCTTCAGTATCTCATCCCTCCTTCCGAGGCCGCCGATAAACCGCTCGAACCGTCCATTCTTGTACAGCGCCAGCACCGGGAGAGAGGAGATCTCGAGCTCGGCGGGGATTTGATAGTTCTCTTCGACGTTCATCCTCAGAATCAGGAGACGGTCCCCGACTTCCGCCTCCAATTGTTCGAGCTGGCGCATGAGCGCACGGCACGCTCCACATCCGGGCTGCCAGAACTCGACGAGGACGGGGACCCGCGCTCCCTCAATCACACGATCGAACTGCCGGTCATTGACGTCCTGCATTATGACACCATGAGGGCAGCAAAGACTTGCGCGTACAACAGCTCTGCAATGAGGTGATAACCGTCCGTGTTGAAATGCAGGCCATCGTTGGAATAGCGCGCCGCGAGAAGGCCTGTGCCGGGTTCCGAGGTGGCGGTGAACAGATCGACACAGGGCAGCGAGTGGGTCGAACAGTACTCTTCAAGTGCCGCATTGACCGTTCGGCGTCGCGCGATGTGGTCCCTGAGCCAGGCGGCCGCCTCGGCATCTGCGCCTGACGTTGCCCGCAAGGATGGCACGGTCAACGCAACGGGCTGAATCCCGGCTTCGTGTGCGCGTTGGTACATCAGAAAGAGATTCCGCGTGATCTCCGGTATCGGCACATTCCAACCAAGGTCGTTCGTTCCGCCCAGAATGACGACATAGTCCGGCCGCCGAGCGAGAACGTCCTTCTCGAATCGCGCCACCATCTCACCGGTCAACTCGCCGCAGATACCTGTCACGATCACGCGGGCCCTATCTCCGAGCCGATCCTGCAAAAAGCCGCCATACGGCGTCTCCGTTACCGATAAGACACCGGGCGGCGGCGACTGGTAGCCGACCGTCAGACTGTCACCAAAGCATACGATGGAGCGAGGAGCCGGAGGGCTAGTCATAGCGGGATCGCTCCTTGACAAAACGTGTTCATCACCGTCTCAAAAATTGACAAACTTTGGCTTGCCGACGAAACTTTCCAACAGCAAGAACGGGCAACGACATACGCATGCCAGTTTTCAGAACTACATTGCATTCTTCAAGGGTCCCTACAGCGATGCTTGAAAGCGCCGACCAATGACGACTTCCACAGGAGAGCAGAGTCCTTCGGTACCCGAACAGGTCGATTCGAACGAACTGCAAGCTATCAAGCAGCTCCTCGGCCTGCTGGATAAGACGTTCAAGACCGTCCGCACCTATGGACCGAACAACCCGGTCGCGCAGAAGTTCTTTCAGCAGTTCTATAGCTACCTTACGCTACAACTCGCCGCTCACGACGTTCTGCAATTTCTCGTGCAGCGAGGGGAATTGTACTACAAGGGCCAGGCGGTGTACCGATCGTCCACTCCCACCGAAAACCTCGCGTTCAAGCTCCACGCCGACGGCATTCGCGAATTGTCGTTTCACAAAGGGCTGAGCCAGGACGACCTCCAATATTTTCTGCAAGCGGTCTGGGGAACCTATGACGCGGAGGCGTCGGACGACGATATCGTGACGCGACTCTGGGAGAAGAATCTCTCCACGATCTCTTTCATTACCGCCGAAGAAATCATCAACACGTCAGATGCCGGCGCTTTTCTCACCCCGCAGGACGCTGAGACACTCAACGCCGCGCCCTCTAACTTGCGCGCTATCGCGGAACAGGAGCGCCGACACCATCAGGCAGATCGCCAGCAAGAGGACAAGAGCGGTCAGGGACAAGGGGTCCCGGCGTATGAGATTTCCGAGACCGACCTGCAACGACTGGCGGAGGAGATTGCAGCGGAGTCCGCTCGGGACAGCGTCACGTATTTGCTCGATATGTTGACCGCCATTCTCGCCAGCGAGCAGTCGCCCCTGGTTCTCGATCGGCTGCTCGGCCTCTTCTCGGAGATTCTCGATACGCTGACGAAGGAAGGCAACTGGAAGCTCCTCAACACCTTCGTCAGCTTGCTGCGGGAGGCGCAGGAGCTCTGTCCCAATTTGAGTGAGGCCCACAAGCAGAAAGTGGCCCAGCTGTTCGATTCGCTCAGTCGCGCCGATCGCTTAAAAACGATCGAGGCCGTCCTCAACGCGTCGCCGAACACCGCGACCGATGACCTGCACGCCTTGCTGTTGTTGCTGAACCCTCATGCCACCCATGGCCTCTGCGTGCTGATGGCGAACTTGAAGCACAAGGAACATCGGATGGTCGTCTGCGACGTCCTGATGGCGCACGCGAAACACAACCCAATGCCGCTGATCAAAGGCCTGTCCGACGCGCGATGGTACGTCGTTCGCAATCTGGTGTACGTCATCAGCAAAGTCGGCGATGAGCAAATGGTCAAGCACTTGGAGCCGCTCGCGACGCACGCCGACGTGCGCGTCCGGAAAGAAGTGTTGCGGGCCGTGCGGACGCTATCGCAGACGAAGAAAGCCGATCGCTACATTGCCTTTCTCAACGACACCGAGGAATCGATTCGATTGATGGCGCTCAAGACCTTGCTCTCGGCGGAGTACACGGCGTCATTTGATGCGTGGGTGCCGATTGTGACCGCGCCGACGTTTCACGATCGTCCTGTCGCGGAACGACGATCCGTCTTCCAGGCCATGCGGCAGACGGCCGGCGAGGCATGTGTCCCGTATTGGCAACAACTAGTGACCTACCGGGCATGGCGACATCGAAAGCGACACGAGGAAGCCGCCGTGCTTGCGGCTGAGGCCCTCGGCGCCTTGAAGACCCCCGCCGCCGCTGCCGTGCTCCGGATTGGTCAACGTCGCTTCAACAAAACCATTCGCCGGGCGTGCAGTAACGCACTCACAATCGTACAGCAGGCACCTTCCCGAGGAGCAGCACAGCCATGACCGAGAAGACCAGCACCCCGGTGTCTTCAGGATCGGAGGCGACGACCACCGAACAGCCGCTGCTGACGCACGAAAAGTCGCTCACCGGAAAGATCGGTCAGGGTTCCGAGGCTCACGACATCCTCGATCAACAAATCCTGTGGCTGGGCTCCCAATGCGTGGCGCAACTGTACTCGTTGTTCCGCACGGTCCGCATTCACGACCGCGGGAACGCCGCCCTCAACCAGCCTGTCAACGCGATTCTCAAAATCGTGAAGACGCTCGGGCAGGACCGCCCCGTCATCCTCCGGTTCCAAAACGACTTTCTGTTCTTGGGCGAGATGCACTTGAAAATGAACACGCAGCAGCTCGCCGTCTTCACTGGTTTGATCGACCTGCTCACCAGTTGGAAGATCGGTTCGATCTCCTTCGCGGCCGACCTTACGGCCGAAGAGCTGCGCGAGTTTGCGTCGTTGTTGATGTCGAGCGATCCCGCGAAAATTACCGTCTTCGAGCTGCAACAGGACATGAAGCAAGCCGGGATTACGCACATCGAGATCGAAGAAGCCAAAACCGGCGGTGCTCGAAAGACCGAGCACCGTGCCCATACGAAAGCCTTGGCGAAGAGCAGCTATGCCGGAGCCGGCAAGGCGGTGCAGGCGCTCGTCCAAAGCGTTCGGGAAGGCAAGCGGCCGAATTTCAAACTCGCCAAACGGGCGATCGAAAACCTCGTCGATCTGATGAAATATGACGAAGCGACGATGCTCGGTTTGGCGACCCTCCGGTGCCACGACGAATATACCCACAATCATTCGGTCAACGTCTGCGTCTTGTCCCTTGCGCTCGCCAACAAGGCCGGCTATCCGCGGACCGAGCTGGCCGACGTCGGCCTCGCCGCACTGTTTCATGACTCGGGCAAGGCTTCCATCCCGCTCGAGGTGCTCAACAAGCCGGGAGAATTCACGGACGAGGACTGGCAGGTCATGCGGAGCCACCCGACCGAAGGGGTCATCAACATGATCCGCCTGCGGGGGATTGCGGACCTGCCGGCGCGCATGGCGGCTGCGTCTTTCGAACACCACATGAATCTCGATTTTTCGGGGTATCCGAAACTCAGCGTCCCGTGGACCCAGTCGCTTACTGGCCGCATTCTGACAATCGCCGATTGTTACGATGCCATGACGTCGTCGCGGGTGTACCGCCGCCAGCCCATGCCGCCCGAGAAGGTGTTGAAGATGATGCTGAGCAAGACCGGGCAAGCCTTTGATCCGCTGCTCCTGAAATTGTTCGTGAACTGCATCGGCATTATTCCGATCGGCAGCCTCGTCATGCTCGATACCAATGAGCTTGCCGTCGTCCTCCGCCCACATCCGGAGGCCGAATTCGCCCGGCGTCCGATTGTCAAGGTGGTCGGCGATGTCGACGGCAACCCGATCGATGGACCGGAACTCGACCTGTCCGAGAAGGACCCAAGCGGCCAGTATCGGCATTCGATCGTCCAGCTTGTCGACAATACGGAGTACCGCTTCGACACCAGCCGCTATTTCCTCTGACAGCACCCCGCCTCATCTCTACTGAAAACCGCTCAGCGTTTGCTTGACACGCTGTCGTCGGAACGTTATTCTCGCCGCGTTTTCCGCTATCGAAGAAGAAAAGGAGACTTTATGCGCGAGATTCAGCCGAGAGCCACGTTCACAATGCTGTCCGCCGCCATCCTGGCTCTCTTGGTCCTCACGCCGCTTGGGTCGCTAACCCGTGCCGCCGAGACCTTCAAGATGGGCGTCGTTGATCCGCAAGCCGTGTTGGAGAAATCCAAGGCCGGCAAGCGGGCGCTCGACACGTTGAAGGAATATGCCTCCACCCGCCAGAAGCTGCTCGCCGGCGACGAGGAGGAGTTGAAGAACTTAGAGAAGCAACTCAAGGAGCAGGACGCGTCGCTCAGCGAGCAACAGAAGCGGGACAAGCAGAACCAGTTTCGCAGCAAGCTGCAGGACTATCAGCGGCGGGCGCAGGAGTTCAACCAAGAACTCGGGGCCAAGCAGAAAGAACTCGTCGATGAATACATGAAGAAGATCCAGGCGGCCACGAAGGCCGTCGCGGAGAAAGGCGGGTTCACGCTCGTCGTGGACAAAGGAAGCGAGAACACGATCAAGATCGTGCTCTACAACCGCGATACCCTTGATCTGACCGACCAAGTGATCAAGGAATTCGATCGCCAAAACAAGTAAGCGGTTCGCCTCGGACCCACATCTAGCCATTCATCACGTCAGCCCGAACGGCGTCAGCTCGACGCTGAAACCCCTCATCCTTTGGCGCCAACGTGTGGATGACCAATTCGATCTCGGCCGGTCCGTTCACCCCAAGGCCCAACGCTCTTGCCCGCTTGATCTGACGCTGCTCCCACACCGATCCGCCCTCGACCTTCGGCCACGCGCCGTATGAACGAATGAGGGCGAGGGCGACCACGTCGATCGCCACCCGGTCCCCGCTCGCGAGAACGATGTCCGCGTCCGCCGGTGTCCCGCTCGTCGGCCCGCCGGCGATCATCATCGTCGTGGCATCCGCAATCGTGAGATGAGGATGGACGGCCAAGTTCAGTTCGGCGATCTGTTCGTGCCAGCGTCCAGAGAGAAATCGCAGGGACGGGCGATACCGGGGATGGATGATGCCGACGAGATTCTTAAGGCTGCACGAATAGTGAGCGAACTTGTGCGTCTTGACGACAGGCACGTTGATGAACAGGTCCGCATCGTACACCGGCTGCGACACGCAGTACTGACGCATGGACGCCGCCGCGGGCGGCTCAACTCGTACCCAGGGCTCCTCTTCCAGCGTGAGCACACGAACGCCGTGTGACGCGGCCACCTGTCGGAGGCCCGTTTCCGTCAAGTTGTCTGACGTCGGGAAGCGCAACATTCCGGAGCTGTCTGCGACGATCAACTCTGCTGGATCCGTCTGCTTCACCAGGTCGAGGACCGCGCTTAGCACAGCGGGACCCGTCGTGCTGGGTGGCGGCCGATCGTTCACGACGTTGGGCTTGATGAGGATCCGCTTGCCGGAGGGATACAACCGTTCCAGTCCACCGAGACGCGCGAGCGCCTCACGCACGAGCACCGCGGGATCCGGGCCATGGATCATCACCACGAGCGCCTTGCCATCCTGCTGAAAGAGGTTCACCGGGAGGGCTTTGGGCGGAACCTGCGGGGCGTCGGGTTCAAAGAGCAAGGTTGAGAGCAACGACCGCGGGGCGAAGGCGAGCGCCGACATCAAACCGACGCCGAACAGGAGACGCTGAAGCAAATCGCGTCGGGTCATCGAAGGGGACCGGACACGGTGTGAGAAACGCGGGTCTCCAGTAACGCATCGCTGCGTCGAATGCGGGGCATGTGACGGCTAGTCGGTTGGGCCTGATTCCAATGGATAGCCGGCTTCCCGCCACGCTCTGATGCCGCCGGCCATCGATGTCACGTTCGTGTATCCCATCTGTCTCAGGCTGTCGGCCGACAAAGCGGAACGATAGCCGCCACCACAGTACAGTACGATGTCGGTCGATTTGTCCGGGATGAGGCTTTCAACGTCGGCGCCACACGCGCGATCCTTGGCATATTCGTGATCTTCGCGGACATCGATGAATTCGAACCGTTCCCCGCGCTCCCGTTTTGCCCGCACCTCATCGATGGTGCACTCGCGAATACGTCGACGGGCCTCCTCCACGAGGCGGAGAAATCCAGGATTGTGCGTCATCGTGTCATCAGAAAAGTGTCGTTTGTACCGTTTCAGGCCTGCGAAAAGTGGTCACGGTCTCTTCATCGGCGGCATCGGGAAAGCCGGCTTTCCGCCGTCCGACTTCGAAGAGTTGCTCGATCACGCGCCAATGATGGCCCTGTCCTTGATAACGGCGGAAAAAGTGTCCGTCCGATAGCGCGCCGCCCCGAACATCGCGGATCCGGGAAATGATTTTCTCAATCCGCTGGGGAAACGCCTCGGCCATCCGTTCAAGAAACACATCCCGCACGCTCCCTGACAAGCGCAGGAGCACGTACACGGCATCACTCGCGCCTGCCTCGCGTGCCCGGCGCAATAACTCCGGAATGTCGTCTTCGTTGAGGCCCGGGATCACCGGCGCGATCGAAATGCCGGTCGGGATGCCGGCCTCCGACAGCGTGCGGAGGGCCGCGAAACGTTTCTCCGGGGACGGGGTATGCGGTTCGACCTTTCTTGCGGTCTCGGCATCGATGAACGGAATACTGAAATACACGCGCAGCGAGGCGGTCCGGTGGAGCCGCTGCAGCAACTCGACGTCCCGAACGATGAGCGCCGACTTGGTGATGATGCGGACGGGATTGCAAAATTCCGCACAGACGGCAAGACACGCCCGCGTCAATCCGTAGGAGGCCTCGAGCGGCTGGTAGCAGTCGGTATTGCCCGAGAAGAGAATCACTTCGCCTTTCCATGAGGGGCGGAGAAAGGCCTTTCGCAGCAACGAGGCCGCGTCACGCTTGATGAGAATCTTCGAGTCGAAATCCGTGCCGGCGCCGAAGCCCCAGTATTCATGCGAGCGGCGCGCATAACAATACGCGCACGCATGGAAGCAGCCGCGATACGGATTCACGCTCCAGCGGAAGGGAAGATCGGGGCTGTCGTTGCGGCTGAGGATTTCGCGCGTCGCATCTTCCAGGATCTCGACACGGGCCTCCGGCGGCGGTTCCAACAATTCACGATACTGGGACTCGAACGGATTGGGAGGATTCCTGACCGCACGCATGGCGTATGGTGGAATTCGCGATACTGATTGTCAAGCACGACGAACCATCACGCCCAATGTCTCGCGCAATTGACTCCTCGGGGACCGGGTGTTAGATTGCGCACCTCAAAATCCGCTGACTTCTGAACGATGCACGATCCCCGTCTCCTCCGCGATCAGCTCGACACCGTCCGCGCACAACTCGGTCCGCGCGGTCGAGATGTGCCATGGGAAGAACTCGGCAAACTGCTGCAGGAGCGGAAAAGCCTGACGGCGAAGATCGAAGACCTCCGCCATCAGTTGAAGACCGGTTCCAACGAGATCGCGCGTCTCAAACGCGAGAAGCAGCCCGCCGACGAGGCGATGGCAAAGATGAAGGTCGTTGGAGACCGGATCGGCGAGTTGGAAACACAGGCGCGAGACCTCGAAGAACGGCTCGCCGAACTGGCGCTCCGCGTGCCGAACGTGCCCCACGCCTCGGTCCCGGCGGGATCGGACTCGAATGACAATCAAGAGATCCGGCGCTGGGGCGAACTCCCGTCTCTGTCGTTCGTGCCGAAACCCCATTGGGAGATTGGCGAGGCGCTCGGCATCCTGGATTTCGAGCGGGCCACGCGCATGGCCGGTGCGCGGTTCGTCGTCGTCTCTGGGGTCGGCGCCCGACTCGAGCGGGCCCTCATCAATTACATGCTGGATATGCACACCGAACGCCACGGCTATCGGGAAGTCCTGCCGCCATTGATGGTCAATCGCGCCGCGATGACCGGCACGGGACAGTTGCCGAAGTTTGAAGCCGATCTCTTTGCGCTCCGTGACGATCCTTACTTCTTAATTCCGACGGCCGAAGTCCCCGTGACGAATCTCCACCGCGAGGAAATATTGAACGAGAGCGACTTGCCGCTCCGCTACACCGCGTACACGCCGTGCTTCCGGCGAGAAGCGGGCTCTTATGGCAAGGACACGCGCGGCTTGATTCGACTGCATCAGTTCAACAAAGTCGAGTTGGTGGTCTTGACGAGACCGGACAATTCCTACGAGGAACTCGAATGCTTGACGGCGGCAGCCGAATCGATCCTTCAGGGGCTGCGCCTGCCGTATCGCGTGGTGGCATTGTGCACGGGTGATCTGGGTTTCTCCGCTGCGAAAACGTACGACCTTGAAGTCTGGCTGCCGGGACAACAACAGTTCCGCGAAATTTCGTCATGCAGTAACTTCGAGAGCTTCCAAGCGCGTCGGGCCAACATCCGCTTTCGCCGTCCGGCGGCAAAGGGCGACGCCAAAACAGAATTCGTCCATACGCTGAACGGATCGGGGCTCGCGGTCGGTCGCACGCTCCTCGCAATCCTCGAAAATTATCAACAGGCAGACGGCTCGGTGATGATCCCGAATGTCCTGCGTCCATATATGGGCGGCCTGGAGCGCATCACACCGCCAGCCGCTTCTTAGCCGAATGCTTCCCGGGTTCCAATTCATGGTCCCCCCTCCCCTGCCCACCGCCCGCGCCACGCATGTCGGTCTGTACCGACAAGGGCCCTCGCTGAATATCCGACATGCTGCTTTTTCTGTCCAATTTACAGTGCTTTCATGCGTAAGTCCCTCGAGCCGCTTCTGGATGACGCGACCTTCTACCGGGAGGTATTTCGCGTCTCGAACGACGGCATTGCGATCATCGACCCGCAAGGCCGGTACCTCGCCCAAAACGATGCCCACCGCCGCATGCTCGGATACGAGGATTACGAACTTCGAGACCAAACGCCTGCGATCCATGTTGGAGAAGAGGAGTTTGGGAAGATCGCTGCAGAGTTGAAAGCGCGTGGTTCTTATCGCGGGGAGGTCATGAGCCGGACGAAAGCCGGCGAGGTGATCTCGCTCGAACTCGTGGCCTCGGCCATCACAAACGACAGCGGCGAGACGGTGGCGTATGTCGGCATCAAGCGCGACATCTCACTGCGCAAGCGGTACGAAGCGGAAATCCAGCGTCGCTACGACGAACTCCGCTTGATCTATAACCTCACGCAAACCGTCATTCAGGCTTCCGATATTGAAGAGGTGTACAAGGCGGCCCTCGCTGCTATTCAGCAAGGGTTACGCGCCGACCGCGCTTCCATTCTGCTGTTCGATGCGGACGGCGTCATGCGGTTCAAGGCGTGGACCAATTTGTCCGATGAATACCGCTCGATCGTCGAGGGCCATTCACCGTGGCGTGGAGACGAATCCGCGCCGCAGCCGATTGTCATATCCGACGTCGCGGGTGATCGATCCGTCGAAACATTGCGCGCCACGCTCGCCCGCGAAGGCATCGCGGCCTTGGGGTTTTTCCCCCTGCTGTTCCAACGGAAGCTGCTCGGGAAGTTCATGGTCTATTTTGGCACCCCGCATCAGTTCTCGGTGGAAGAGATCGAGCTGGCGCAAAATATCGCGAACCATATTGCGTTCTCGCTCATTCGGAAACAGACGGAACAACTCCAACATCAGACGTCGCACATTCTGCAAGCGGTGATCGAGGCGTCTCCGCTCGCCATCGTCGCGATCGACGGCAATGGCGGCGTGATGATCTGGAATCGCGCCGCCGAACGCCTCTTGGGATGGACGTGCGATGAGGTCATCGGTCATCCTCCGCCTCACCTCCCTGAGGAGAAACGCGACGAGCTTTTCGCCTATCTTCACAAGGCCATGAATGAGAATACGACGACGGCAATCGAGACGAAACGCGTGCGCCGCGACGGGCGCCTGCTCGACGTGGCGTTGCATTGGGCGCCGTTGAGAAACCTCCACGGCACGCGGCTTGGCATACTCGGGATCATTGCCGATATCAGCGACCGCAAGCAGTCCGACCGGGAACGCGAACGACTCCTTGCCCAACTGCGCTCAGAACACGATCAACTCATGGCGACGCAGCATGAGCTGAACGAGCGCGTGAACGAATTGGAGAAGTTCGAAGAAGTCGTGGTCGGGCGGGAATTGAAGATGATCGAATTGGAAAAGGAGGTGCAGCGCCTCCGCCAGGCCTTATCGCGTGAGACCGACCGTTCGGAATCTCGCTGACACTCGTTCCATCGCGCGCGAAGACCGATGACCTACTGTCTCACACTCCTGACACCTCACTGGCGGCGCAAGATGACTCCCTGTATACTCGACGCTCATCACGGAGGGGTGACGGAGTGGCCGAACGTGCCGGTCTTGAAAACCGGAGACGGGGTAACCCGTCCGCGAGTTCAAATCTCGCCCCCTCCGCCATTGTTTCCGGCCAAAATCGAGGTTTTTCCCCCTGAAGTGTGGCCAAACTGTGGCTAAACTCGGTTTTGACACTCAACGCCGCCAGTTTCTTCAGCCCCTCGGCCAGATCGGCTTCGCTCACGATCGCATACCGCCGATAGTCTGCCTCGGTCAGGTGTCCGGTAATCTTCATGGCGACTGAGCGCGGCACCCCTGCCCGTTCGAGATTGCGGACTGCCGTTCTCCGAAAATCATGGGGGATGCGTTCCGGCACACCCGCCGCCTTGCACGCCGTTTCCCATCGCCGATAGAGGGCCTTCGGGTGAATCGGCTTGACGGTCCCACGGTCCGACCAATAGAAGACCCACGGGATAGCATGGTCTGATGTCAATTCGAGGGACAAGGTCTTCTCCCAGTGCGATCCGAGGAGCTGCGCCAACTCTGGCAGGACCCTGAACGGCAGCACGTAGCCTTGCCAGCCGCGTTCAGCTTTGATCCAGTCGCCGCCGATGAGATTCATGACCTCATCGACGGTCGTCTTGCGGACCGTGAACCGGAACCACCCGATCGGGAGCAAGAACCCGCCCATCCCGTCCTCCTAGAATTGCGCCCCAGTCTTACTAAACGGGGACGAGTTGCCGCTGTGCGGCGCGAGCGGCTGGCGCCGCCTCGCCCCGCCAGTCGTCCCTTCTCCGCCATCCCTTCCTTCTCGAACTTCGCCAAGACATGCCGGCGATCGATCCGCAGCATGTGGCACACCTTGACTACTCGGAGTTCCCCTTTCCAATAGGCCCGCCGAATCGACTTCTCACTGACCCCCAGTTCGCGGGCCAGTTCTCTCACGCTCACGAACCATCGAGATGCTTCACTAATGCCTTCCATTAAGAAAACTCCGTGTTGATGGTGGCACCCTACACAAACGTCATCGACGAATGAAGGTGGACAGCTGTGGACAGGAGGGGACAGGCAGTAAGCGAGGCGCTACTGTGACTTCGTTATCGCAACCCACGAGGACGAGAGCGGCCAGGACTGCCGCGGCAATCATCGCAATAGGAGTCCTGACCCCATCGCCCCACGGAATTCATGGCATGCAAAAATTCATGCTTGCACGTGTGCCACAATCGAAAAAATTATGGCCCTACTCACTAGGGCCAAACGGCCGGCTTGACATGCTTCGCATCGCTCTCGATACAGAGGTCAAAGATAACATAGGAGGGATACGTACAATCCGCCAAAGGTCTTACAGCACGGCTCTGTCGTTCCCTGGAGTCAGCGAGAGAAGTGTAGTAACGAGGAAGAGAAGGTTAGGCGGACCTTAGGACGGGTGCCAAGTTTGCGAGGGAAGTACCAGCGAGGCAGAGGGCATTTACGGAGCCCCTCCGTTGCCTTTTAGGATGCGAAGCTGTTCCCGCAGGTCCGCGTTCTCTTCCTCCAATGCGAGCATCTTCAGTTTGCGATCGGCCACCGCATCTTCAAAGGCTTTCAGGTCCTCGACGCACCGTGCCAGTTGCTCTTTCACCCTTTTAGCTCATCGCTCAGTGCCTGAACCTGCTCGACATCACGGAGCGCTCCTTCAAGCTCCGCCTTCGCGGCCCGAATCGCTTCCGTTCGAGTAGCTAACGCGACAAAACATTGCACTTTAGCTCGTGGCGACCCGGGATCGGGCGGCTTGATCAGGAAATCCACTGCCCCAAGGTCATAGGCTACGGTTATCGCGCGTGGGCCACGCTCACCCCCAGTCAAAAAGAGGATGGGGGGGTATCCCGGAATTTCGCTCGTTGCCGGATCAGCGCCGCTGTTTCGTAGCCATTCATACCTTTCATTTGGACATCGAGGATAATGGCTGCGACTTCATGGTGAGCAGATACTTGAGCGCCTCTTCCCCGGAACGCGCCAAAACAATATGGTGGTTGCGACCCCCAAGCAATGCCTGTAGAGCATGGAGCGTCCCTTCGTCATCATCGACCACGAGTACATCGATCGCCGAAGAGTGTTGGCGTTGGACGGTTGGAAACTTAAACCTTTCGAGCCAGGTTCCATCCTCCGTTCATACCGCGATCCGATAGGCCCTCGGATTGTCCGACTGCGTTCCGCCTGAACCCTGCCAGTACGTGACCTTCCGTATTGTTATCTCCATCTCCGGACGCTAATCTTCACCTCCGATTGGCTAGAAGGTATCGTTATGTCGTGTGAAATACCCCTCCCCGTCATCCTCGTAGTAGACGACAACCCTGACGATCGGGCACTCCTGAAGCGAGCCTATGCGAAGCACCATGTTGACGTCGCTGTAACTGAAGTGTTTGGGACATCACAATTCGATGTGAGCCTTCAGGCCGGCGCCTTTGCTTTGGTCATTACTGACTATCATCTTCAGTGGACGACAGGCTTGGATATTCTGCAACGGGTGAAAGCTCGTTATCCGCACTGTCCCGTGGTGATGTATACGGGGACGGGCACAGAGGAAGTTGCTGTCCGGGGTCTCAAGGCCGGATTACACGACTATGTCGTCAAATCGGAGCGAGGCGTGGAGGAGGTTGCCCGAATTACGGGACATATTCTCCAGGAGCAGAAGGCGCGGGCTCGCCCGTCACAGGTGTTGTTGGTGGATGACGACCGGAGCACCCTTTATGCCCTAGTGTCCTGTCTCTGAAGTGCGCTGACAAAATCGAGCCACGCTGGCCAGGAT
>NZ_CEFZSK010000038.1:175000-207832 GCF_979581665.1 Nitrospira sp. Vd2 | reverse complement strand
AGGACACCACCAATGCACAACTTATTCCACGTACTTCAGAGACAGGACACTAGGCTCTCACCGGCGTCGAATGAATGTGCGAGAGTTCGAAGGCAAGAACCGGATGGCACGACGACCAGCAGTCCGGTAGGATGACGCACAGAGGGACCGGCTCCGTGCAGTCATTGGAGGGACACCAACCTTGGCAGGCGGTGATTGATCGTAACCGCCATTACGATGGGCTGTTCGTCTATGCCGTGACGTCGACGATGATCTATTGCCGACCCTCCTGCCCGTCTCGGCGGCCCGATCGCAGCCGAATCCAGTTCTTCGATTCGCCCCAGGCCGCCGAGATGGCCGGCTTTCGTCCATGCCGGCGATGCCGCCCCCAATCGGATGAGCTGATGGTGACGGACCAGCGGATCGACCGTGCGCGGCGGTATCTCGATGAGCATTCTGACGAACCGATCACCCTGCAGCGCCTCGCCTCGGAAGTGGGTCTGAGTCCGTTTCACCTCCATCGTGCCTTTCGCCGCCGGGTCGGCTGCTCGCCCAAGCAGTATCGCGATGTGCAACGGATGGAACGTTTCACCCGGTCTCTCATGGAAGGTCAGCGTGTGTCGACGGCGATCTATGAGGCAGGATTTGGGTCGAGCAGCCGGCTGTACGAACGAGTCAACCGTGAACTCGGCATGACGCCGTCCATGCTGAAGGCCCGCGGGCGGGGCGCGACGATCACGTACACGACGACCTCGACGCCCATCGGTCCGCTGTTACTCGCCGCCACTCAGCGTGGCCTTGTCGCGATTCGTTTCGGGCCTACTGCCGACACATTGATTCGCGGGCTGAAACGGGATTACCCGAACGCAACGCTCCTGCTAGATGCCAATGGTTTGAAGGCCTATGTTGAAGCAATTCTCGACACACTCGCGGGGAACCGGACGGCCGTACGACTCCCGCTCGATCTCGCCGGCACGGCGTTTCAGCGGCGCGTCTGGCAGGCGCTTCAGGACATCCCGCCCGGCAGCACTCGCTCCTATCGTGAGTTGGCTGCCTCGATCGGCAAACCGGCCGCGGCTCGGGCCGTTGCACGCGCGTGTGCGACGAATCCAATTGCGTTCGTAATCCCGTGCCACCGCCTGGTTCGAGGCGATGGCGGCCTTGGCGGATATCGGTGGGGCCTCGATCGGAAGAAGCAGCTCTTGGCGTTGGAGCAAGAGCAGATAAAGAAACGGCGGTCATGACGATCGACACCCGCGTGGCCCGACTCGACTGGAAGGCGATCGAGGCATCCTTGTGGGAACGCGGTTATGCCCAGATCGACCAGTTCCTGAAGGCCGACGAGTGCGAGAGGCTTCGCTCCCTCTACGATCAGGATCGCTATTTCCGCAGCCGCATCGACATGCGACGCTTTCGTTTCGGCGAAGGCGAATACAAGTACTTCCGCTATCCCTTGCCCGAGTTGATTCACACGCTTCGTGAACACGCCTATCCACACCTTGCCACAATTGCGAACAACTGGGCGGAGGTGCTCGGTGAACGGACTGCCTTTCCCGCCACCCATGAGGGACTGCTCAAGGTTTGTCGCCGGCACGGACAAACGAAGGCCACGCCTCTTCTGCTTCGGTACACCGCCGGCGGCTACAACTGCCTGCACCAAGACCTCTACGGCGACGTCACGTTCCCCCTGCAGCTCACCATCTTTCTCAGCCGTCGCGATCGCGATTTTACGGGCGGGGAGTTTCTCCTGGTCGAGCAACGCCCGCGCGCGCAGTCACGCGGCGAAGCGTTGACACCGGACCAAGGCGACATGATTATCTTCACGACCCGTGAGCGGCCGACCAAAGGCACGCGCGGCTATTATCGCGTCAACGTGCGTCACGGCGTCAGCACCCTGCGCTCCGGCTCCCGCTACACGCTCGGCATCATCTTCCACGACGCGAAGTAACTGATGGAACAGACCGTGCCCGATAGATTCTGACGAGTCGACGCTTTCCCTGCCCGGTGTTCTTGACCGTAGCCGACCCCTCGCTATACTTCCTACGTGTCCATTTCACTGCCAAGGAGGATTCGAATCATGAGCCGATTGGCTTGGCTGCTTCTCTTCTTTCCATTGTCCCTCGGCGCCTGCGCGACCATGGCGACGATCGACCAACAAGTGTCGATTACCAGCGATCCCCAAGGGGCCGACGTGCGCATCGGCAACCTCTCCGGTAGCACGCCGATGAGTGTGACGCTGCCGACGGGGTACGGCATCCCGCAGTCGTTCCAGATCCAGAAAGACGGATACCAACCGCAGACCGTCTCGGTCCAGCGCGGATTCCGCACCAGCGCCCTGGTTCAGGACCTGTTCCCCGGTCTCTTACTGGGACCGATCCCGCTACTCGTCGATGCGATCACCGGCGACTGGTATTACATCGCGAACACCAGCTACAACGTCCGCATGCTCCCGATGGCCGGGGGAAACGGCATGGAGCGGAAGTAGTCACGATCTCTCCGGTCGGACCTCGAGAAGCCCGTCGGCATTCGCCGACGGGCTTTTTACTTTCACACCGTGACGGTTTGTTGCCTCCTTACTTAGGCGTTCAGTTCCTTCCAGCGCCGATACACCGTCACGCCGTCTGGATGCGACTGATGGACCATGGGCAAACGACGCTTCTCCCATGGCTTTGCAAACTCATCATAGAAGGTCGAAAACGTGATGTACTTCCGGTCGTCCTGGTAGAAGGCGGCGTATTCGTCGCGCGTGACCAGGAAAATCACGCGGTCCGGACTGCAGTAGTACATGGCCGCCAGACACATCGGGCAGGGATGGGCCAGGATATAAAACGTACAGCCGAGGAGATGTTCCGTCTGTAATTTGGCGGTTGCGTCCCGGATCGCACAGATCTCGGCGTGCGCCGTTGGATCATGAGTTTGGGCCACTCGGTTTACACCTTCTGCCAGCACCTCATCATCTTTCACAATCAAGCAGGAGAACGGGCGTCCGCCGGCCTCCACATTCGTTCTCGCCAAGTCAATGAGCCGCTCGCTAAAATTCATAGTCACCTCTTCTGATGTTTCGAATGCGGGGGCAACTTCGCTTTCCCGTCGTATTCAGATCCTCCTTCTTGGGCGCCCATGAAGGCTAGGACCTGAACCTCTCGCTTCCCGCACACCGACGCTCATCTCCACTGGTAAGAGAGCGGGACGCGGCCTAAGGTTCGACCGCGATGCTGAAATGACAGGCCTCGCGCAGGCAGACCCAGGAAGAATCCTCCGTACGCACGACGGCGACCCACGTGCCGGCCGTGACACGTTTGCGTCCCCACGTCCGCCAGCGGGTGCTTTTCACCGTCAACGGTGTGCTGAGTTGCTTCTTCAGGCGGCCGTCTTCCTCCTTGTACCAGTCGAGAAACACCGTCACTTCGCCATCGGCCTGGACCAATTCATCACAGGGCCCCGTGCGGATCGGACGGGGCGGCCCTTTTTTTGGAATGGTGACCTCGACCCAGAGTTCTTCATCGCGTGAAAGAACCGATGGGTCAGGGATGTGTTCAGGGATAAAAAATGCGACCGGCTGGTCCAACACGGACAGCCCGATCCCGCGCCGCGTGCCGGATTGGACGACATGGAGAGCCGAAGGGTCGTAACCATGAGCGTCCGGATTGGGCCGCGCGACAAGGCGGTCATCCTCACGGGCCAGCGTCACCGCGGGCCGATCCTGAAGCGGCGCGTGCAGTTCTGGACTCGGCACATCTCGAAGCTCGACGACGACCTGCAGACTCACGTATCGGCCGCGAATCGGCAGGCTGGGATCGTATGGCGCTGTAAGCGCCCACACTCGCGGACACGTCGCACGGTCATACCAAAGTTTCCCGGCCAGCGACGCGACAATCGTCACCTGCACGACCGCCAGTACGACTCCTTTCTGCCACGCCGTCATGTCGGTTCCCTCTCCACGAAGGTCACGAGACGCCGGCGGCCGCGTTCCAGCAGCCATCCACCCACCAAAAAGAGGATCCCAAGGCCGATCAGGCTGGCGGAGCGTCCAAGCTTGTCCATGACATTCGAGAAATAAAAAGCCAGGACCGTGAGCGCGAAGCCGGCCACTCCAACGTTGATCCGTTCCTTTCGGTAATCGTGCAAGCCCCACACAATCAAGCCAACGGCGCCAAGCGCGCACACCCAATACGGCCCGAGGTCATAGAGCACATAAGATAGAAATCCTTCGCTGTGCCTCCCATGCCCCGCCAGCATGCCAAGGAGTACCACCCACATGGCGGCAATTCCATTCATCCAGGCCTGTACACCGCGAAGCCACCACGCGACCGCAAGCGGCAAGCCCAACGCCAGGGCCCAGCCGATAACGGCGTATACCTGCGGGAGCCGCATTGTGGATAGTCCTGCGCCTTCCTTGGAAAATGCGATCACGAGAACGGTCAGCGGCAGGACGACCAGGCCGCCGATCCACATCAAGGTTTTCCTTACCACCGTGCTGTGCTCCGCCGTCATGGCGGTCAGATACGTGACCGCCAGGAGCCACGTCCCTTCGACCAGAATCTGCTGCGCGCCACTCCACCCTCGGGTGGCCTCCATCCACTCGCCCATGAGCCACACGGGGGTTAACACGCTGGTCAGCGCAGCGTGCGGCCAATCGCGATACAGCAGCCATCCTGCCCAGGCGCCGACGCTCCACAGCAACAACCCCGTGGGCCAGTGTGCCTCAAGATGAAAGATCTGAGCCGTAAGATAGATCGCCGCGCCGAGCCCACTCGTGCCAACGGCGTGAAGCGTCGTGGCCAGCGGCGCAAAATGATCCGCTACCGCGGCGCCTACCCCATGAACCATGATCAGCACGCTGACGATGAGGAGAAAGCGCTGGGCGGGCGACATCATGTCCCAGTGTGCAGCCACAAAAAGGAGAAGCCCCCCGCTCAACAGCAAGCCGCCCAACGCCAATGCCAGGCACACCGGCCAGCCAAAGTGCTGCTCGCGCTGATGCTCCGCCTCGTACGACCGAAGGCGCGTTGCCGTCTCCGCGTCAAGCAACCCGGCCGCCTGCCAGCGTCCCAGGTACTGTTCCCATGGCGCCTTCTTCACTGGTCTCCCCCTCTAACGGCCACCTAAGTATAGCCGTGACAGAGAGGTCTGCAAGGATGGTAAAGGACACAATCAGGGACCGTAGATGGGAGAAGCGGAAGGACAGCAAGGGCTTGGTGGAGGCCTGGGACGCGGGGTGAAGAGGGCGGCCACAATATCGAGAAGGATATCCGGAAGGTCGGCCCCCGGGATCGGGAGCGCCGTCAAGAAGATCAGCGGTGGGAATCAGAGAAACAGAAATGCGAGAGTGAGACGGACAAGAAACCGCGGCGAGCGCCCGGCGCTCGCCGCGGCCCCCGCATCAATTCACCGTAAACTCCGTCGTCATCCCGTGGAGGAAATGCGGTTTGCCGGTCGAGGGGTTCGGAAAGAAACACACCAAGCCATACCGGCCCGGTTCGAGGTCGGCGGTGAAGAATCCCCGATCGCCCGGCTCGATGCCGACGATGCCGCCGAGCGGCATGCCCTTCGGCGGGCCAGCCGCGCCCGGCTCAATGGAGGCGAGGAAATCCGTCACCGAGCTACCCGGGCCGAGCCGGACCAGCACGACCTCATGGGTCTGCGTGCCCTGGTTCGTCACCGCGACAGTGTGCAGCCCCGCCTTGATCGGCTGCGCGACAGAAAAATGAAAATCGGATTGCGTAATCGCGAGCGTCGCCTTGGGCTCGGACACCTTCGTCGGTTTGCCGCCTTGGACGGTGACCGCCTTCTCCATTCCAAGCGCCACGTGAAGCACGCCCTTGTTGTCCGGGATCAGACAGATCACGACGTGCTCCCCTTCCGTCAGATGCATCGTCGCGACCGCCTCGTGCCCGGGGACCACGGCATTGGGGCCACCGACATATCTCACCCAACTCGGCAGCCGGCTGGGATCTGCGGCCACCGCGGCGTGAAAATCGGCGGCGGACTTCCCTTGCAGCAGCTTGAGGACCTGCACGTGATGAAGGTCGTGCCCCTCATTGACGATCCGCACCGTCGTCAGCCCTGCCGGAATGCGGTCCGGACCACGGAAGCCATAATCGCTGGCCACGAAGACGGCCCCGGCATCGGCGGATCGCGCCTCTGCCGCACCGCTTGCACTCGGACGCGTACCCGACCACGCCGGCGCGGCCAGAACAGTCAGTATCAACACCGCTTTCATGGAAGCCAACACTGCGCGTCGCATATGAACCTCCTGTTGTTCGCAAATCACCACGTCAGGATGACGTATGAGCGCCACGCTAGCACAGGAGGTCGAGACACTGTTCCTAAAACTATGCTAAGGTCCGCCTAATTCTTTCCTAAGCCGGCCCTTGCGCAGGCCTCATATGATCCCCGATCACGTGTTCGACCTCCTGCAGACCGGCGTCTCCGTCATCGTCGGCACACGCAATGCCGCCCTCATGCCGGAATGCACCCGCGCGTGGGGGATTCATGTGGGCGCCGATCGGGCGACCGCGACGATCTTTCTCTCAAAGACCATTGCCGGCAAGACAATCGAGAACCTGCGCCACAACGGCATGATCGCCGTGAGCTGCACGCGGCCGACGGACCATATCACCTGTCAAATCAAGGGACGCCTGCGCGTCATCCGGCCACTGACCCAGACGGAGCGCGAGGCGAGCCGCCGATGGCATCGCGATTTTATGGGAGAGCTGCGAGCGATCGGCGTGCCGCCGGAATTGAGCGAAGCCTGGATTGCGGAGCCGACATCCGCGGTTGAGATTGACGTAACCGATGTCTTCGACCAGACGCCGGGACCAGACGCCGGCAAACGGGTCAATCGCCATGGCTGAACAGTTGACACTCGAAGACCTGTGGCCGTGCTTTCAGGGCATCATCCCCGCCGCACTGAGCACGTGTGCGCGCGACGGCACGCCGAACATCACTTTCGTCAGTCAAGTCTATTACGTGGATGCCAAACACGTCGCGATCTCGTTCCAGTTCTTTAACAAAACCCACCGGAACGTCCGTGAGAATCCGTATGCGTGCGCGATCGTACTCGACCCGCGGACGCTCCACGGTTATCGGTTTCGGCTTCGCTACAACCATTCCGAATCGACCGGCCCGTTATTTGAATCCATGTCGCTGCAACTGCAGGCCGTGGCGTCCTACTCCGGCATGAGCGAGGTGTTCCGGCTCCGCGCGGCCGACGTGTACGAAGTGTTGCACGTCGAGCACCTCGAGGGCTTCTCACGGCATCCGCTCGCCCCACCCTCGGAACGACCCTCTCGGCTGTTCATCGAACCGGATTTGGTGTCGCTTCGGTTGATCGCGGAACGGCTGAACAAGGCCGAGTTGCTGGATGAGGTTCTTGAGGGATCGCTCCAACTGCTCGACGAGCTGTTCGGCTTCCGGCATTCGATGATCCTGCTCGCCGATGAGTGCAACGCGAAGCTGCTGACGATCGCGAGCCACGGCTACGCGGAGAACGGCGTGGGGTCGGAAGTAGGAATCGGAGAAGGCCTTATCGGCATGGTGGCTCGCGCGCGGCGGTCATTGCGGCTCTCCGCGATTGATCATAGCCTGCGGTACGCACGCGCCGTCCGCCGCCGGGCCGGCAGCGAAGCGATTGCGCGCGAGATTCCGCTGCCCGGCCTGCCCAATGCTGGCAGCCAGATCGCCGTGCCGCTCGTCACTCGGAAGCGGTTGATCGGCGTGCTGGCCGTGGAAAGCACCGACCCCCTCGCGTTTCTCATCCGCGAGGACACACTGTTGACTATTATTGCGACACACCTCGCGACTGCGATCGAGCACCTCAGCCGGGAAACAGACGACGCCGCAACGACACCGTTGGGACAAGCGGCATCGCCTCAGACCGTCGGCCGATGCTCGCGCACGCGCCGATTCAGCTTTTATCACAAGGATGATTGCATCTTCGTGGACGGCGACTATTTAATTCGCAATGTCCCGGCCCGCATCTTGTGGCGCTTGCTGAAGCAGTACCGAGACGAAGGGCGGGTGGAATTCAGCAATCGCGAACTGCGCATGGACGAGTGGCTCGGCCTACCGGAAGTGAAAGACAATCTCGAAACACGGCTCATCCTCCTCCGCCGACGACTCGAACAGAAATGCCCCGATGTCCGTCTCAGCCCCCGCGGCCGCGGTCGCTTCACGCTCGAAGTCGATGCGGCAATCGAGTTGTTGGAGAAGCAGGGCTAACGACGCCCGCGACCTTCAAAGGCCGCACGCGCCTCGCTATCCGACACGACATCTAAGGCCACCGAGGATGCCCAACCAGGACCGCCTTTCGATCCTTCAGGTCTTCTCGGAAGTCCTAATTCTCTGTCGACGCTCTCAGCCCCAAGGTCTGAAATGGTACCCTGAAGCGTCGCACCATGATTTCTTGCTCGCGTGAATCTAGGGCCGATTTCATGATGTCCTTCTGATGAGGATCCGTTCTTCTCATTATTGAGTTTGCTTCGAGGGGAGGGCGATACTGATCGTGCGATCTCTGCCGAGTCAATCGAAGCGTTACAAGACAATGTATTCCTGGTGAGGAGGTCTGAAATGGCGACATTGGATGAATTACTCAAGCTCCCTGGCGTGATGGTGGCCGGTGAGTTCAGCGTAGACGGCAAATTGGTCGACTACAAGGCGAAGATGGAGATGTCTCGGGAGCTCGCGACGATGACGGCCCAATTTTGCGCTTCGGTCACGATGCTGTTCAATACCCTGGCCGGAGCCTACACTCAGATGAGCAAGATGCAGTGGACGCCTCAGAAGGGCTGGGCCTATAGCGGCGGCGAGTGGACTGTCGCGATCGGCGGAACCCGCGGCGTCTTCGTCAAGACCGCTCAGGCCGACTTCAATAAACTCTTCGAAGCGCTCGTCGGCCCGCGGTGAGCCTCTGAGGGAAGAGCATCGCCGGTCTGTGACCAGAATCATCTTTCAGCTCTTGCCCGATCGCGTCGCACCGCCTCGACAATCTCTTTCCCGCTTAGCGTGGCACTTCGCTTCCATAAAGTGCGCACGACCTCGGCGGTGTGACGACGCTTGCGCCGTAGCAGCTCGTTTCGTAACGCCTCGTTGACCACTTGGCTTCTCCGGCGAGGAGGCACAAACCTAAACAGCTCGTCTCTCAGGCGATGTATGTCGATGGACACATTGAGCTTCGCCATCCCTAGTCCCGCCTCAGGTTCTGCAAACAGCCTCCATGCTATGAGCCTATCTTAGGCGCCTAGTCAAGGCGCTCAAAATGTGCGCCTACCGGCGCAACGTACGATGACGGTAGCGTTCCACTTCCATTGAATGGATCAATCCGGGATCTCCGCTTCGACCAGTTTCCCGAGGAGGATCAGCGATTCTTGCCAACCGAGATAGCAGGCCTCGGCAGGGATCACGTCGGGCACGCCCTCTTGCACGATCGTGACATCCGTTCCACACGATACCTTCTTCAACGCGACCGCCACACGCATTTCTCCCGGCAGGTTGGGATCATCGAACTTGTCCGTGTAGCGAATCAGCTCACGCGGCACCAACTCGAGATACTGTCCGCCAAAGGAGTGGCTCTTGCCGGTGGTGAAATTGGTAAACGACATCTTGAACGTGCCGCCGACCTCGGCGTCCAGATGATGGACCTTGCCGGTAAATCCATTCGGCGGGAGCCATTTCGCCATGGCATCCGCATCAAGGAACGCCCGGTAAATTCGTTCCGGCGAGGCCCGAAACACGCGATGCAGTCGAATCGTATTCGTTCCCATGATTCATTCTCCTTTCCGTAGCCTAGACTCACCACTGGCTCAGCGCGCGTCGTACTCGTCGTGCCGGCGAAACCACGGGCCGGTCTCGTTCCGTCCCTTGGGTGCGCGGTCAAGCCACTGATACATGCCCCAAAGGGCGTCGACTCCGCGCGCATAGGTGGAATAGGTGTGGTAGACGACGCCATCCTCGAGGGCGAACGCGCTCATGCCTTCCCTCTCGCGCGTGTACGTAGGCACGTCGGTTCCGGTCATCGCCGCGAACGCAGTAGTCCCAGTGATCGGCGTCCCGCCCATTCCGGCGTTCATCACCGGATCGTCGCGGCGGAAGTTGTATTCGACGGCCCCCGCACGCTGTTGCTCTTCGGTGAACGAGGCGTTGAAGTCGAAATTGAAGTCGCTGCCATGTGAGGACGCCCAGGGAAAGGTCCATCCCATCCGCCGCTTGTACGCCTGCAGCTTCGCAAGCGGCGCTCGCGACACGGCCCAGAGCATTACGTCATGGTTCGCCAGGTGGACGACGAACCCGTTAAAACCGTCCGCGATCGAGGAGCACGACGGGCAGCCCGCCTTGTAGTCCGGCCCGAACATGAAGTGATAGACGAGGAGCTGCGAGCGCCCTCGGAACAGGTCTTTCAGCGAGGCGCTCCCGTCGTCGGTCTCAAATCGATAGTCCTTGTCAATCCGAACCCACGGCAGCTCCTGCCGCCGCTGCGCCAGTTCGTCGCCGCGCCGTGTTAGATCCTTCTCATCCTTGAGCAACTCGAGCCGCGCGGCCAGCCATTCATCACGGGTTCCGGTTCTATGCTTCGTCATCGCTTCCTCTCCTTCCCTCGGATGTTCTTTGACTCTAGATACTGTCCTTGCCGCCTACTTGGGCATGAAGTGCCTTGACGACGAGGCCAGCCACAGCGCCTGTCGACATCGCACTGCCCGCGATCAGTGCCAGAGTTGTAAGACATGCCGGACACATACGGCCCCCTTACAATGCTTCCGCGGGGCGGCTAGCACCTGGAAAGTCCCTGACCGGCCGCACTTCCAAAGTGCCGAACCGCGCGGATGGAAACTTCGAGGCGATCTGGATGGCCTCGTTGAGGTCTCGGGCCTCGATCAGAAAATAGCCCCCGATCTGCTCCTTCGTTTCGGCGAAGGGACCGTCGGTCATCAGCATTTTGCCGTTTCGAACTTGCACCGTCACGGCGGTCTGAACTGGTTCGAGTTGCTCCACCCCAAGGAGGTGGCCGCTCTTCTTCAGCGCCTCGCAGTAGGCCATCGTTTCGTCCATCACCGCGACGCACTCGCTTTTGGGCATAGCGTCTAGCGTCGTCTCTTCGTGGCAACACAGCAGCAGATACTTCATAGCTTCGACTCTCCCCATTGATGGTGAACCGCTGTTCTTGTGAGATAGTCGCGCCTGACGAGCAAAATCGACATCGAATCTCTCAGGAATTGAATCAATGAGTTAGGAGAGATTTAGCAAGGTTGGCGCATTCACACGCCCACCGCATGCGGTGTGTACACATCCAAGGATGTGAATGCCCCGCTTCGTCTGAGTGGCATAGTGCATGCCGACTTCTGAGCAAACTAGAACCTATCTCAAAATCACCTTTCTTGCAGCCGGGACGGGGGAAGTGGCGGAGCGCCATCAGAGCGGCGTGGCGACCCGCTCAGCGAGACGATGGCGTCTCGGTGGCACCTGCTGTCCGAAGGTGCGTTCAGCGCAGCTCGGACGCACCGAGTTCAGGCGCCAAGCCGTCGCCGACGTCCGAGCGGTCCACGCCGCTCTGTCTTCTAAGCAGAGCCGCTCCCCCCGTTCCGGCTGCTCTTTCACGGCGCACGTGATTTTGAGATAGGTTCTAGCGCTCCATCGATGGGTGACTGACATCGTAATGTTGGACGACTCACGTCCCTGGCGTCATAGCGGCCGGCGAGTTCAGGTTAGGCGGGAAATTGGTACTTGAGCAAAACACTATCGACGCCGCAAAAGCCCATGTCTATAGTGGGCTTGTTCAACAGCCTTCACCAGGCAACGAGACGCTAGCAAAAATGCGATGCCATTTCTTGTGCTTCCCCGATGGCACGGGACGAGTGCCAGCAAACTTTTTCCTCAGTACTCGTATCTGCCGAATATCAGGAACTTCAAAGAATCGCCAATCGGGAAGAGTGCCGCTTCGACATTTGCCCTCGATCTGATACGCGAGAAGCTTTGGAACCTTATTCTCCTCAACGACACCATAGTCGTGCGGCTCAGCAAGCGTGGTAAACCGTGGTACTCGAATTCTACGAGCAGCCTATTCTGAATAGCGGAACAGAGTCGCGTATGAAGCAAGTCGGGGACCATTTCAGCCATCTACCATGCGAGGCAATTCGTCTTTAGTACCTGTACCAGTCGGTTAGACATAGAGGACCTGTTCGTCGGTGAAGTACGTGATCCTCGAGGCCATTTTCTCCGTCTTGATCCGATAGCCTGTTGGGCTTGTTGTGCGCTTAGGGTTATGGACACACAAAAACCCTCGGACTTCTTCGTTAATGGTGTCCGGCTTCTCTTTTTTGATATTTGCGATGGCGTCGGTTAACACACCCTTTATTGACGTCACTAAGTCATCGAGGACGGGACCTGGGATCCTGCCGACAATGGATTTTGGAGCAATCCTCGCGTGCCACAGGATTTCGTCGACATAGGCGTTCCCGATGCCGCGCAGAATTGATTGGTCGAGTAAAAACGCTTTTACCCCCGTCCGTGGTCGTTCCGATATTTTCCTTCGCAGGTACGTGCCTTCGACTTCGAGCGCATCAGGAACCTGGCTCCGGGAAGGGTTGAGCTTCAGGGTGACTCCCCCTTTAGGATCGCTGACCACGAGAGATTCATTCCCAAGCCCGAGTGTCAACATCCGAAATCTCACTGCCTCTGGATCGGACGTAATGGCAAATTCACCATTTAACATCAAATGCACGAGTAGCGTCGCCTGATTGGAAAATGCAAATGCCATTTCTTTTCCGGCCCGTCGGACCGACACAATTGAAGCGTTGGAGAGTGCATTCCGCAACTGTTCGGGACTCGTGTTCAGTCGTACGGCTCTCCCGCACTCGACGGAGCGAACCGTCTTTCCTTCGAGACGGGCCATGAGATTTTCTGAAAACACCGCCAAGTCTGGCAGTTCGGGCATAGGTTCCTCTTCAAATCAATTTAGATCATGCCTTTAATTACGATGGAGGCAAGCCAACTCCAGCTCAACAGGCTTTTGGAACGCCACCGGGTTTGCCCCTCGCTGCCTTCTGATCGCCGCTTTGGTTCGAGCCAAATATTCCCCATGAGGCAAGTAACCGCTGTCTGTTCCGTTCCCCTCGTCGCCGAGGCCTCCCTTCGGCCCGAGCAATCAATGCACCGCTTAACATGGGTCTTTTCCTGGAACCGAGACACTGGCAAAACGGCAATCCCAAACAACATGCTTCCCGGAAGGCACCGCTCGCGCCCCCGGAAATTTCTTCTGTAACACTCGCACACGGCTGATGTCGTCCACCTCCGCCCACCGCCAATCCGGAAGTCCACCGCTCCGGCTCTCCCCCTCGATCTGATACGTCAGCAATGTTTTCACACCTTGGATCAGTCCATAATCGTGCGGCTCCGCGCTGCGCCGGCGGTTCTTATAGTCAAACTCGATGAGCCGCTTTGTGTTGATCGCGGAGCATAGCAACCGGTGTATCGTGTGCGACGATTGATGGGAACCATTCGATCGAGGCATACGCTATGTTACATCGTTCACACCATCATAGTTCAGAAGGACCTGCAGCGGCCCGTCCGTTCTTCGTCACGCTGGGGTGAATCTGGTGCTTCTTTGTCAGCTCAAAAAGAGCGATACTTCTAAAAGCTCCGCAGGCTACGCTCTAAAAGCAATGGAGACGACTATGCGTACGATCGCGATCATCGCAGGAATCCTTATGGTAGGACTGACCCAGATGGCCACCGCGGCGTCGAACTCTGCCGACACCCAAAAAAAGGAGGACACCAAAGGCATGACGATGGAGGACATCGGACGCGGACTGAAGAGTGCGGCACACAATATTGAAAAAGAGATCCCGAAGATCGGCCCCGCCATCGAAGACACCGTCAAGAAGATCACCGGCGGAAACTCAGAGAAACAAAAATCCGAGCGTCAGTCGAAAGAGAAGAAATAGCCGACCCCTTATGTACACGGCCTGTAACGCCACACAATTACTCCTTGGTGTGAGTCTTAAAGAATTCCCAGAGCACCGTCGTCGCATCAATGTTCTGTGAGGAGATACCGAACGCACGCTGTGCCAATCGTTCGGCGAAGGTGCTGAGCCGACGGGGAGGCCAGCGATGACCGCCGCCATCGATTTCATACCACTTTACCTCCACCCCCCTGTCGCATCCACCGTAGGTCCGTACCGATACGGACGTCCCATCGGACACCTTGGTCGGCAAGGCGGCCACTGTCGCCCTCCCGTACAGTGGTTGAGGTGTGCCCATAACTCTTGCGTGGCTCGGCCGCCCTCTACCCGACCTCCCCGTCCCGCATGCCGTGTCCCGCCTTCTTCGCCGCCGTCGAATGGAATCAACGGGTCGGTGACACTCTGAATACCGACAACGGAGACGGCCGCCGTCGGGTGACAGTGGGGCTTCACGTTGCTCGCCATGGCGGCAATCACGGAACCGATCGCCGCAAACGTATCGGCCATCTCACACCCTAGACGTTGCGCAAAGATGCCGCCATTCGATGGACCGGCAGCATAGATGCGATGAGGGTCAATCGGTGTTTGGTGCTGAATTGCCACTACAACACGGCGCACGAATGCCACATCGTCGATGCCCATCCGCTCCGGCGGCGTCGTGCCTCGGCCATCGCTCCAGTGACGGTCAATTCCCTCAGGGTATGCGACCACAAAACCCTCCGCATCGCTGAGCGCACTGAACCCACTGATCTCCTCCATTTGCTCAGGAGTCTGCGAGCCGCCGTGGAAGACAAGGATCAAAGGCCAAGCCGTCTTTGGTGCCGCCCCGGAAGGTAGATGCAGAAGATAGCGCCGGTCTCGGCCTTCGAGAGCGATCGACATCCTGACGCTGGTGCTGCGCTCCGTTGGTAGTCGAGACCCATCGTAGCCGGAAGACGGAGTGCCATCGGAAATGATGAACAGAGCGACGGCGACCACAAGACTTCGTACGACGGCGAATCTTGCCCTCATCCTTCTCTCCAGACTGATACTCCTAACGTGTTCTCAAAGGTTTTGATTCTCGTATCGGCAATTTACCCTGAGCTCTGAGATCATGCTAGAACCTATCTCAAAATCATTTCTGTTATAAGAGAGCAGCCGGAGCGAGAGCAGCGGCTCCGCTCAAAGACAGAGCGGGGTAGACCGCTCGAACGGCTTCGCGCGCCGCACCGCTTCAACTCCGCTGCGTCCGAGCGTCGCTGAACGCACGTCAAACAGGAAGCGGTTTCCCTCGCCGCGCTTCCGCTGAGCGGTTCGCCACCCCGCTCTGATGCCGCTCAGGCCCCTGCTCTCTCCAGCTGCGAGAGAGGTGATTTTGAGAGAGGTTCTAGATGCGCCCAGGCCAAGCTTGCGTCAATGGATAACCCGGGAGGGCTAAGCCTATAGCGGGGGTGAGTGGATGTGCAATCGGCAGGACCCCGACCATCTTCGTCAAGACCGTTCAAGCTTTACTAAACTGTTCGAGGCGCTCGTCGGCCCATGCTAGAACCTATCTCAAAATCACCTTTCTTGCAGCCGGGACGGGGGGAGTGGCGGAGCGCCATCAGAGCGGCGTGGCGACCCGCTCAGCGAGGCGATGGCGTCCCGGTGGCGCCTGCTGTCCGAAGGCGCGTTCAGCGCAGCTCGGACGCACCGAGTTCAGGCGCCAAGCCGTCGCCGAGCGTCCCACGCCGCTCTGTCTTCTAAGCGGAGCCGCTCCCCCCGTTCCGGGCTGCTCTTTCACGGCGCACGCGATTTTGAGATAGGTTCTAGTGTGATGTCCCGGAAATAGGTTTCACAATTTTAACAGCGCTCCTCACCTTTATCCGCTCCCCATTCAGGGAGAGGATAAAGGTGAGGGGGGCGCCTTCCAGTTTCCTAGGAACCTCTGGGACACGACACTAACTGCACTAACTGCGGCCAGCGATTCACGATCAGAAACGGAGCCAGGTCGTGAGCGACAGGAGGAACTACTTGCTTCGCGCACGGGACCGTAGTGTCTAAAGGCCGTTACGGTTTTTGAACCCTTCTGATCACGACCAGTTTATCCGCCCCGGATTCGGCGCCCCAGACCTCGAGAGGCCGCCCGAGTAATTGTCGCACTTGCGCGTTCGGCGTGGGGATGGGAAAGCTTTCGAAACGCTCGAGTGCTGGATCGAACCGTACCAACGCATTGCTCCCGAAGTCCGTCAGCCAGACCTTGTCGGTCTCATCGACGTAGACGGCATACGCGCCTGGCTTGCTGCCGGGCAGATGCCATTCCCGCCAAGTCCCTTCGGTGGGAGAATATCGCGCGACGTTTCCGACGTTCCATTCGCTGACCCAAAGATTGCCTTTCGAGTCCGCCCAGACTCGCCGAGTGCCGGCCTTCGGAGTCGGTGGTTCGATCACGGTGACCTGGCCGGTTTCCCCATCGATCCGCCCGAGATAGCTTCCTGCGAGCGAGACGAAATAGACCGTCCCGTCAGGTGCCGTCGTGATGCCGTACGGACCGCCCCCCTTCGGGGCATCGAGCACCTCCAGTTTCTCATCGTGTGGATTGAGGCGCCCGTACACGCCGCTCTGCCCGGTGAACCACAGCCGTCCAGCCGGATCGAATGTCGCCGTGTTGAGGTTCGCCCCTTTCCGATCCGGGGGGAGAGGGAAGACCTTGACGGTGTCGGTTTTGGGATCTACCCGGACGATGGCATTGAGGCCACCATCCGTGATCCAGGGCGCACCGTCTGGCCCGACGATGACGCCATGCGGCCGGGATCCGATCCCAAGCTTGATGCGATGGACGTGACCGCTCGCCGGGTCCAACCGGCCCAACTCACCGGACGCCTGGCCCACATACCAGACGCTCCCATCCGGCGCCGGCGCGACGTCGTGCGGGTGCGAGCCGGCAGGGACGGCGTACTCCTGCATCGACTCGCCACGCATGGTCGATATGTCGGGGAGCCCCTCGTCATGGACCAGCCCCAGCACACACACGCTAGCCGTCACCACAACACCATGTCGACCTGCCCAATTCATCTGTGCCTCTTCATACGACTTGGGAGAACACCTCGGCCTTCGGCGAATGGCTATCCAAAGGGCTCGACCCTTTTCTTGCTCTGGTTGTTAAGCTAACGGTAGTTCGCTGTCGATTTTTTTCTTTGGAAACGAAAAGGAGAGTGCGTCCATGAGTGTTGAAACGGCCACCGTTGAGCCTGAACCCAATTTCCCGGCCGCGCATCCATACCGGGCCGGCCTCTTGTTGGGCGTGGCGACGGTCCCGGTGTTTATTGTGCTCTCTGAACCGCTGGCTCAGCAATGGGGTGCGCTCCTGCTCGCTCTGATTGGCGGGGCGTATGTCGGGTTCGCCGGAAGGGACGGCCGGCCGAGCGCGAACATCATCGAGCTGGTCGGCGCCTTGGCATTCGGAGTCGTCGGACTCGCAGGACTGCAGCTCAATCCGCTCTTGATCGCCGGAGGATATGTGGCCCATGGCTTCTGGGATCTCTTTCATCACCGCCACGGCCCGTACGCCGACACGCCGCACTGGTACATCCCCTTCTGTGTCGTGTACGACTGGATCGTTGGGGTGTTCCTGCTGATTTGGTGGTGGTGAGACTGCTCGTTGTCCCTCACGTGCAAGGCGCGCCAACATTCCTACGCCCAAGCCTGCTCGATGAGGTACGCGCATTCCAGCAGACGAGTGAGGCCCTTGTCACGGAAACGGGGATTGTCGGCGAGCACGTCCTGCGCGTCGAGCCGCTCGATGTGGGCATCGGCGAACAGCGAGCGCACCTCACGCTCCGACACCGAGAACGGCGGTCCCTGCATCTGCTCCTGGGGATATTCCAGCGTGACCAGCAGCGTGCGCCGTGGACCGGGCAACAGCCGATCGAGGTGCGCCACGTAGTCGGCGCGCCGCTCGGGCGGCAGGGCGATGAGAGCCGCGCGGTCGTACACGGCGTGAGCGCCGGCGAGGTGGGCGGGTGCGAGCGCGAAGTAGTCACCACACAGCACTCGGATCGGTCCGCTCTCCCAGACCGTGAATGCGCCTTCTTTCTTGGACCGGGGGGTCAATCCCTGCTCGGCGAAAAAACTCTCCACCGCGATCGGACTCCATTCGACGCCCACGACACGCGCACCCTGGTCGGCCAGCCAGGCCAGATCCACGCTCTTGCCGCACAGCGGCACAAACACGATCTCGCCCCGCGCCACACGGAGACCGGCATAGTGACGCGCCAGGTAGGCATTGACCTGACTTTCATGAAAGCCGATCTGGTTCGATGCCCAACGTTGGTGCCAGTAGTCCGCTTCCATGTCCGCCGCCTCGAAAAAGGGCTATTAGAGAGAATACAATTGGCGCAAAGGCTAGATACACTAGCCTGTTCCCTTCTCTGAGTTCTACAGCCAAATGGTTAGAGATGAAAAACGTGGAGCCTGCTCCGGCACAGGACGCTGCTTCTGACCGATCGAATTGCCGGAGCTTTCGCAACGGACGCTCGGAATACCAATGAACGCAGCATCAACAACTAGCCAGAGACGGCCGAGAGCGGATAATTTATTGTCATGAGAATCGCGGCCTGGAATGTGAACTCGCTGAAGGCTCGCCTGGGAAAGATCCTGTGGTGGCTGGATCGGGCGAAGCCGGACGTGCTGCTGATGCAGGAGACGAAGCTCGCGGATGCGGACGCGCCCATCGACACGTTCAAGCAGGCCGGATACGAGCTGGTGCACCATGGCGAGGGTCGATGGAACGGCGTGGCGATCGCGAGCCGGTGCAGCATCGGCGGCGTGGTCACGAATTTTGGCGAGCCTTTACGGCCGGCGCAAACGTCCGACATCGGCGATGATGAACCGCTGGCTGAGGCGAGAATGATCAGTGCCGAATGCGGTGGCGTGCGGATCATCTGCGTGTATGCGCCGAACGGCCGGCTCGTGGGCTCGCCGTTTTATGAAGCGAAGCTCGTGTGGTTCGACAGATTGGCTCGCTGGATCAACGAGACCGTCACTCCGGAGACGGCCGCCGTCATCGGCGGGGATTTCAATGTGGCGCCCGCAGATATCGATGTGTGGGACCCCGCCGCCTGTCATGGCGGGACGCACGTGTCCGATCGCGAGCGGCAGGCATTCGCGCGGCTGTTGCGCGCGGGATTCGTCGACGCGTACCGCCTGCGTCACCCGGAGTCGGGGCGATATACCTGGTGGGACTACCGCGCCGGCAACTTTCATAAGAACTTCGGCATGAGGATCGATCACCTGCTCGTGACGGCGCCGTTACAAGACCGCGTGGTCTGGGCCGAGATCGATCGCGAAGCACGGAAGGGAAAACCCGTACCATCAGATCATGCACCGCTGGTCATCGACCTCGACCGCCCCAGCTGCCCGTTCGATGCCGGCTGGGCTTCGGCGGAATCGCGAATTGCAGCGCGCCTGCAGAAACCAAGATGAGTCCCCAGGGATTATCACGGATAAAGAGAGATCGGAGTCCTTTCAGAGCAGCTGTGGAGGGCGGGACAGGATGGCGATCATGATTCAGCTCTCACCCACTGAATCTCCCCTTTGGCTGCAACAGGCAAGAGAGCTTGTAATTTTGGTATGAGCGGAAGGTCAGCGAGACGATTGCTCCCACTCTGAAGAACGATAACGGCAATCCGGAGCTGTTGGAGATTTTGTTGGAAGGTGAGATTTCGGTCGACCGTCACGAACACACCAAATTCTTCCTGTGCCAAAAACAGCAGCTCCCCATTCTTGATGCCTGCCCATCCTTTCTGTGGAACGGTAGAAACCTCATGTCCGGTGATCTCTTTGGCAAACCGCGGTCGATGCACTCGTCCAGCAGTACTCTCACGAGGCGGCTGTCAGCATGCGCGCTTTTGCTTCTTCAAGGAAGGCGATCACTTGCTCTCGGCTCACCGTCGGAAAGCCTTCTAAAAAGTCATCAATCGTTTCTCCGCCTTCCAAATAGTCAATGAGTGTTTGGACGTGGACCCGTGTGCCGGCGAACACCGGAGTACCTCCTAACACGTCTGGCGAGGCAGTGATCAGCGGATGCTTTTGCGTAGACATCGTATGGTTTCCTACTCTGCCGTCGATTCTATGCGCGGCGCACAAGGAAAGCAGTTCATGGCTCGAGGAGTTCGAACGCGAGGGTAGTGACCCTTAATCCACCTGTCTGTTATTTCGGGGCCAGCAACCTGGCCCCGGATACTTTCGATCAAGATCGTGGGCGCGAGTCCGATACGTGGATCTTCAGCGGCCTGGCGGATGCTTGCAGTCCTCCTACAATCCGCGCAATCGAACGGAGGCGTGTCGTGTGTTGGACAAGAACGGCCCAATTGATCGAGGTGATGTTAGAGGAGGGCTTGGAGCTTGCTCAGGGTTTCGGCAATGGCGTCGGCCGGCGCGACACCTTTCTTGACGGCCTTTCGAACTCTCCAATCGAGACTTTTTACCTGGTCCGCAAGGACAACACTCGCGCGCTCTGATGCGTCATCGACGATGACTTCAAATGGATAACCCTTCTTCTGACTCGTCATCGGACAGCACAGCATCAATCCGCTCAGGCGATTATAGCTTGACGGAGACAGCACAAGCGCCGGTCGGCGCCCGGCCTGCTCGTGTCCCGCCTGTGGATTGAATTGCAACCAGACAATGTCGCCTCGGTCAGGCACATATGGCCTGCGGCTCATTAGAGCTCCTCGCGGCCAACCGGTCCGCCAAAGTTGACCTCGCGGTGGATATTGCTGGGCGTGATACGTCTGACTAAGTCTTCCAGTCGATAGACGCGCCGCAGGTGGGGACGAACAACTAGTGCGCCGTCGCGAACCTCAATGTCGACGGCATCTTTCTCTCGAAGTCCCGCTTCCTCGGCCACGCGCTTCGGCACTCGTATTGCCAAGCTGTTTCCCCACTTGCGAGCAGTGGTTTTCATCGCATCCTCCATAGCCAGCCGTAGATACCGCGTAGATACTACACGATGTCGTGCAGAAGGTCAAAAGCGAGGCGGGTTCCGCAGGCAAGCAGCGCGCGGCTTATAACATCATTCCTGAACCCTTGGTTTCGACGCAAACTTCTGAATGACGCTGACGATCTAAGAGAAATCCCGCTTCCCGCACAGGACCGGATGTGTTGGTGGCGTTTAACCTCACCCGCATGAAGCTTGTATGAATTTGTCATACAGGAGGCTCTGATGAAACGCGCGCGTGTACCGGTTACAGTTTCACTACCGCCCCACCGCGCCGAGAATTTTGAGCGGCTTGCCAAAGCGGAGGCGAAGAACAAAAGCCAACTTTTTCGGGAGATGTTCATAGTCTACGAGCGGCGACGGCGGGAAGAACAGTTCCATGAGTTACAGCGCTACGGCGCGAAGAAGGCCCGAAAGAAAGGAGTGCTGACCGAAGCCGACGTGGAGAAACTGGTGTTCCAAGACCGTTGAACGCGCGCGTCGTCTTTGACACGAACATCTATATCTCAGCGTTTGCTATTCCAGGGGTAATGCCGAAGAAGGCTACCTCAAAGCAATTCACCGCCGATTCGAACTACTCACTTCGGTTGCCAACCTTCATGCTGCCACGGTCCATATCGGTTAGGCTCAGCGAAGCCGGTCCCTGAGGTCAGCACCGCAAGCAAGCAGCAAGCCGGTCGAAACAAAGACCCCCGCCCCTTAGTTTTCGCACCACCCGTGGGGCGCTCTCACAATAACGTGTGATCTGGGCAGCGATTGATCGCGAGGCGAGGAAGGGAAAACCCGTCCCTTCGGATCACGCACCGCTGGTCATCGACCTCGACCGACCCGGCTGCCCGTCGATGCCGGCTGGGCTTCGGCGGAATCGCGCATTGCAGCGCGCCTGCAGAAGCCGAGATGAGCCCAAGGACTATCAGAGTCGTTTCAGAGGCGCCGTCGCGCGCATGACAGGGAATCCTCAATGTGCTGTTGCAAGACCTGGCCCCTTGATGTGGCTGTTCGCAAACCGTGGCGCGGGTCTTGAGCTTGAGTCGGAAACGCAACTGCTACGACAATGCGGCGGTCGAGAGCTTTTTAGTACGCTGAAGAACGAACTGGTCAGGCATCGTCAGTTCGCGGATCGAACAGAAGCGAGACAGGCAATCTTCGAATACATCGAGGGCTTATATAATCGGAAGCGCTTGCATTAAGCGTTAGGCTATCGGAGTTTGGAAGAGTTCGAACAGCAGGGTAGTGACCCTTAATCCACCTGTCTGTTATTTCGGGGCCACCTCAACCTGACCCCATCCTTCCGCTTCGGGAATGTCGGCAGGAAAAGCGAGATGCCAAGGACGATGGGCGCGACGCTGCTAGGGACATACGGCGAGACTAACTAGCTTTGATCCTAAGTCAGTCATTTAACCTTCTGTGGCCTAGGGTTCACGCATTTCCTACGCTCCGATCTTCCTCACCTGAGTTCTTGAGCGAGTCCGATGAGAAGCCCTTCAGGCCCGCGGATGTAGCAGAGCCGGTACGCGTCTTCATACTGGACGACTTCCCCTAAGAGCTTCGCGCCGCGTTTACGGAGCCTCTCAAGCGTTTCATCTATGTCGTCCACAGTGAACATGACGCGGAGGTAGCCTAGAGAGTTCACCGGGGCGTTGCGGTGATCCGCGATGGCAGGCGGCATGAGAAAGCGGGAGAGTTCGAGCCTGCTGTGGCCGTCCGGCGTGCGCATCATGGCAATCTCGACGCGCTGATCGCCCAGTCCAGTGACACGTCCGGCCCATTCTCCTTCGATCGTGGCCCGCCCTTCCAGCTTAAGGCCGAGCTCGCGAAAGAAATCAATCGTCGCTCCAAGGTCCTCGACGACGATACCTACGTTGTCCATCCGTTTGAGCGCCATGTGTCCAAACTACAAGGTATCTTAAATCTGGGCGGCAGGTGTTGATGACGCGTTACAGTACCACGGTCGCATAAAGAAGTTAGCCCGGCGTCTTTTTCTTTTTCCGGTGACGCCCTTTATTGCTTTTGGCCACACTGTTTGCAAGCTCGACATCCAGGTCATTCATCTTCGTGGTAAAAGCTTTTGTGATGTCAACGCCCAGGCGATCTGCAAGGACCAACACCCACCACAGGCACTCCGAAATCTTGTCTTCCAATTCCCGGGGCAGATCACCCTGGTGCAGCCATCGATCTTCCGCTGCCATGACCAACCGGCCGAGCGCACCAATATCGTAGAGTAGCCGAGCATCACTTCCTGCGGTGTCCAGGCACTGCCATGCAGCCGTTCCTCTAACCGCTTATAGAGTTCGCGGATATGGCGGGCGCGCGCTGTGGCGGCGGTGAAATCCACCTTCTTTCCCGTTGGCATAAGGTTCTTCTCCATGGTGGCAAGCCGCGACCTTTCCCAGGAACATCCCTTCATGGCCCCTCATCATGTGCTGCTTGTCTCGGAGCCTGAGCCCATTCTTGCAAATCACCTCGCTGTTCATCGACATCGACCGCCCCGGCTGCCCGTTCGAGGCCGGTTGGGCGTCCGCCGAGGCGCGAATAGCTGCGCGCCTACAGAAGCCCCGATGAGCCACAGAGACTATCAGGGACCTAGAGATCAGAGTCTTTTCAGAAGAGCCATCGCGCGGGACAGGATGGCGACAACCCTGCTTTAATCGTTCCGTCCTTCTGACGGCGGATTTTCGACGAGAGCGGCAAGCTTCACATATTCAATGCTCGGCCGGACGCCGTAGATTTTGGCGACCCCCTCAATCATTTGCGCCGAGTAAAACTTCCGTGCAGCGTCTTCTGACTCCCAAACGTAAAAGTTGAGAGCTTGGCGCCTCGCTGCATCAACGGTAAACGCCTTAGATCGTAGACCTGGCATGCCTTGAAACTTGCTGCGAGCACCGTCGGCGATTTGCTGTAGACGCGCCTCGTTGAATTCATTCTCGTACTGGAACCGCACCATGACAGCGATCATAGGGACCTCCCCGGTGACGAAGCCGGTTGGCACTGCCATACTAGGCCAATCCCCCCCTGGCTACAACCGGGTGTTAGGTCCTATTCTCGAAGAGAGCGTTCTCTCGGCGTTCGTAAACCCGGACCTCTGGATCCGCCGAGCGGTAGGGCTTCAACGCTCTCACGTCATCGTTGCCGAACAGGTGAAGTCTTAAAAAGACTGCCGACCTTTTTTTCGGCCGATCGTGAGCGGGAGGCATTCAGGCGGCAGTTGAGCGCAGGAGTCGTCGATGCGTACCGACTGCATCACCCGGACCCGGGGCGGTATACCTGGTGGGACTACCGCGCCGGCAATTTTCATAGAAACTTCGGCATGCGCGTCGATCACCTGCTCGTGACGGCGCCGTTAAAAGAGCGCGTGGTCTGGGCCGAGATCGATCGCGAAGCGCGGAAAGGAAAACCTGTACCGTCAGATCACGCACCGCTGATCATTGACATCGAGCGCCCCGGCTGCCCGTTCGACGCCGGCTGGGCTTCGGCGGAATCGAGAATTGCAGCTCGGTTGCGGAACAAGGGATGAGCATGAGCCGAATTATTTACACATCGCCGTCCCTGGCCACCGTTTGACCTCATCCTGTCTCCGCTGTATGATTTTGTCATACAGGAGGCGCGTTATGAAACGCTCACGTGTTCCGGTGACAGTCTCGCTTCCATCCGATCTCGCTCGGAATTTCGAGCGGCTGGCTAAAGCGGAGGCTAAGAACAAGAGCCAGCTCTTCAGAGAAATGCTCACGGTTTATGAGCGGCGACGGCGGGAAGAACAGTTCCATGAGTTACAGCGCTACGGCGCGAAGAAGGCCCGAAAGAAAGGAGTGCTGACCGAAGCCGACGTGGAGAAACTGGTGTTCCAGGGCCGTTGACCGTGCGCGTCGTCGTCTTTGACACGAACATCTATATCTCAGCGTTTGCTATTCCAGGGGGCAATGCCGAAGAAGCCTATCTCAAAGCAATTCAAGGGCGATTCGAACTATTCACTTCGGTTGCCATCCTGACCGAAACCGCCAAAGTCCTCCAAATGAAGTTCGATTGGGACCAAGACAGGGTCCGGCAAGCCATACAAGAAATCAGTCAGACAGCAACCGTCCTGCGCCCCCGTCCTACAGTTCACCTCCTTAAAGACGAGCCGGACAATCGCATTCTTGAATGTGCGATGGCTACCCAGACGGAATGGATGGTGTCCGGGAATCGACACCTCTTGTCGCTCAAACGCCATGCGGACAGCGCCATCATTTCGCTGGCCGACTTCCTTGTCGAAATTAAGGAATAGAATAGCCGGCCAACCTTCGATCTCCCACGATCCATATCGGTTAGGCTCAGCGAAGCCGGTCCCTGAGGTCAGCACCGCAAGCCAGCAGCAAGCAGGTCGAAACAAAGACTCCCGACCCCTTAGTTTTCGTCGACCCGAATGATTGGAATTTCCCTTGCTTTTGAGTTAGTCCATTCGCGGCGTTGATTTTGAAATATGGTTGCATTACTTCTTTCCAGAGCAGGAACGAATTGAGGGTCAGGTTGAGATTGCACACTGTGCAATTTCAAAGGGAGCGAATCAGATGGGGCTTAAATCCCGCCTACGATTGAGGAAGAACTTGTCAAAATCGATCGCGGCGGTGCTGCGTGCGATGAACTTATGGTTCACCAGGCACTCGCTTCGGCGCGGACCGCGCTCTCCAATCCCGGAGAGCAGGAAAACTTGGGGGCCTGGTCCGAAGTCCTAGCGTTTGCTTTATAGATGCCCAGTCGCCAGCGATCTGGCCCATGGGGAACATACTTTGGACCAATCGGTTCTGGGACATACAGCGATGGAACTACCTGGTATTCGCCCGATATTAGGGATGCGGTTCCGGAAATCATCGACCATTGGGCAGCACGAGCAAAGACTGTCGCTCATCCCGTCCTGAAAGCGCGTTACGCGGATTTGGTATGGGACTTGACTCGGATCGTAGCAAAAACAAGTCCCGACATCGATATGGCGCGGCTCGCGATTGATGCATATTTGACATCGATTCACGACAACTTACGTACCGATATACATGGCAAATTCGACGCCGCAGTTCGTGCGTTGGATCTTACCATAATGATTGGTGATGCGCCACGCATTGACCACGCTCGGAGCACACTCCTCGACGTGCATCGACAGGCGCTCGTGGAAGGAAACGGAATGTGGTGGATCGCCTTCGATCGGCTAATTGAAGACAAACGCACCGGCCTGAGAGATGAAGAGAGAGAAAAACTCGTTTCTGACTTGGAAGGTGTCGTCGCCAGGTGTTCTGTTACCAGCAATCCCAAGGAGTTCGATCCGCATTTCACGGAAAGCGCCGCGAAACGACTAATCAGATATTACAGCCGAGTTGGGCGCCACAACGATGTCCGCCGGTTACATGAGATTATTGGCCGCTCCTTTGAGTACTTTGCAACTCTCGGAGATGCCATGCTTGCCGCGTCGGTTCTGCAGACCGCCTCCACTGCGTTTCACAGCGCTGGGCTTAAGGACGAGGCACGCCGCGTTCGGGTTGTGATGGAACAAAAGATCGCGCAGTCACACGAGTTGATGAAGCCCATCATCATCGAAAGAACGATTACACGAGAGGACATGGAGCAGTTTCTCTCAGAGATCGTGGTTTCAGATGCGGGAAGCACATTGGTCCGAATCGCGTCGGAATTTCTGCATCGAAAGTCAGCCCTGGAACAGCAACTCGGAAGGCTGTCCGAAGAAGCGCCTCTCATAGCAAGGTTAACGCACTCCATCATGGCAGACCAACATGTTTCAGCGAAGGTCGGCTCCGTTGAAGATGATCTTTCGGGACGCCTTATTCAGCATGCGTCTCAGACCATCGTCCTTGGGGACATTTGGTTGGACGCTGCTCTCGAGCGAGCGAAAGTAATACATGTTCTAACGCCACATCATTTTGTCGGGTGGGCTGCGCGCACAGGCTTGTTCGAAAACCTCAGCCTCCTACTTGAAGGCGTCACGGCCTGGTATGAAGAGGATTTGGTAAAGGCAGTCCATGTTCTTGTACCGCAGGTAGAACTAGGTCTGCGCGGGATCGTGGCTTCGCTAGGGAAACCAATTACGAAGCCGCATCCTACGGTGCCCGGTGTCAGTGTTGCGATTGGAATGGGTGACATTCTCTATTCCAAAGAGATTGCTGCAATCTTGGGGGAGGACCTCACTTTACATTTTCTGGCCATCTACGCTGATCCCAGGGGACTCAATTTGCGTAATGATCTGGCGCACGGTTTGCTCGGGCTTGGTCGGATAAATCGCGGGCAGGTCATACGACTTATCCACACTCTGCTGATCTTTGGTATCTGGGATGAGTTCGCTAGAGCAAGGAATGGATCGACGAATGATGCATAACATTGCTCCCGTAGCCCTCCGGCACCCCCTCAGATACCAACGAATCAGCTTTTCACTCCAAATTGGCTTTGAGCACCGCGATCCATCACCGATCCCAGCGCTCCACTCTCTCCTACTTAGCTAACGGCTTCTGTCGAACTGCTCCCATTAGATATTGCATTCGCCCTATGTCAATTTTATAGTTATACCCACTCTTAGAGTCGGTTACGATGAAAGACATTTCCCCTGGGCACAACGAATTTGGTAGTCCTATCATTCCCGTATATCTCAATCAGAGAGCTGTCTTTGATTTAGTGGCCATGATGCAGGGAGGGATTTCAACCGTAACAAAACTTTCAGAGGTCCAGAAAGCTTCGTCGATAGGCACGGACGAGGTAAGCGGAACTTTCGGGTTAAATAAAGCATTCTCCTCCCTCTTGCGGATTGACTTATCTGGAAAAGTTAATGAGACGACAGAAAATGAAACAGGAAGAACTCTGAGCGAGGAGAGAGTTCATACGCCGGCATCTCTGCTATTTACTGTCATTAGACTAATGGCGGACCGCAAAATCTTACTAGCGGACAGCACCAATCTCACCCCAGAGCCAGGCCATTTCATACAGTTCTGCGCGGAGCTAAAGAAGAATCCCGTCCTTGATGCACTGGAATCCTTGGCGCAAATGATGGAACTCGCATCAGCTTTTCAACAACCACAAACAGGGAGGCGGGTTCAGAGGCAGCCTCAACTTCATGATCTAGGAAAGATCCGTTCGCAATTTAAGTCACTTGTAGAAAGCTTGAAGAGCGGAAACAGCACTGATCTCACTACAGGTCTATTGAAATGCTCATGTCGGGCAGTTCTTACACTGGAGACCCAGTATTTAAACGATCCTGGAATGTCCGACCTCGTTGACGGTACATTTCGGGTCGTCGGCAAGGTGATTCGTGTGGTTCGAGAGGGGCCGGCCGGGGTAGACTTACTTAGAAAGACAACGTTGGGTAAGTTCCCCCGTAATCTCTTAGAGCAGAGTTTTCAGACATTATCAGACCTATCCAGTCAGCAGAACTTTCCATTCAAACGTATACAGTGGGAAATCGAACCACCTGTTATGCAGGTTCTGCCCGTTGCAATTTTCGCGTAGAACGGAGAGGCGCCCTACGAATACGCCCCATGACTACGCCTAAATAAGATATCAGAAGATTTACCGATCACATACGGGCGGATAGGCACTTTGCCACCAGTAGGCTTAGAGAACGTAGGAAACGTTTGAAGGAGGCGGAGGTTGGCAAGTATCTGTGGAAACCGGGTAGAACCCGTTCCACACTCCTGTCCACGCGCACGTTACACCCACTATTCTTTCTGAAGAATCAATCCTCCTTTGTCGTCTACGCCTGCGGGTGTGCTCGTCTTGGTCGTCCCCTCCGATGCCTGCATTTCGGAGGGAGTGCCGCCACTCCACGCCGAGCACCCATGAACTGAAGCGACAAGAATCAGAACCGACGCGAGCCAGATTTTGTCCTGGATTCGAAAACACATCATCCGTCCTCCCCGGCTATACGAAATCCCGCTATTGGGGTAATATCGTCACACTTCATCGAATGATACTCCGGTGAGATGATCAGGAGCAAAGCGGACTTCACAGTCATCCCATCAACGAATCTGTGAAAGTTAAGAATTTACTCTGTTGCCGGGACAGTGGAAAGTCTCGGCCTCTTTGTGCGATTCGCAGATGGGTTGACGGGCGAAGTTCGTTTCACGACCGAGGATCTCACTGGAGTATTTGTCGCGCTGAAGGACCCGGCCTTCTTCAGAAAAGTGTATGTTGACCACGGTGCTGTTGCCTGGCCTGGTTTTACATCAACAACATCCCAATACATACCAAGCCTCACCTCTAGCCGGCCTTCTTCATCTCTCGCGCTAAGATGTCGTTGATCAGTGATTGATACGGCACATGGCGTTCCGCTGCCATGTTCTTCAGCCATTGCAAGACTTGAGGGTCGACCCGAATCGCAATGAGCTTCCGGGTTTCATCTCCCAGCGGTGGCCGCCCAACTCGGCGCATCGCCGAAAGTTGGCGATCGGACAAGGGGGGAATGTCTGAGTAGTCAATCTTTGACTTCTTCATAGCGTTTCTTTTCATTGCGATTCGCCCGCCTCGCGCTGATGAGCCTGATAATTCTTTCATGGGGTATAGGGCGATGACGAGAATATTCCCGGCAGGAGACTGTGCCAACCTTAACCGGCGGTCCTCCGTTCCGGCAGAATCGCTCAGCCTTGTTTTATCCCGGCAGAGGTCCATACCAAGCTTGCTTGAACCGCTGCATTCGATCAACTCGCGGCGGAGATCACTCCCACCAGTAATCTTCGAAAAGTAGGAAGCGTTGCGGGGATATTTACAAACAAAAAGGGCCTGCTGGTTGTTACACCAGCTACCCCGTTGATCCATCCCGGCAGAGGTCCATACCAAGCTTGCTAGTACCGGCGCCTTCGATCAAATGGCACCGGATAAGTGCAATACCGGCAGTGAGGGACGTGGACGGGATAAAACAAAAGGCCGGCTGATCCGAAGATCAACCGGCCTTGTTTTATCCCGGCAGCGTCCTACTTTCCCACCGCCTCGCGGCGGCAGTATCATCGGCCTTGGAGGGCTTAACTTCCGTGTTCGGGATGGGAACGGGTGTGACCCCTCCGGTATGGCCACCGGGAATTCATGAATAGTGCTGAGTGCTGAGTTATTTCCGGACAACTGAAAACTCAGCACTTTTTACTCAGCACTGGCGAAGCGCCGAGCGCTTCGCGAAGACCATGTCTGTCAGAAGCAATGTCAAGTTAAGCCGCACGGCCGATTAGTACTGGTTAGCTACGCGCCTTACGACGCTTCCACACCCAGCCTATCAAACTCGTCGTCTACGAGTGGCCTTCAGGGGGCTTGCGCCCCGGGAGATCTCATCTTGAGGCAGGCTTCTCGCTTAGATGCTTTCAGCGATTATCCCAACCGGACATAGCTACCCGGCACTGCCGCTGGCGCGACAACCGGCACACTAGAGGTCCGTCCCTCACAGTCCTCTCGTACTAGTGAGAGCCCCTCTCAAATCTCCTCCGCCCACAACAGATAGGGACCGAACTGTCTCACGACGTTCTGAACCCAACTCTCGTACCGCTTTAATGGGCGAACAGCCCAACCCTTGGGACCAGCTTCAGCCCCAGGATGCGATGAGTCGACATCGAGGTGCCAAACCTCCCCGTCGATGTGAACTCTTGGGGGAGATCAGCCTGTTATCCCCGGCGTACCTTTTATCCGTTGAGCGATGGCCCTTCCACACAGAACCACCGGATCACTAAGCCCGACTTTCGTCTCTGCTCGACTTGTCAGTCTCGCAGTCAAGCTCCCTTCTGCCTTTACACTCGACGGCTGATTACCGACCAGCCTGAGGGAACCTTTGGGCGCCTCCGTTACCTTTTGGGAGGCGACCGCCCCAGTCAAACTACCCACCAGCCACTGTCTTCGTCCGGGATGACCGGACCGAGTTAGAATGTCAGAACAATCAGGGTGGTATTTCAACGTTGGCTCCACCGAACCTAGCGGCCCGGCTTCACAGCCTCCCACCTATCCTACACAGACCCTTCCAACATCCAATGGCAAGTTGTAGTAAAGGTGCACAGGGTCTTTCCGTCTAGTTGCGGGCACCCGGCTTCTTCACCGGAACAACAAATTCGCTGAGTCACTCCCTGAGACAGCGCTCCAGTCGTTACGCCATTCATGCAGGTCGGAACTTACCCGACAAGGAATTTCGCTACCTTAGGACCGTTCACTGTTGTTACTCTCATCACCGTTGGATGAGGGCGCGAGCATTTCTGCCGCGCTCTGCATGTCGCCATGCAGGTCGGACCATATCATCCCGGAACATTCGTTCTCGGGTTCGGCATATGGTCTCTGAGGATTCTCGAACCGTCTAAGAATTTCTTCGTCGATGTAGCGGCGCTTCCCGCCATCATTCATCGCTCGCCGAATCTCCAGGACCTCCCTCACGCCGTCTTGGGTGAGGTGGCGTCCGCTGCGAATCAATTCCGCGAGTTGTTTGAATTTGGCAAAGTCGCGCTGCTTCTTCGCCGAGAGGAATCCGAAGCGCTCAAAGAATGGGATCACGTTCTTCAGAAGTGGAGTGAGGTGGTTGACTTCGAAGTACCACACTCCATCTTGTCTCTGCCGCATCGTGCCGCAGCCCAGGTGCTCCTGAAACAATTTCAAGATCACCGGGTCCCGTTGCGAAATGTTAAAGCAGAGCGAGATCTTCCAAGGAGACTTGTAATCGCTCCGCGGGCGGAACGACACATTGAAGCTCCCTTCGCCATCGGTAAACCCCGCGAGGTAATAGCCGATGTGTGGCGGAATCTCATTCACATTGAGCACCGGCTCGAGCCTTTCCTGCTGATTGCCCGCACCTCACGGATTGTCACTGCCGCTCCCTGCGGCGAGTACCGGAGGATTCACCGGGTGTTCCAGCATATAGCCGAATTTGTTATCGGAACTACAGTGGTCCACTCTATAGTTACGGCCGCCGTTTACTGGGGCTTCCCTTCGATGCGTCGCCTTGCGGCTAACACCTCCGGTTAACCTTCCAGCACCGGGCAGGCGTCAGACCCTATACGTCCACTTGCGTGTTCGCAGAGTCCTGTGTTTTTGGTAAACAGTCGCTAGAGCCACTTTATTGCAACCTCCGTCGGCTCGGTCTGTACGACCTCACCTAGTGGAGGCACCCCTTCTTCCGAAGTTACGGGGCTAGATTGCATAGTTCCTTAGGGAGTGTTCTCTCACGCCCCTTGGTGTATTCCACCCACCTACCTGTGTCGGTTTGCGGTACGGTCACCATGTGAACTCGCTACGAGGCTTTTCTTGGCAGTCTGGGATCGGCCCGTTTGTGGCCTTGCGGCCTCCCCATCACATCTCGGTGTTAGCGAGCCCGCGGATTTGCCTGCGAGCTCCACCTACCTGCTTGGACCGGGTATTCCAGGGACCCGGCGGTGCCTACCCTTCTGCGTCCCCCCTTCGCTGATAACGCGCACATGATGGTACAGGAATGTTGACCTGTTTTCCATCGCCTACGCCTTTCGGCCTCGGCTTAGGAACCGACTAACCCTGACCTGACGAACATAGGCCAGGAAACCTTAGGCTTACGGGGACGATGATTCTCACATCGTTTATCGCTACTTATGCCGGCATAATCTCTTCTCTCCGCTCCAGCCGTCCTTGTCGGTCGGCCTTCACTGCGAAGAGAATGCTCCCCTACCACTTCGCCTTGCGACGAAGTCCGCAGCTTCGGTTGTACACTTGAGCCCCGTTGAATTTTCGGCGCAAGCGCGCTCGACCAGTGAGCTGTTACGCACTCTTTAAAGGATGGCTGCTTCTAAGCCAACCTCCTGGCTGTCTGAGCGCCCTCACAACCTTTCCCACTTAGTGTACGATTCGGGACCTTAGCTGGCGGTCTGGGCTATTTCCCTTTCGACCACGGATCTTAGCACTCGTAGTCTGACTCCCGTGCGTCCAGTGACGGCATTCGGAGTTTGATTGAGTTCGGTAGCGTTGGAACGCCCCTAGCTCATTCAGTGC
>NZ_CEFZSK010000038.1:0-172500 GCF_979581665.1 Nitrospira sp. Vd2 | reverse complement strand
TTTACGCCCAGTAAATCCGAACAACGCTTGCCACCTTCGTATTACCGCGGCTGCTGGCACGAAGTTAGCCGTGGCTGCTTCTGGTGGTACCGTCCGCGCTCGTTGTCGAGCGCCGTCTTCCCACCCGAAAGGGGTTTACAATCCGAAGACCTTCATCCCCCACGCGGCGTCGCTGCGTCAGGCTTTCGCCCATTGCGCAATATTCCTCACTGCTGCCTCCCGTAGGAGTCTGGCCCGTGTCGCAGTGCCAGTGTGGCTGATCGTCCTCTCAGACCAGCTACCCGTCGATGCCTTGGTGAGCCGTTACCTCACCAACAAGCTGATAGGACATGAGCCCATCCTTGAGCGCCACACCCATGGTGCAGCTTTCCTTCCACTCCCGTGAGAATGGAAGCGTACGCGGTATTAGCCAACCTTTCGGCTGGTTATCCCCCACTCGAGGGTAGGTTACCCATGCATTACTCACCCGTTCGCCACTGTACAAGCGGGTTGCCCCGCCTTCTCGTTCGACTTGCATGTGTTAGGCGCGCCGCCAGCGTTCGTTCTGAGCCAGGATCAAACTCTCATGAAATAGGTGTTCTAAGAATTGGACCAAGGGCCACCACTTCAATACACCTAGCTGACTTGCTGACTGTGTTTCTGAGCTTCGAGCTTATTGCTCGCTTACTCTATTCAGTTGTCAAAGAACAATCACCGGGGCCGTGCACTGTACAACAGCCGTTTCGGCTATGTCAAGGGGCCGTCCGGTATCGCGATGAATCTAACGAGGAGTGTCGAAGATCGTCGCGGAGTAGTGTTTATATAACTCTTACCGTTCTTCTGTCAAGCGGCTTGCGAACCATCATCACGTCTCGTCTTGGATCGCCCTACTGCTTGCCCGCTACGTGATTCGCATCGCGCAGCGAGGGTGATACCTTACCACATCGGAAGAAGGAAGCAAGAGGGTCGAGAAGATTTTTTTATGCGTGATGCCGGGCGACCCTTCTGAAAATGGTTGCCGAGCGGTCGCAGGTCGTCATCGGCCGCTCGGCTTGTCATTCTGTTCTGCTAGTCTTCCCAAATCCTCTCATACCACTTTTTCTGACCCGGCGCGCCGCCATCGAGCTTCATCGTATGGCGGATGTCGGTGATCGACCATCCGGTCAGCGACGCGAGCGTCGCGGCTTCCTGCTCCTGGCGACGCCGCACCATCGCGCGATACTCGTCGATATTCGAGCAGCTCTCCTCTCCGTTCCAGGCATGGCGGAGGATATAGCGGGCTTGAACATGTTGGCGATCGCCGGTCTCCTGAAACATGAGGTCTTCAGGAAAATGCTCCGCGTCATAGCGAACGTGCAATCGGGTGAGGAAGGCGTCCGCGCCGCCGGTCGTCCGTGATGGTGCGCCGAACAACCAAAACGCGCCCAGTCTCCGCAGTTCTTCTCGGGTCAAGGGATTCGCAGCGCACGGATCACACCAATTCATGTCCCACGCATATTCGAGAAACACGCCGCGAAAATCCTGTCTCTTCACCTGCTGTGCAAAGAGATCGCGGTAGAAGTCTTGGAACTTCTCCTTCACGTAGACGGGAAGATCCTTGTCCGAGGGCAATTTGATCGTCCGATAGTTCGTGGTCTCGACCCGCCCTTTTCGGGTGATCGCATAGATGAACAACTCCTGGGGGCCATCGGCGTTCACCGTGCCGAGCCGGATCGGCAGCATGAACTTCGGCGACTCGAATGCGAGTTGCAGCGGCCGCAGACCGGCGTAGCCGAGCTTCCCGTGCTCGTCGAGATTCACCTTGGCCACGAAGAACCGCATGCCCTGTTTGAGATAACTGCCGATGACCCGCGCCGCGCCCTTTGGAATCCGATACCCGTTTTCCTGAAGCCACGTCTCCAACCCCTCGCTCTGCGTCGCCGAGAGGAGGACGATGTCGTACTCACCGATCGTGTACTGCGCCTCAACGGTCACGCCAAGCGTCGCCGCGCGATCCGCCATCGCCTGTTTGCTCGCCGGGCTGGCCGGCACTTCCTGTCGCTTGAACTCATACAGCCGTGCCTGACAGGGGTTCGGGTCGAAATATTCGACGAGCCGTGGCGCCGAGTAGGCATCGAGATGTTCGAGGAGCGCTTGCGCGCCGACATGAATCTGCTCGCGCGTCAAGAGCGTGGGCACGGGTACGACCATCGCAAACTCTTTCACGTCGCCGCGAAAGTCGCTTGCCATTGTAATCACAGTCTTGTCCTCATCACGCACGAGCACGACCGAGGATGCCTTGTTGAACAGCTTGGTATCAGCTTTTGCGACGTAGAATCCACAGAAGGCCCACGCCGGGCGATCGACGAGCAGCAGGCTTAGGGTCAGGCAGAGCAACAAGAGTAATCGTGTCATGATGTCCTCCTCAGTTTGGTGCTGCGATCAATGGGAAACGGGGATCGTTCTCGCACCCATCGACAATCCGGCGGGCGACGGCGGCGTGGCGAAAGGCGCGACGCCCCAGACGTACCGCCGGCCGGGCAACCATCGATCCAGTAGCGGCACCGTCAGGACACCGGCGGCCAGCGCCCAGAGCAAGGCGTTGGTTTGATAGAAGCGCGTCTGCAGATAGAAGGCCGTCAGGCTGACGACACCGGCGAAGATTAGCCGGCCGGCGCGGGAATCGGGGGTCGTCTTGGGATCGGAAATCATGAAAAACGCAAAAATGAGCAGCGCGCCGTTCTCCAGGCGATGGAGCGGAATCTCGAGCGGATCCCCCAGCCATTGGGCCCGTGCGATCCAGAGCCCAGCGTAGGTCAGCAAGAACGCAATCGTCACATCGCTTCGTGCTGCCCGATTCACGACGAGGCTGCCCGCGCAGACGACCGCGAACGCCAGCCACGCGCTGCGGCCCCATTGCCCGGGTGAAACCCAGCCGAGCCCGAGCGCCAAAATGACGGTGAGCGCAAAGTTGGTCGGATTCCACACGTGCTTGCCATTCCATCGCAGGAGGAACTTGCTTGCGATCGCCAACAGAGCGGCCAAGGCCGCGACGAGCGGAGAGGGGGGCCGGAGCAGCAAACAGAGAGAGAGGCTGGAGATGATCGCGCTCTTCGATTCGAACGGCTGACTGGCATAGACGTTCCCGATCGCCTGCGTGGCGAGCGCGACGGTCAGAATGATCACGACAATGACCGGCGAGACATCAAAGTCGAGCGCCGTCATTCCATAGAACAAGAGCGCCGAGAGCGCCAGAATTTGATACCAGCGAGGGTCAGCGCTCAGGATCGCGTGACGGATGCGAGTACAGGAGCGGATATCGGGAATGGTTGCCGGCATCAGTCCCTCCTTCGTGGCCGAGACGCGATTCGCCGCGCCTCTCCCCTGTATGTCGCCAGTTGCCGATTCCTTTCAGCGGAGGTACAGACGCGAGCGAAGCGAGAGGAAAAGCGGAAGCTAAGGGGAGACGAGCGGAATTTCGATCTGAACAGTGGCGTGCGGGTCAGGTCGAGGGGTGACGACATAGACGGCTTGGTCGATCGTCTCAGTCAGAACGTCGGGAGCCGAGCGCGACTTGCCGTCGTCCGGTGTCCCGCCTGGCCGCTGAAGGGACAAGGCCGGCTCCTTCTCCGCAGGCGGCCGCTCGCGGGAGAAGGCAAGCAGGAGACTCACCGGTTTGAACGGCAGCCGTTTCCAGATTTTTCCGTTCACAGGAACCAGATAGCCCTGGCCGGGAACCACCGCCCCGTTTTCGCCCGGCTCCGGGTACACCGGCATCGTTTCTCCTTGCGGGCTTTTCGCAATCGCCGAAAGGTAGCCGGCGTCGTTCGTCTCCACGGCGAACTGGACCTGGTCGCCCAGCGTCACGGCGCGTCCGGGTGCGACCTCGACCACATTGCCGTCCTCTTGCGTCAGCAGCACGGTGTACCGGAGCCCCAGTGCCGGTGGCGCACCGTGCGCGGGACGCAGTTGCTTGCGCGGCTGATCGGCACGCTCTGTCTTGGCCAACGTCCCGGGCAGCGGCGCGCCATAGAACAGCGCACGGGCGCTCGGCGAGACAGACGAGGGCGAGACACCGGGAGCTGGAGCAGGCGGAGAAGCGCGGGGAAGTTCGGAAGCCGGGGCGCTCTGTGCGGAGTCAGAGTGTTGCAATTCGCGCGAGGGCCGGCCCTGGACTTCTTCTTTGAGCGGCTCACCCGGGGGCGGAACACCTGATGCCCGTGCACGATCAGTGGACGAGGTCATCTTATTTGCGGCGGTCGGCTCCTGGCGAGTGTCCTGTTGCGCGGGCGCGTTCGCTTCGGCGTCCTTCTTCGATTCGGGAAGCGTGGGAGGAGCGGCTGGACTCGTTGGCGCTGTAATTGAATCCCGTGCGTGGTCAGCTGTCTCACCATGGGTCTTGCTGGCCGGCTCGGCTCGCTCACTGACGGCAGAGCGCTCTTGCAGCCGAGTGCCTCCGAGGTACAGTCGCGTGCCGATCGTGACGGCCAGGACGACGGACGCCACGCCGCCCACCCAGGCGAGATGCGCCGGGCGTCGACACCAGTCGCCGATCGCCGCGAGCCAGGAGCGCGTCGACTTGCGGGACAGAGCCACCAGCAAGCGTCTGCGCGATTGGGGATCGCGCAACGCGTCGCGCAGCGCTTCTTCATCGGCCAGCAGATCGAACAGCGCTTGATCGTGCATGGCGGCCTCGAACAACTGCCGCCGCTCTTCGTCGGTCAACGTATTGCTCGCATAGCCGCCGATCAGCTTTTCGACGTCAGCTGCCATGACCGCCTCGCCGTGTGGCCTTCCGTGTCCCGCCAACATCCCACGCGCCGCCCATGAGATCGAGCAGTTGCTTGCGGCACCGCAGGTCCCACGTGTAGATCGTGTTGATCGAGGTCTGGTTCATCAAAACTTGAATTTCGGGGAACGACTTGCCTTCCAACTTCCATCGAAACAATTGACGGCAGCGTTCACCCAGTTGCCCCAGCGCGGTGAGTAATCGGTCGACCAGCTCGCGTCGCTCTGCCTCGGCGCTTGGGTCCGGTCCTGGATCGGCGAGCGGCAGGTTCTCGATCGGCTCGCAGTCGTGCTCGCCGCGCCGCCGGATGCGTCGTTGCGCTTCGCACATCTTGTATCGAAGAATTTGAAATGCCAACGGCAGCAGGTCGGGGAGCACCGTGACGTGGGGATACTTTTCATGCAGGACCATGAGCACGTCTTGGGCGACGTCCTCGGCCGCAGTTCCCTGTAAACGAGATGCGGCGTAGCGGACGATCCTTTCACGTAGCACCGCAAGGATCTCGTCTCGGGTCATCGTCGTGATCGTACCCCAAGCCCTATGTCTTTTCCATTATTTCCTTTTGCGCGACCGGCTGTTCGGGGCCTCCGAGCGGGCGCGGCTGCTGTCGGAGATGCTCACTATCTTGAGATAGGATCGAACGACGTCAGCCTCCGCGCTTACCTTGCGCCAGCCGGGCCGATCTCTTTATGATGAAGTCATGTCTCCCAAGCTCACCCGACGAACGATCCTCAAGGCGCTTGGCCTCGGCGCGGCGGCCGGGATGGTCGGCGGCTGCGACTCGGTCGGCAGCGTGTTCGGCCGCATGTTCGCCATGCCGCCGCGGGAGACGGTCTACTTCACGCCGAACGACAAGTTCTACGTCGTCAACTACATGGACTCGCCGTTCAACGTCTCCCGCGACCTCAACCAGGAGCAGTGGCGGTTGACGATCAATGGTGAAGTGAAGAGCAAGGCCACGCTCGGGTGGCGGGACATCTTGAATCGCGACTCGTTCGATCAGGTCGTGACGCTGGAATGCATCGACACGCTGCCGGGCGGTGACAGCCTGGGGAACGCCTTGTGGCGCGGGATCTCGCTGAAGAAGTTGCTGCAGGACGTCGGGGTCGATGAGGAAGCGGCGCGCGACGTGATCTTCCGGGCGGCCGACGGCTACGACGACAGCATTCCGTTCACGCGAGCCATGCAGGACGACGTCATGCTCGCCTATCTGATGAACGGCGAAAAACTGCCGAAGGCCCACGGTTTTCCGTTGCGCCTGATCGTGCCCGGTCTGTACGGCATCAAGAACGTCAAGTGGATCACGGAAATCGAGGTCTACAACGGCGACCACTTGGGCTACTGGCAGCGAAAAGGGTGGACCGACGACGGCACGATCAAGATTTTCTCACGGATCGACAGCCCCGGGCACTATCAGGCGTTGCAGGGGCCCGAACAGCGGTTCCGTGGAATTGCCTTTGGCGGCCCGCACACGATCGGGAAGGTCGAGTTAAGTTTCGATGCGGGCAAGACGTGGCATGAAGCGGAACTGGAACCCCCGCAGTCGCCCTACTCCTGGGTCATCTGGAATTACCGCTGGAACCCGCCCAAGACCGGCAAATATCAAGTCGTCGTCCGCGCAACCGACATCAAAGGGAATCTCCAGATCGCCGAACTCGTCCGCCCCCAACCCGCCGGCGCGAGCGGCTATCACACGATCGTCGCGGACATCGAAGAAATCTAGCTTCTTGGCGCGACAGCAACACACAACCGGCAATCCTTCCACTAGGACGCGCCAGACCCACCAGCAGGCCATGCCTACGCACACCGGAAGTGGTGGCGCGAGGCGCGCCGCACTACTCTAGTTTTGGCGCGACCGGGACACGCATTCGGAGCGTCCGCAACTCAAGACGGACAAATTCTTGACACGACCGCTGATTCAGCCGTAGCCAAGGCTCAGCGGTTTTCGGCCACTGCACCGACCGGTGGACAAAACGAGGTGACGTTTTCCCGTCCATTTGTGCTCAGCGGCTCACCTCAAGGGTGGACCGTCTCGCTAAACGGCTTGCTGGCCGGTATGCTGACGGCAGGGGGTAGCAATACCAGCAGTGTGAATGCCAGCGCTTCCATTGGATCGTCCCTCAATCTGGCGCTTGATCAAGTCGCTGTAGATAATGGCATCTCGCCAATTACACACCCGGTGAATCTGGCTCAGGTCCAGACGGCGCTCCTCCCCGATGGGCTCTATTCTGTGACGGGTTCTTTGCTCATACGATCAAGTACAGGAAGCGGTGTAGGCGGCGCCGACTTTTTCGGAAACTTCAACAATAATGGAACGCCATTTGGCTTTACGGTTAGCGTGGCGGCCAATGCACTTCCTGAACCGGCGAGTCTTCTGCTCGTAGCGACCGGCTTAACAGGCATTGCGTGGATGTCAAGGAGGCGCTCTAACATTCCGCGATGAAACCTTCGTTCAACGATCTCTTTTAGCAACATAGCGCTCAACGGTGTGGCGCGACAGGAACTCACATACGACACACCTTCCACTGAGACGCGCCAGGTACCGATCCGCCATGCCGACGCACGCCGGCAATCCTTCCACTGGGACACGCCAGGTACCCACCGGCCTTGCTACGACTGCCGGAATTGGTGGCGCGAGGCGCGACCTACACACTAGAAACCAAAACTGGAAGGAACTACTTGAATGCGGCGACGGCGAGCGCCGCCGCCGCGAGGAGTGCGGCGAGTACACCGATCATCATCGCGGCCCGCACGCGCGTTTGGAGCATCAGCACGTCCGCGTGGAGCCGATCGAGTTTCGTCAGCAGTTGGTGCAGATCGCGCCGGACCGCTTGCAGCTCGTGCTCGACTTCGCCGGTCGCTTGACCTGCGTCCCGCTTCAGCGAGAGCCGTTCGCTCACGGCGCCGATGACCGAAGGCGCGAGCAGCGGCACCACCTTCGCCAACAGGTCGACCGCCTTCATCCAGGGCACGGTCATGCCGCCGCTTACTCTTTGCGGCCTCCCTCCGCTGCCGGTTCGATCGTGAGAATGTGGACATCGTACACGATGTTCTGCCCGGCCAGTGGGTGATTCAGATCGAGCAGGGCACTGGAGTCGTCCATCTCGAGGACCGTGGCAAAATCGTTGCTCTCGCGGCTCTTGAGCATCGCGCCCGGCTGTATGCCCGCGGGCAGTTGCTGCCGCGACACCGACTTCCGTTTCTTGGGATCGTAGGGGCCGTACGCTTGTTCGGGCGTCAACTCCACGCGCTTGCGCTCTCCTTCTTTCATACCCGCGAGCGCATCCTGTAGCCCGCCGAGTACTTCCTGCTTCCCATGGACATACGAGAGGACATTTTGGTCCGAGGTCACGTGTTTCTCGGGCACGCTCAGCGTGTATTCGAACGTCACTCGGGCGCCGTCCGAGACGGTGGCCGTCGGCGAGCCGAAGGCCGCGGCAGAAAGGCTGAGCGCGCACACGACGATCATGACGGGCAAGCGAGTGATGGGCTTCATAGTTCCCTCACAGGTTAAGTCCAAGGCCGCTAGTCTCGATCGATGGTAACACGAATGGAATGTCGAGGGCAGCTGTCAGATGTGAGCCGGTTTGGAGCCGCGCCTCCATATGGTCCATAAGGCGATTCCGGAAAGCACGAGGGTCCAGGACGCAGGTTCTGGCACAAGAACCGCGTCCCCCTGCACGTCAACTCCGCCTTCCAGAAGGCTGAACGCCGCCTGAGCGAGAATCGCATGGCCGGTGGAGGTCGGATGGAGGCCGTCCCAAAACAGATGTGTGTTCGGCGAGGAGCAGACGCCGCCCCCGAAGATGGAATTCAACGCATCCCCGCTGTAGCACGACGACGTCACATCGGTGACGCCGTAGCCCGTCGGATTACTGATGACCGAATTGAACAGGCCAAACGTATCCAGTCGATACAACTTCAGCGCCGTTTCGGTATCGAGCATCGCGTTGAGTTGCTGATTGAAGGCTTGCGAGAGGTTCGTCCCGAACGCACTTGCCATCGCGCCTTTTTGCAAGACCTCGGGCACGAGGCCGAGGTTCGGCGCATCGGGGACGAGGACATTGCGAGCACCAAGACCTGCCAGCGTGTTCAAGATGCTGCGCAGGTCCGAGACGGCGGTCTGCACCGTATTGGCCGCGATGGCGTTCGCATTGTTCGGATTGGCCGTCGCCTGATCGATGGCATCCCGGAGATTGTTGGAACCGCCGAAGACGATGTAGAGCGCGTTGGAATCGGCGTGCCGCGTCGTCAGCGCATACGTCCCGACTTGGTCGCGGATGTCGAACGACGGGGCGAGCGAGTTGAAATTCGTGCGGGCGCCGCCGAACGCATAATTATCCCCTCCTGCAAGGAAGGGCTTGGAGGACAGATGGAGATCGGCGGCGAGGTCATCGACATAGTTCGGGCCATTGGTAAACCGCCCATCAAAGTACGGCGGTGAATTCGGGATCACGCCCGCCGTCACGCGATAGATATTGCCCGTGTCCGAGAGGCTGTCACCGAAGACGATGAGATCCGAATACGTCGCGGCGAGAAGCTGGACGGGCCCGCCGAGCCACGCGACGGTGAGACATGCATACCCCACAACTCTCCACGCGCGCCGTGACATCATGCGTTCACAGTAGCGCCAATCCGGTGCGCGCAGTAGCGGGAATCGGATTACGCAGGCGCGCTAAGACGGGAGACGGCGACCGACTTCTCGGATATCGGGGACCGTCATGATCCGGGCCGTCGCGGCCGGATGCTCGATGGCCCAGACGAGCGCGATGATCATCGTCTCCAGAGGGATCAGACCCAGCCGCTCGGCCGACGGCCGCGTCGTGGGAATCGATTCGAACAGCCGGTAGAAGGGTTGGAGCAGAAGAGCCCACCGATGCCCCGAACCGGTGATGTACCACGGACGCACAATGGTATGCAGGAGCCCGCTCCGGCGCAGCAACTCCTCGCACTCCGCGCGGACGGCGATATACGCCTTCATGATTGGCGCGGGATGTGCGACGCTCACATAGACGAAGTGGCTCACGCCGCGTTCCTGCGCCACATGCACGGATGCCCGCGCCGAGGCGAGGTCCACGGCACGGAACGCCCGCCCCTTCCACGGGGCCGGATGCGGCGTGCCGACGAGTTGAACGAATGTATCACCGGGCTGGACGGCATCGACAAATGTCTCCCCGTTCAACGGATCCCCGCTGACGGGAGAGCATCCGGGCGGCACTCTCTTTTCCGAGCCGGGCCGGACCAGCGCCCGCACGTGGTGCCCATTCCTCACAAGACGCGGGATCAGCGCTCGTCCCAGATACCCGGTTCCCCCCGTGAGGAAGATTGCCCGTGATGTGCGGCTTGCCATCTGCTCCTCCATCGCTCACACCATGTCTACGAACCCGGTCTCGAACCGGATGCCTCCTCAATAATGCGCGGTATTCGTCCTACAGCGCGATGGCGTCTCCCTCACTTGTCCGCGCCGTCCTCGCCTGATTCGATGACCTATGCGGTGGGGTGGCCGGCGGGAAAGCATCAATATCGAGGATCGACGCCGGCTTGGACCGGCAGGCGCGGGCGCGGGAATCGGGCTGGGCGGAATCCTCCTCGTCTTGCTCGTGAGTTTTCTCACCGGAACGAATCCGCTCGCCTTGTTGAACCTCGTCGAAACCGTCCAAGATGTCTCGTCTCCGCCTCCGCCTCCGGCCTCTGGCCCGACGGGGCCGCCGAGCGACGAACTCGGTCGATTCGCCGCGGTTGTCCTCGCGGACACCGAGGACACGTGGCGTCAGCTCATGCCGGCCATGGGCAAATCTTACGAGGAGCCGAGGCTCGTGCTCTTTACCCGTTCCGTCCGTTCCGCCTGTGGACTGGGCTCGGCGGCGACCGGTCCGTTCTACTGTCCTTCCGATGCCAAGGTCTACCTCGATCTGTCGTTTTTCGATGAGCTGGCTCGCCGCTTCGGCGCGCCGGGCGACTTTGCGCAAGCGTACGTGATCGCGCACGAGATCGGTCACCACGTGCAGAACTTACTCGGGATCGCCGATCGGGTCTCACGACGTCAACGACAGGTGTCCGAGCGGGAAGCCAATGCGCTGTCCGTCCGGACCGAGTTACAGGCCGATTGTTTCGCCGGCGTCTGGGGCTATCACGCGCGGCGCGATCGAAATCTGATCGAGCCGGGGGATTTCGAAGAAGGCCTGCGCGCGGCGTCGGCCATAGGGGACGACCGCTTGCAGCATCTCTCTCAAGGATACGTGCAGCCGGAGAGCTGGACGCACGGCTCATCCGATCAACGCCAAAGCTGGCTGCGGCGCGGCCTGGAGCGGGGTGAGCCTGAGGCCTGCGATACGTTCAGCGAAAGTGAGACTGCGCTCTAAGTCCGTCGGTCGTCTACTTCTTACACGGCTCGAGCTTCCATGGAATGGACACGGGTTACGACCGCCCAGGCTCAGTTCATCGCCCATGTGCTGGACGACCTGGTGCACATCCCCGGCCTCAGGCGGAGCTTCGGCGTGGATCCGATTCTCGGATTGATTCCGCCGGTCGGGGACCTGCTCGCCGTCCTGTGCGGGTCAACCGTCTTGCTGGCCGGCCGACAGATCGGCTGCCCGATGACGACTCTTGTCCGCATGTCGTATAACCAACTCCTCAACGGCGTTGTCGGCGTGATCCCGTTCGTCGGCGACGCCTTCTCCTTTTGGTTCAAGAGCCATTCGAAGAACGCAGCCCTGCTGGTCCGGACGCTCAAGTACGAGGAGGATCAGAGCTGCGCCCTCGTCAGCCGCTCGCCGACCGCGGTCGATGTCCTCATCGTATTGGGCCTCACGCTTCCAATTGCCGCCGCGGTCGCCGTTGCGTCCTATTGGCTCTGGGAGCGCGACCTCAGCGTGCTCTCGTGGTTTCTCCTTCCCCCGTGGCATCGACCGCTGTCACGGCAGGGACCGGCAACTCCCTAGGGAAACGGCGACGCTTGAACTTCAGAATGACCGGCTCTCAGAATGCAGGATCATGGAATCGACGGCGCAGCGGTATCCGCCTGCCAGCCAGCCGGATGCCGACCCTCCGGCCTCCCCGCCGCAGCGGCGACGGCTTCGCCGCGCGGCCATTGCGGCCGGCATTCTTGCCGGCCTGGTCTGTCTGTACGCACTGCTGGGGTTCATCGTCCTCCCGCTCTATCTCGAGACAAAGATCCCCGAGACCGTCTCCGCCCGGCTCGGCCTCCCCGTCACCGTGCAGGATGTCCGACTCAACCCCTTCACATTGGCGCTGACCATCAGGGGCTTCGACATCAGTGAAGCGGATCAGAGTCCGCTGATCGGCTTTGACGAACTGCTCGTCAACCTGTCACTGTCCTCGGTCGTCGATCGCGCGTGGACATTCGATCAGATTCGGATGCAAGTCCCGTACGCCCGCATCGTCATCGATGAAGATGGCGCGCTGAACCTCCGCGCGCTTCAGCGACAGCAGACGCCAGCTCCGTCCTCACCGGCCAGCGCCGACCGGGACGCGGGCGGCTCGACCATCCCCGCCGTCATTATTCGATCCCTCACGGTGGAGAACGGCGCGGTCGAGTTCCACGATCAGTCGCGCGCCACGCCATACACGCTCGATATCGTCCCGATTTGGTTCGCCCTCAAGAACTTTCGGACGCTTCGCGCGCAGGACAACGCCTTCGCGTTCGGCGCCGAGCTGGACCAAGGCGAGGATCTCACGTGGCAAGGGCGGTTGCTGCTCAACCCGCTTCGGGTCGAAGGGCGGGTCACGGTAGCCGGCATCAAGCTGCGGGGCTTATGGGAGTACGTGCGCGACACCGTGAATTTCGAGATTCGGGACGGGACGGTGCACGCCGAATCGTCCTATTCAATCGAGAGCACGCCAGAAGGGTTACAAGTCAAAAGCTCCGAAGGCAGTATCGGGCTCGACAATCTCGCCATCTTCGAAAAAGGCACGGACCGGCGCCTGCTCGCACTGCCCGCGTTTTCCATCCGCGGCTTAGGCGCCGATCTTCAGGACCGCCGCATCAGCATGGCCAGCCTGGAAACGCAGGGAGCGGCCATGCACGCTGTCATCGAGAAAGACGGCCAGATTGACCTGCGTCGGTTCTTCACGATCGCGGGCGCCCGGCCCACGCCCGCCTCATCGCAGCGCTCCGCCGCCCCGCCGTGGACCGTGTTGGTGGAAAAGGTCGTGATCGACGATTATCGGGCGACGATCGAAGACCGGCGGCCCCCACAGCCCGTACACCTCGATCTCTCCAAGCTTCATGTCGACCTCGAGCACGCCGCCTATCCGGGGACCACGCCGGTCCGGCTTGCCGCGTCGGTCTCGGTCAACGAGACCGGCACGCTGAGGACCGCCGGCGACGTCACGCTCACTCCGCTGGCTGCTGATCTGAAAGTCGAAGCCGCCCAGATCCCGTTGGCGACATTCCAGCCGTACGTCGGCGAGATCGCTCACATTGAAATCAAGGGCGGAGCCGCGAACACGTCTGGCCACGTCGAGTATGCGGCCGGCGAGACCCCGTCGCTTCGCTTTCAAGGCGATGCGAGCGTGACCGCGCTCAAGACCGTCGATGCGCATCTGAAAAAAGATTTCGTCAATTGGGACAGCTTGGCTGTCAACTCGATCGATGCACGGCTGCCGGCCGGCGGCATCACGATCGCCGAAGTGCTGGCGCGACGACCCTACGCCGACATCATCATTGCCGAGGACCGCAGCATTAATCTGAAGACCGTGCTGAAGAAGCAGGAGGACGCCTCGGCGCCCGCGGCCGACAAGCAAAAGGCCGGGCGATCCAGCGCAATGGTGACGAAGGTCGGCGCAGTCCGGATCATCGACGGCTCGGCGCACTTTGCCGACTTTTCCATTCACCCGCAGGTCGATACCGGGATTTACCGCCTGAACGGATCCATTCGCGGACTGTCGTCGAACGAGGTCGCCCGCGCAAAAGTCGCCCTGCACGGCGAGGTGGACAAGTATGCTCCGGTGACGGTTGCGGGGACCATCAATCCCCTGAGCAGCGAGGCCTTTACCGACCTGCACGTCTCGTTCAAGAACGTCAATTTGACGACGCTCTCACCCTACTCGACGAAGTTTGCCGGCTACCCCATCGAGAAGGGCAAGCTCTCGATGGAGTTGGATTACCGTCTGGCGCACCAGCAGCTCGAAGCCCAAAACGACGTGGTCATCGATCACCTGACGCTCGGCAAGAAAGTCGAGAGCCCCGACGCCACCTCGCTCCCGGTCAAGCTCGTCGTCGCGTTGCTGAAGGATCGGCACGGCCGGATCAACGTCGATCTGCCGGTCCGCGGGGACCTCAACGATCCCGAGTTCCATTATGGCAAGTTGTTATGGAACGTCGTCGTCAATCTTTTTCAGAAGGCGGCCGCATCCCCCTTCGCGTTGCTCGGGAAGCTCGCGGGAGGCAGCGGGGAGGAACTCAACCAGATTCGTTTCCAGGTCGGACGTGCGGAATTGCCGAGCGACAGCGAGCAGAAGTTGAACGCGCTCGCGAAATCGCTTGAGGAGCGGCCCGCCCTCCAGTTGGAAGTGACGGGGACGGCGGACCCGGTCGCCGACCGCGCGGCGCTGCGCGAAGCCAAACTCGAACAGCAACTGGCGTCGGTCAAGCAGGCGCAGGCAAGCGGACCCAATGGTCGGACACGAAGTCTTCAGACGTCGATGGATGAGGACGCGCACGCGATGCAAGCTCTCTACGCGCGAACGTTCGGTGCGCTTCCGGAAGGGGTGAAGAACGGTCGGAACGCGAGCGTGACAACCGAAGATTTACGGGCCCGACTGCTGGAGTCGATCACCATCAATGACGATGACCTTCGCCGGCTGGCGCAGGAGCGGGCGGGGCAGATTCAGGACTTTCTCGTGCATCGGGCGGCCGTCCCAGCCGAACGGGTCTATCTGGTCGGAGCGAGGATCGACGGGCGCGCGCAGAACGAACTGGTCGAGACGACACTCCAACTCACGGCAGGGTGACACCGGCTCAGCAGATCCAACAGGTCGCCAAGTAGCGCCTGAGCCGTTCTTGCTCCTCAGGATCCCACAACAGAAATTCGGTGCCAAACGCGCCGCCCTTTGTCCACCGGACGGCCGCCAATCTCACCATCAACGGCTGATCTTCCCGGCGAAGCCCGAACGTCAACGTGAAATAATCGCCTTCGGCCACGCGCGCGTTGCTCTGGATCAGACAGCCGCGCTCGGAGAGATTGTGCGCAGTCCCTTCGGCGGTCGCATTCCAGGTCAGAGAGACCGGCAGTTGGACGGAATAGCGGGGAGGTCTACGCAGCAGCATCGTGATCCGGCATCGTCAGCATCCTTTCTAGAGCGACGATTCTTAAATCGGTATTCACGACAGAAACGTGTAGCATCGACCCCATTGTTCGTCAAATGCACGGGGGCCTCTGCACTTCCTCGAATGCCGTAGCGGGGCTGGCAGGAGAGCCTGACAGCCGGACGCCGCTTCCCTCGCGTGCCGGGAGAGCGCCGACTGATACGGCGCTCTCACTCGCAATGGCACACTGGGAAATGGGACCCGATCTACACGGAGGACGCTATGCCGACATTCGTCGAAAAATTCACGAACCCGGTGGCCATGCTCGCAGCCGATCATGAGTACGTGAAGCAGGTGATGGAGACGGCCCTGCGGACCCATTCGCCATCGACCCGCCGCTTGCTGGTCGAGGAGATCTGTGACAACCTCGTGATCCATTCGATGTTGGAGGAAGAATTATTCTATCCCGCGTTGGAGCGCGACGCGGGAGAAGAGGGCCGGCAGTTTGTGCAGAAGGCCCGCGAGGCGCATCAAGAAATCAAAGCGCGAATGGCCGACGTGGAGAACACCCATGTCGGAAGCCCGGACTTCCGCATGCGCCTCGGCGAACTGCAATCCGCTGTCCTCGCGCATGCTCGGGAGGAAGAAGGCATCTTCCCGCTTGCCGAACGACGCTTGCCGCTTGGCGAGTTGGCGCGGGACATGGATCTTCGACGTGTCCAACTCATGGCGAAGATCCGGCCGCCGTCTGGACTTTTCCTAGTCGGACTCGCATTGATCGGCGTGGGACTGGCCTTTTTCTTCGGCCGGCGCGCCGTCTCTCGATAACCGTGACCGCCTACGTGACGCGCCGGTTATCTGAGAACGACGCGACTCTTGCACACTCTAGCGAGAGCCGAGATCGGTTCAGGCTGTCTTTCCCCCACAACCGGGGACGACTGGGACGGGGTATCACGAAGTTGAAATCAGATTCCGGCGTGCAGGTAGACCGGTCTCTCTCCGAATCGCGAACGTCGCGAACTGTGCCGGCGACACTCACCGGCACCGGGTGACGGCTTCCGCCGGGCCAACCGTGCCGATCACGATACCGGACGTGGCACCCACGGCGCCGAGCGGTGGGGCGATGGGAGGAGGCATGGCCGGTCCGTACGACTCTATTCGTGTCCCATCTGTGCAGTCAGTGGCTGCCGCCGTGGACGTCACTTCCGTGCCATCCCCACGCGTAATCGGCTTCGGTGGAGAGCAGGCCTGAAGCACCGCCAGCACAACAACGACACTCAGGACGGTGGTGCACGTGTTCATACCTTCAAGCGTATGCGCTCCCATCGCTCACTGCCAGCAGGGGTTGGATTACGTAGCGCTGGACCGAGCCAGCTTGTCGGGTGCTTGGCATCAGATTAGAATCGCGCATGCTGCCTTGCTCCGGCACTCTCACGCGCCGCCTGATCCTGCTCGGTCAGCTATGGCTCACCGCCGCGTGCGGTTCGCTCGTCTACCAGCAGATGAATGCGGCCGAGCGCGATGCTTGGCAGCAGCCCAAAGCCGTTATCGATGCCCTCGCGCTGACGCCCGGCTCTCGGGTAGCGGACCTTGGCGCGGGCGGCGGATACTTTACATTTCGGCTGGCGGACGCGGTCGGTCCGGAAGGCGCGGTCTATGCGGTCGACACCGATCAGGCGAGCCTGGATTTTATCAAACAAGAGGCGAGCCGGCGCGGAGGGCTGCCTGCCCAGGTGACACTGCTCCTTGCCGCCCCTCATGATCCCCGCCTTCCTCAGCGCTCCGTGGATCTCATCTTCACCTGTAACACGTATCACCACCTGCCCGATCGGATTGCCTACTTCCGAGGACTGCGACGCACGCTCCGGGAGGGCGGACGGATCGCGATCATCGAATTCAAGGAAGGCGGTTGGTTCGGCGCGCTGTTCGGCCACGCCACATCAAAAGAGACCGTGCGCCGGGAACTTGAAGCTGCCGGGTATAGCGTGGTGCAAGACTTTACCTTTCTTCCGCGCCAGCACTTTCAACTCTTCCGCGTGACCGGCCAATGAGCCGGTCCCACACCCCCTCTACCGCTGCATCAACGATCGGCTGGTTTACCGCCACCTGCGTGATCATCAGCAACATCGTTGGCGGCGGCGTTTTTACGACGACCGGCTTCATGGCGAGGGACCTCGGTGATCCGTGGTTGATCCTCGCCTTGTGGATCGTGGGCGCGCTTCTGGCGATCGCGGGCGCTCTCAGCTATGCGGAATTGCCGGCCGCGTTCCCACAAGCCGGCGGGGACTACATCTATCTGCGTGAAGCGTACGGACCGCTGGTCGGGTTTCTCAGCGGTTGGGCGTCCTTTACGGTCGGCTTTGGCGCGGGGATCGCCGCCGCCGCGGTGAGTTTCGCCGCCTATGTCGACCGGATCATCGAGGTCTCCGAGCAACGCGCGATCTCGACGCTCCTTGCCCTGCTGCTCGTATGGGGCGTAACGTTCGTGCATCTGCGCGGCGTACGTACCGGGGGCGCGCTGCAACGGTGGCTTACGACGTTGAAGATCGTCGCCATGGCCCTGTTCGTCGTCACCGCGTTCACGTCAGGTGCCGGACGATGGGGTCATTTTGGCGAGACAGTCGGTCATAATCTGTCCCCCGGCCCGCTACTCGTCGCGCTCATCTTCGTGCTGTACACGTATTTGGGATGGAACGTAGTCGGCTACATCGCAGCGGAGGTGGCGGCCCCCCAGCAAACGATTCCCCGCGTCGTCATCGGCGGCACGGCCTTTGTCGCGCTCTTGTACGTCTCACTCAATGTGGCCTATCTCTATGCCCTGCCCGTCGGAGCGCTCGCCCAACCGCCGATCGTGCCGGTCGCCGAAAAAACAGCGGCCGCTTTGTGGGGCGTCGCCGCCGCGAAAGGCGTTTCGTTCTTGCTTGCGCTCGCCATCGCAGGCGGGGTCAGCGCGATGACCTGGGCTGGGCCGCGCGTGTATTGGGCGATGGCACGCGACGGCGTCTTCTCACGATTCTTCGCCGCCGTGTCCCCCAAGACCCATGTGCCGGCTCGCGCCATGCTGCTGCAGAGTACCTGGGCGTCACTCCTGATCGTGAGCGGCACCTTCGAGCAACTCGTCGTCGTGAGCGGATTCATCCTGGCCGGATTCACCGCCGTGACGCTGGCGGCTGTGATCCTCCTGCGCGTGCGCCGGCCCGATCTGCCTCGGCCCTACCGGGCTCCCTTGTTTCCCTTCGTGCCGGCGCTCGCGGTCCTCGTGTTGCTGGCTATCGTCGTGGAAAGCGTGCTCGTCCGACCACTCGAATCCGCCTTCGGCCTGCTGCTGATTGTCAGCGGAATCCCGCTCTACCTGCGATGGCGGAAGGCGGCATCGTCATAGCGTGGGGCTATCATGCCGATCCAAAGAAGATATTGGATATGGAGCCACACGCCGCGCTACGGTGACCGGCATCACAAAGGAGGCACCGATGGCGCAGACACCGATCCCCGGGTACACCTACGGCACCGCGGCCGTGGCACGCTCCCCGCTCTCGCTTGAGGACTTTGAACTTCTGAAGAAGACGCTCCTGTTCACGGAGGACGATGCGCGTGCGCTGCGACAGTCTTACGACGTGTTGAAGGATCAGGTCGATGCGGTGCTCGACGTCTGGTATGGTTTCGTGGCGTCAAATCCGCACCTGGTTCATTTCTTCACGCGGACGGGCGATGGCCAGCCGGATGCCGGCTATCTCGATGCAGTGCGCAAGCGGTTCGCCCAGTGGGTACTGGACACGGCGCAGGCGAACTACAACCAGGACTGGCTGAACTATCAATTTGAAATCGGCCGGCGCCATCATCGGACAGCCAAGAATCAGACGGATCGCGTCCACGCTGTCGCACACATTCCCTTTCGGTATCTGCCGACCTTGATCTATCCGATCACGGCGACACTCAAGCCGTTCCTGTCGAAGAAAGGCCACTCCGCTGAAGAGGTCGAGCGTATGCACCAAGCATGGATCAAGTCGGTGCTCCTGCAAATCACGTTGTGGAGTCAGCCGTACGTGAAGGAAGGAGATTTCTAGAGTTTTGGCGCGACAGGGACAGCCTGTGGATCAACCCGCTACAGGGGCGCGCAGAGTTACCAACCGGCCATGCCCACGAACACCGGAAGCGGTGTCGCGGGGCGCGACTCCTCCTTCGTTGTTTGGCGCGACAGGGACTCACTTGCGGCTATCCTCCGACTGGGCGCGCTGAGTACCGGCCGGCATGGCCGACGCACACGCTAGGACTGGTTAGGCGTATCCCCGGCGTTATCGACTGAAGGTGAGGGGGAAGGCGGCGCCGGTCGTGAAGTCCTGCGCGTTGCCGCTGAGGCGGCGACCATCACGCGAGACAATCAACAGGGCCTTGCCCGTCGTCTGCATGGCCGATTGATAGTTCAGTTGAAGCTCCTGTCCTGCCAGCGTGCCTTGTCCGACGGCCGTGACGCCGAGGATCGGGTTGAGCTCCTGAAAGGTGACGGTTGGTCCGTTCTGCTGAATGATCCAGGAGGTGCCGGCCGGGTCACGCCAGGTGCCGGCGATGTTGACGAAGGGAGATGGCGCGGGACTTCTTGGGCCTCCCTCTTCCTCGGAGGTCCGTTGGACCGGCTTTGTTTCGGCTCGCTTGAGCGCGTCTTCCATACGCCGTAGCTTCGCTTCCAATTCCGCTTGGCGGCGCGCCATCTCCTCCTGACCACTTGTTTCGCGGACTGATGCGGGACGATTGCGGTGGCTGAATTGTCGGTGTGACCAGGTGCATCGGGAGCCTGCCCCGGTTCACCCGATTTCCCGAACTTCACGGAGCCGAAGCTTCCCAGTCCGATCTCTTCGATCGTCCGACCGGTGTACAGGTTGTAGCCGACAAGAACAACCAGCAACAGGGCTGCCACGACCCAAAAGAGCTGTTTCGCGTTACCGTCCCCGGCCGATCCCTCGGTGCTCATTCGTAGTGCTCCGTACGCCCTAGGCTAGGCGTGCCACCGTGGCGTGTCAAGGACTAAGGGCGATGCAAATACACGGATTCTGCTCCGGTCTGATTCCCCTCAGGTCATCGTGAAGACGAGATGATAAAAGCCTTCGCTCTCGCAGACGGTCACCGGGATGTCGAAGAGCGCCGTCAATTCCCGGTCCGTCATCAGCTCGCGCTTGGCGCCATCGACCACGATCCGGCCCTGCTTGAGCAACACCACCCGCTCGATCTCCGGCGGGATCTCGTGAATGTGATGGGTCACGAGGATCACCGTCCGGCCCCGGCGCATCAGCGTCCGGACCGTCGTGAGGTACTCGGCCGTGGCTTTCACATCAAGCCCAGTCGTCGGCTCATCGAGGATGAGCGCATCCGGGTCGTGAACCAACGCGCGGCCCAACAGCACGCGCCGCTGCTCGCCCGTCGACATCTCCGCATAGGGACGTTCCTTCAAATGCTCGACCCCCAACTCATGCAGGAGCACTTCGGCTCGGGCACGGTCGGCCTTCGAAAACCGCTGGTGATCGTACACATGAAGGCTCGAGTAGAAACCGGACAGGATCACGTCGAGGCCCGTAGCCGTGCGGCCATACTCTTGTTGTAAATCGAGCGAGACGATCCCGAGCCGGTGCCGCAGATCCCAGACGTTCCACCGGTCGCGACCAAACAGCCGCACGACCGCTCCGTCCCGATCCACGGGATAAAGTTCGCGCGTGAGCAGCTTGAGCAATGTGGATTTCCCGGCACCATTGGGGCCGAGGATGACCGTATGGCAGCCGGCGGGAATCACCAAGGACAGGTCGTGAAAGACGCAGACCGCCCCGCGATACGCGTCGACGTGCTTGAGTTCGATGATCGGTGGGGAAGAGGGAGGAGGGTCGGTCACAACGGCGGTCGCCCGGCACTACTCAATGGTATCCAGCTTGATGTGCAGTTCCTTGAGCTGCGCGGCATCGACCGGCGACGGCGCATCGGTCATCAGGCATTGCGCCTTTTGAGTCTTGGGAAACGCGATGACGTCTCGAATCGACTCCGCGCCGCCGAGCAGCATGACCAAGCGATCCAGTCCGAACGCGATCCCGCCGTGCGGCGGCGCCCCGTAGTCCAGCGCATCGAGCAGGAAGCCGAACTTCGCCTGCGCTTCATCCTTGCCGATCCCCAACACATCGAACAGTTTGCTTTGGACGTCACGGCGATGGATACGAATGCTGCCCCCGCCGATCTCGTTGCCGTTCAAGACCATGTCGTACGCTTTCGCCCGCACCTTGAGGGGATCGGTCTCGAACAGCGGCAGGTCCTCATCGAGCGGCGCCGTGAACGGATGGTGCATCGCGACGTAGCGTTTCGCCTCCTGATCGTACTCGAGCAACGGAAAATCGATCACCCAGAGCGGCCGCCACAGGGAGCGATCGATGAGGTTCAGTTCGGCGCCCAGCAAGAGTCGCAGCCGGCCGAGCACATCGTGAACGACCGGCGGCGCATCGGCCACGAAGAGCAGGAGATCGCCCGGCTCGGCCTCCGGCACAGCGGCCCGCAACCGCCCCGCATCGAGAAACTTGGCGATGACGGACTCCAGTTGACCGTCAGCGATGATTTTCACCCAGGCGAGACCTTTGGCACCGAATCCTTTGGCGGTTTCTCCCAATGTATCGATGCGGCTCCGCGGGATCGACGCGCCGCCTTTGACGACGATCGCCTTGACGATTCCGCCCTTGGCGATAGTGTCCTTGAAGACCTTGAACTCGCTGGCCGCGGCAAACTGCTTGAGATCGTGCAAAGGCATACCGAAGCGCAAATCCGGCTTGTCCGAGCCGTACCGCCCGACCGCCTCGGCGTAGCTCATCCGGGGAAACGGCACAGGCAGCGTGAGGCCGGCCGTCTCCTTGAACGTCCGCGCCATCATCTCTTCCATGAGCGGCATGATGTGCTCGCGGTCGATGAAGGACATCTCGATGTCGATCTGCGTGAACTCCGGCTGACGGTCGAAGCGCAGATCTTCATCACGGAAACAGCGCGCGATCTGATAGTAGCGGTCGACACCGGCGACCATCAAAATCTGCTTGAAGAGCTGCGGTGACTGCGGCAGCGCGAAGAAGTTCCCGGGATTGACGCGGCTGGGTACCAGGTAGTCGCGCGCACCTTCCGGCGTGCTCTTCGTCAACATCGGCGTTTCCACTTCGAGAAACCCGCGCTCGTTGAGAAAGGTCCGCACGCACGCCGTGACCGCATGCCGAAGGCCAAGCAGCCGTTGCATGTGCGGCCGCCTCAAATCGAGATAGCGATACTTGAGCCGCAGCGTGTCGCTGACGTCGGCGTCGTCCTCGATCGGGAACGGCGGCGTGTTCGCCTCGTTCAGCAGTTGCAGCTTGTCGACCAGAACTTCGATCTCGCCCGTGGCCAAATTGGCGTTGTCGGCCCCTTCCGGCCGTCGCGACACCACACCCGTCACGGCGATCACGTCTTCGCTCCCCAGTTTTTCTCCTTGTTTGTGGACGTCGGCGGCGCGCTCGGCGTTGAAGACGACCTGAGTGATGCCGGTTCGATCGCGGAGATCAATGAAGATCACCGTGCCGTGATCGCGCCGTCGCTGCACCCAGCCGTTGAGCGTGACGGTCCGGCCGATATCCGTGCTGCGGAGCTCGCCGCAACGATGCGTGCGGACCATCATGACGCCCGCCTTCTTCGACGGAGGTTCGACGTTCTCGGGAAGGGACGCGTCTTGCGGGAGAAGAGCGCGTCTCGGCGCGCTCGGGGAGGGCGGGTAAGAAGCCGCGCGCCGTGGGTTGGTGCGGCAGGATCACGGTTCGAAGGAGCAGCGGAAGAGGAGGTATCCGATTCGCGATCGCGGCGCCGCTTGACGGTTTCACGGAGATTATTTGCCTCGCGATCGGTTAAATAGCGAAATTCTCCCGGCTCGACGTTCGTGAGCGCGAGCGGCCCGAACTTGACGCGCTTGAGCTTCAATACCGGGTGGCCGACAGCGTCGAACATGCGTTTCACTTGATGCTTACGGCCCTCGTGGATCGTAATTTCGAGCCAGGAATTTTCCTCGGCCTTGCGGACCTTCTTGATCGTCGCCGCGGCCGTCATGCCGTCGTCCAACTTCACGCCCTGCTCGAGCTGCTCGATCTGCTCATCGCTCAACACACCCTTCACCTTGACCAAGTAGACCTTGGCCACGTGATACTTCGGATGGAGCAGCGCTTGCGCCATCTCACCGTTGTTCGTCAACAATAGGAGTCCTTCCGTGTCGAAATCGAGGCGCCCGACCGGGAAGACCCGTAGCTTCACGCCTCGCAGCAGGTCCTTGATCGTCGGCCGGCCTTCCGGATCGTGCAGCGACGACACCACTCCCTTCGGCTTGTTGAGCATGATGTACACATAGGGCTCGACGGCCCTGAGGTGCCGGCCATCGACCTTGACGTGATCCTTCGCCGGATCGACGCGCACGCCCTGCTCGCGCACGACCTGCCCGTTGACCGTGACCCGACCCTCCGCGATCAACTGCTCCGCCTTGCGCCGCGACGCCAGGCCGGAGGCGGCGATGACTTTTTGGAGTCGAAGTACCATATTCGTGAATCGTTAACCGTTAGTCGTTAATCGTGACTTATTCCAGTACAGGATTTTTCGCGATTAACGAATCATGGATAACGATTAACCTCCTACTCCCACTCGATCGTGCTCGGCGGCTTCGAGCTGACGTCGTAGACGACGCGATTCACGCCGCGCACCTCGTTGATGATACGATTGGAGATGGTCCCGAGCATCTCATGCGGAATCTTCGCCCAATCGGCCGTCATCCCGTCGAGGCTCGTGACCGCCCGAATCGCGATGACGTGCTCATAAGTGCGCTGATCTCCCATCACGCCGACGGTCTTGATCGGCAGCAGGACGGCGAACGCTTGCCAGATATCACGATACAAGCCGGCCGCTCGAATCTCGTGTTCGACGATCGCTTCCGCCCCGCGCAGCATGGCGAGCCGTTGCGGCGTCACGTCGCCGAGCACCCGGATCGCAAGGCCAGGGCCCGGGAACGGATGCCGATAGATGATCTCGTCCGGCAATCCCAATTCCTTGCCAAGCACGCGCACTTCGTCCTTGAAGAGCTCGCGTAGCGGCTCGATGAGCTTGAGCCGCATCTTCGTCGGCAACCCCCCGACGTTGTGATGGGTCTTGATCGTCGCTGACGGCCCCTTGAAGCTGACACTCTCGATCACGTCGGGGTACAGCGTCCCTTGGACGAGATACTCGACCTTGCCCAACCGCTTCGCTTCCGCTTCGAAATTCTTGATGAAGAGCCGGCCGATGATCTTGCGTTTGCGTTCCGGATTCGTCACGCCCTTGAGCGCGACGAGAAACTCCTTGGATCGGTCGAGCACGTGCAAATCGAGCTGCTCGCGCTCGAAGCTTTCGACCACCTTCCGTCGTTCGTCTTCGCGCAAGACGCCGTTGTCGACGAAAATGCAGGTCAACTGCGAGCCGATGGCCCGATGCGTCAGTGCCGCCGCAACCGATGAATCGACGCCGCCGCTCAGCGCGCAGATCGCCCGACCGCCTTTTACCTGCTCGCGGATCGTCGTGACGGCCGTCTCGACGTACGAGCTCATCGTCCACGTCGCCTGGCAGCCGCAAATATCCATGACGAAGTTATCGAGGATCTGGCGGCCGCTCGCGGTATGCGCGACCTCGGGATGGAATTGCAGACAGTAGAGCCGCCGGCCGCCGGCGATCGACTTCATCGCGGCGATGGGCGAATTGGTGGTATGCGCGATCGCGGTAAACCCTTTCGGCATGCGCTCGATCCGATCGCCATGGGACATCCACACGGTTCTCGCTTCGCGGGGCAAGCCTTTGAGTAGATCGCTATCGTCGTCGATCATGAGATCGGCCCGGCCGTACTCACGGTGCGGCGCTTTCGCGACCTCGCCACCCAATAGATGGGTTACCAATTGCATCCCGTAACAGATCCCGAGGACCGGGATGCCGAGCTCGAAGAGCTCCTTCGGCACGGTTGGCGCCTTCCGCTCATAGACGCTCGCCGGCCCACCCGACAGCACGATGCCCTTCGGCCGGTAGGCCTCGACCGTGGCCAAGAAGGTCGTGCATGGCAGGATTTGCGAGTAGACGTGGGACTCGCGAATGCGCCGGGCGATGAGCTGGGTGTACTGCGAGCCGAAGTCCAGGATCAGAATGCGGTCGTGCCAGAATTCCATCTTCGTGACAAGCGTTAAGTCAGTTTAGTCCGTTATGTCCGTTTGACTAAACCTTCACTTCACGGACTGAACGGAATTAACGAAACTAACGGACTTAACGCCAAGCTACTCCAAATCCGTCCGGTAATTCGGTGCTTCTTTGGTAATGATGACGTCGTGGACGTGGCTTTCCCGGAGTCCGGCCAAGGTTTGACGGATGAATTGGGCGTTCTTCTGAAGGTCGGGAATCGTCCGGCACCCACAGTACCCCATGCCGGAGCGGAGACCGCCGACGAGTTGGTAGATGACGGCGGCGAGCGGCCCCTTGTACGGTACCCGGCCTTCGATTCCCTCGGGGACCAGTTTCGAGGCTGTCCGGCCGGCTTGGAAGTAGCGATCCCGGCCGCCCTTCTCCATCGCCCCGAGCGAGCCCATGCCGCGATAGACCTTGTAGGTTCTCGCTTGAAAGAGGACCGTTTCACCCGGCGATTCTTCCGTACCGGCAAGGAGGCCGCCGATCATCACCGCTGACGCCCCGGCCGCGAGGGCCTTCGTGATGTCACCCGAATACTTGATCCCGCCATCCGCGATAATCGGGATGCCGCTGCCATTCAATGCCTTCGCACAATCCATGATCGCCGTGAGTTGCGGCATGCCGGCGCCCGAGACGATCCGGGTCGTGCAAATCGATCCCGGCCCGACGCCGACCTTGACCGCATCGACCCCCGCCTTTGCGAGATCCTTTGCCGCTTCCGCGGTCGCAATATTCCCCGCGACGAGTTCGAGCTTCGGATAGGTCTTCTTGATGAACTTCACGCGCTCGAGCACGCTTCGGGCGTGGCCGTGCGCCGTATCCACCACGACCATATCCACGCCCGCCTTGACGAGTAACGCCACGCGCTCCTCGACGTCCGGGCCCACGCCGAGCGCCGCCGCCACCCGCAGGCGCCCGTGCTCGTCTTTGCACGCATGGGGATACTTGATGCGCTTTTCGATGTCCTTGATCGTGATCAAGCCTTTCAGGTTGAACTGCTTGTCGACGACCAGGAGCTTTTCGATGCGGTGTTCATGCAGAATTTCCCGCGCCTTCTCCAGGCTGGTGCCCTCCGGCGCGGTCACCAGCTTGTCCTTGGTCATCACCTGGGACACTTTCAAATCATGGCGGCTTTCGAACCGGAGATCCCGGTTCGTGAGAATGCCGACGAGCTTGCCTTCCTTGGTCACCGGCACGCCCGAGATGCGGTACTTCGACATGATGTCGAGCGCTTCCCGAATCGTTTGATCGGGCGCGATCGTGATCGGATCGAGAATCATCCCGCTCTCGGACTTCTTGACCTTATCGACTTCGGCCGCTTGGTCGTGAGGCGACAGCACGCGGTGAATCACCCCAATTCCGCCTTCGCGCGCAAGCGCGATGGCCATTCGCGATTCCGTGACTGTATCCATGGCCGCGCTGACGATCGGAATGTTGATGGTGATGTGTCGGGTGACCCGGGTCTGCGTATCGGTCTCGTTCGGCAGCACCTCCGACTTGGCTGGTACGAGGACCACGTCATCGAACGTCAGGCCGAGTCTCACCTTCTCGTCGAGCATGAGGCGTCTACCTTTCTTTAGGCTGGAGAATCGAACCCCGTCCCGTTCCTACCGTCACTGCGGCTTTTCACCGGCCTGTTGCGCGAGCGACGCGGCCGCTTCCGCCTCTTCCTGTAGCCGTTCGCTGCCTTCCTCGGCCGGCATGAACTGCTGCACACGCGTGTTGCCGCTGTCGACGACGAACACGCTGCCGCGCGCATCGACCGCGATGCCGTACGGGAAATTGAACTGCCCCTCGCCGTTCCCGAATCCGCCCCACTGCGTGATGTAATTACCCTCGCGGTCGAATTTTTGAACGCGGTGGTTGCCCGTATCCGTCACATAGACATCGCCGCTGCTGTCCACCGCAATGCCCCACGGTGACCGCAACTGGCCCGCCTCCTGTGACTGCGGGCTGCTCGCGTGGCCGGGACCGAGGCCGCCGCCCCACTTCGTCAGCAACTGCGGCAAGACGTTCGTGCTGGTATCGAACTTCTGGATGCGGTGGTTGCCCATGTCGACGACGTACACCGATCCGTCGGCTTGGTCCACCGCGATCCCGCGTGCGAAGTAGAACTGGCCGTCGTTGTTGCCGAAGCTGCCCCATTGCATGATGAACTCGCCGCTCAGATCGAACTTCTGCACGCGGAAGTTCGCGCTGTCGACCACATAGATGTAGCCGCGGACGCGGTCAATGGCGATGCCCCAGGGCGAGCTGAACTGCCCCTCGCCGTTCCCGCGAGAGCCGAACTTCATCAGATAACCGCCGAGCTTGCCGTCGAACTTCTGCACGCGGTGATTGTTCGTGTCGACGACGTAGACGTCGCCCTTGGCGTCGCACGCTATGCCGGTGGGATTGTGGAAATTGGAGTTCGAGGCGCCGAAACTCCCCCAGAGAATAATGAAGTTCCCGGTGTTGTCGAATTTCTGGACGCGATTGTTGCCGTTATCGACGACGAACAGCGAGCCCTGCTGATCGATCGCGAGCCCGTAGATCGGCGCCATGAATTCGCCGCCGTGCAGCAACGACGCGCCGCGTCCGGGCTTTCCCCATTTGCTCACGCAAAGATAGCCCGACGTGTTGAGAAGGATGCTCGCGCTCGCGGGCACGGAGACGTTGTTTCCGACGTCCTTGAACCAGACATAGATGGTCTTCGTCCCGTCTCCCGGCGAAAACGTAAACGGAATCGTCGCCCCGAACTTGTTGACCGGCTCCACCTCCACCCACCCGGGAACGGTCGCGGTCGGCGCCATGGGGCTCTCGGAAATGTAGTAGGCCCCGACCCCGGTGTCGACGTCGTTCGCGGAGATGGTCACGACGACTTCCGGCGAGTTGGTCATGAACGCGCCGTGGTTGATGACCGCATAGGGGTTCTGCGGCGCCGTAATATCGATCAAGACCGGCGTCACGGTGACTTCTTCGGAGAGTCGGCTCTCACTGCCATCCTCGAAGACCGCCGCGACCGCGTAGTAATACGGGGTGTCGTTGGTCAGACCGCTGTGGACGTAGGGGCTGGTCACGCCTTCGATCCGGGTTCCCGTCTCCGGCGTGACGCCCGACGACGTATGGAAGTAGAGGTTGTAGGAGACGGCGTTCGGGACGTCCAGCCAGCTCAGCGTGACCTCCGTGTCGCCGGCCTTCGCGACGACGCTGCGCGGCCCGCCCACGCCCGCTTCTTCCACCGGCTTGGCTTTCTGCTGTTGCGTGCGCGCGATTTCCTCCTCGGTCGGCACGTATTTCACGATCCGGTTGTTGCCGCTGTCGACGACGTACACCGCGCCTTCCTTGTCGACCGCGATGCCATAGGGGAAGTTGAACTGACCCTGCGTGATGCCGCGATTGCCCCACGCGCAGATAAACGTGCCGTTGCCGTCGAACTTCTGGATGCGGTGGTTGCCGCTGTCCACGACATACACGTTGCCGAGCGCATCGCAGGCAACGCCCCAAGGCGATTTGAACTGCCCGGGCCCGCCCCCCTCCTTCCCCCACTTCGTGAGGAAACTGCCCCGCGCGTCGAACTTTTGAATCCGGTGATTGCCCTCATCCGCGACGTAGACGTTCCCGACGAAATCGACCGCGATCCCGCGCGGGAAGAAAAAGGCGCCGTCGTAGCTGCCGTCGCGCCCCCACTTCATCAGCGGTGTGCCGTCCGATTGAAATTTCTGGACGCGGGAATTGCTCGTATCCGAGACATAGACATTCCCTTGATGGTCCGTCGCCAAGCCCCACGGGACGTCGAACTTGCCGGCGTCGGCGCCGCGCCACGCGAAGCCGAACTTTCCCCACGCGTGCATGCAGTTGCCTTCACTGTCGAACTTTTGCACGCGGTTGTTGCCGCTGTCGGCCACATAGACGTCGCCCTCCGGGCCGCACGCGAGTCCTCGGGGATAGTAGAAGAGGCCTTCCTGGGCACTGGGCTCGCCGCCCCACCGAGCGATGAATTTTCCGTCCTTGTCGAATTTTTGAATCGAGTGATTGTCGGTATCGGCAACGTACATGTTGCCATCCTTGTCGATTGCGATGCCGGTCGGCGACTTGAACTCCCCGTCGTCCACGCCCTCCTGCCCGAACGTCATGGCGATCAGGTACGGGGATGGGATGGCCATCACTTCGGCTGATTCGGGACTCTCGCCCTTTTCGGTCACGACGGTGACGACGTAGTGGTAGCAAGTGCCGTTGGCCAGATCTTCGTGTGTGAAGGGAGAGGTGGCCCCCTCGATCAGATTCCCCTTCTCCTTCGTCACGCCTTTAATCGGATTAAAGTCCTCGGCGCTCGCGATGGGCCGCGTCAACTCGGAGAACTTGATCTGGACGCCTTTGGTGGTGAGAAAATAGATGTTATAGTAGAGCGCGCCGGGTACCGGGTCCCACGTGACGAAGGCACGGCCGTTTCCGGGCTTGGCGACAACATTGCTCGGCGCGGGGGGCAGTTCTTCCTCTTCGGCCACCGAGTCTCCGGCACCCCACTCGTCCGGATTCCCTTGTGCATACAATCTGAGTCGCCGGGATACGGCTGTCTCGTGTTCCCACCATCTGCTCATAGCCACCCTCTTGTAGCGAACAAACTAGAGAAAAGGTAAAGCGCTTACCGGTCAATAAGTTAGGATCGTGTACTCTAACAAAGGCCCGAGAGACGCGTCAAGGCAGCGCGACAGCGTCTCGCAGTAGCGCTCATTGTCTCCTCTCTCGAGCCACTAGATCGCGATCATCGCCCTATGCAAAGGAGCAGCGGCATGCCGAAACGGAGCTCTGGTGCGGTGATCAGCGTCGCAGCTCGTAACGAATCGGGATTCGTAACACGACGCGCGGCTGGCCTAACTCTCGTGGCAGGGATAAGGGAAACGCACGTCGTAGATTCTCGAGGGCATCGCGATCCAAGATCGAATACCCCGAACTTTCCTCGATGACGGCCTCGTGCAAGTCACCCTGCTCGGTAATGATGGCGCGCAAGAGGACTCGCCCTTCCCAACCATTGGTCCGCGCTTCCGGCGGATAATGGCGTAACGACCGGATTCGCCCGAGCAGCACCTCGGCGACCCATCCAAAATCACGCGGCGATCGTCGACCCTCGGCATGGATCGGGGCGGATGGCTGCGCCGCTGCTGGAACGGATTTGTCTTCGCTGTTTCTCTCGACTGCCGCGGTGGATGAGTCCGGCGAACTGTGAACCCGTTCCGTAGGCGACGGAGCGGGAAGGTCGGACGAGGGAGTGATTTCAGAATCACGGGATCCCGTGGCGGATTCGGCTGGAGGAACAGCCTTTACTTCGGTCGGTCTTGCGGTTTCTAAGACGGACGACTGTTCAACACGCTCATCCGCGGCCGCCGATGATTGCTCCGAACCGGTCGTCTCAGCATGCTCGACCTGCGAAGGCTCCTCGGCGGGGCGGCCAGTCGGAATAGGCGGATTCGTCGGATCGGCTTGGCGGCGTTCGGTTTCATCACGGCTCATGCGCGTGGGCTGAGTTGCCGGCTGAGTGCCGGACGCCGGTTCTGCCATCGCCTCACGCTCTTGGCGCTCGGACGCATGACGAAGCGGAGCAGATGATCGCCGGGGCTCCACGCGTGGCGCCCGGCGCTCTGGGTTCATGGGATCGGGTGATGGGCTCGAACCGTCTTGATGACGAGCACCGGCCGATTGCGCATTCGCGAGTTGGGGCGGCTCGACAAACGAGACATCCCAACGAAACATCTCGGTCTCCAATCGTGGCTGAAGATGAACGAGCAGGACGCTCGTCGCTGCGGCAATGCCGACATGGACGACGATGGAGTACAGCCATGCACGGAATATTGCAGAGCGACAACCACGAAACGGTCGTGAGCGGTGCGACAAGGGCACTTCGAATCCCGGCAGTTACCGCGCAATCACTGCAACATGCAGGGTGGCATTATAGCGATCGATGGCGGCTTCATCGGGATGCCGGGCCGGCTGCTCGTAATCGACGACCAGAAGCAATGGCCCCGCCTGTGGGAGAGGAATCTCGGCGACTCCTTCCTGGTTCGTCAGGTAACGGGGAATGGCATGCTCGGCCAATGGGGTGAGACCGTCGGTCGCTTCCACCGACACGCCGACGAGGGGCTGTCCATCGAACACGACACGGACGCGCCACAGCGCGCCGGGCTCGAGAAGAAAGGGGTTGGCGAGCGGGATTAATTCCAATGGGTGACCAAGGACCTTCTGATAGAGGTCCGAGCCACGACCTTTCGATTCCGCACCACTGATTCCCACCAACGTCTTGGCGCCCTTCATCGATGAAAGGCTGTCGTCGGTCGTCGGAACATGAACTTTACTCGTATTGCGATATCCCTGCTCGGTCTTGACCCAATAGCCATTGTCATATTGCGCGCCGACCATCCAGGGCCCGCCATGCCGATCGAGCGTGATCCGCCCACTCCGCAAGATAGGGTTGCCGTCTTGGAGCACACTCTCCCAGGCAGCAGGAAACGGGTGTGCGCCTTGATCATCATAAGAGGCGACGTCGAAGAGCTTATCGGGGTCCGGACGCTTTCGATCACCGGGATGACCATGATGCACGAGCACGTGGAACTGTTCGTGCCCGTCGAGCTCCGCGGTCAGCCAGACATCGTGTGCCTGCGTCGATGTGGAGAACAGGACAAGCAGACCGACCATCGGAAAAAGGTATCGTGTCATGAATGCGCTTAGCCTCCGGTCTTGAAACGGTAGCTGACTCCAGCCATCAACGTCACCGGCGCCTGCGGATTCACGAAGATATCCGAGGTGCTGGCTCCGGTTCCATTGCCGAAGTTAATCGCCGTTTCGCTCAAGCGGTCTGCGGGATACCAAATCAGATCGACATAGCCGCTCCAGCCACTGACATGCACGTACGTCAGGCGTCCGGAGACCCGTGGATAGGGATGAGTCGTCATCGCGCCGTCCTCCGTCAGATTCTTCTTCCCGTAGTATTGCCCGTACAGCAGCCCGGTGATCCGATGCGGGGAGTTCGATCCACCCAGCGGGACGTTGAAATCGGTTCCAATGTTCAGAATGTAAGCCGGCACGTTCGGGACGACGACCGAGGGCGCTCGATCGCGGAGGACGGCGCGAATCTGCGTGAAATTGACAAAGATTGCCGCCTGTCGGTCCGGACCTTGGAGCGCGGTATAGCGGCCCTCGATCTCGTACCCTTCCCGTCGCGAGCGCCCGATGTCCTGCAGCGTCAAACCGGTAGCGGGTTGGAACACTTCATGATCCAGGGTGGTGGTATAGACGTCGGCAAGGAAGCGGAACCGACCGGGCGTGAGCTGCACGCCCGCTTCTTGGCTACGGAGCTTCTGAGGCTTCGGATTGGGAACGGATTGCAATTCGAAGGCAACGCTCGGAGAACGAAACCCTTCGCCGTAGTTCGCGAAGAACTCGACCCATGGAAGCGGAGTGAGCGCTATTCCCGCTTTGGGGCTCACCGTGCCCGTATCGTACTGCGGGGTCTTGACCAATCCCAAGCGATCATCGACGTCATACCAAAAATGGTCGTAGCGCGTGCCCCCGGTGATTTTGAGCCATGAGACGGGCTTCAGTTGGGCTTGAACGTACTGTCCCCAGCCGTTCTCGGTGAAGCTGTAGTTCTGCGTGGGTGGCCCAGTGGGATTGCGGGCGACCGTAGGTTGTTGGATGGTGCCGACAGAATCCACTCGATAGTTGGTGCCGATCATCAGTTGGGCCGGCATGACGTCGAACAACGTCGTCGTCCACACTTTCCGCAGGGTCAAACCCATCGTAGTCCGATCTTCGTCCTGCACCCGTTGCCCGCTGCCAAAATCGGCGAAGCGCACGAAGACATCATGATTGACAAAGCCCGTGACGGTGAACGCCTGATCCAACTCGCCGAGTCCGTAATTCACGACGACGTTTTGGAAATCCTTGTGCCCGCCATCCGTGGGATTGACCGCTGCGCGAGGACTGAGCAGCCCCGACTCGACCAAATTTCGATTGATGTAGCCGGGCGCGCCCCATTCCCCGCCGTAGAATTGCGCGCGAAGAGACAGATCGCCATGGCGCGTCGGAACCGTCACTTTGCCGAACAGGTTATAGCGTTTGTACCCTTGATTGTCGCGATAGCCGTCCGTGGTATAGCCTTCAAAGGCCAGAAACGGCACCACCGAGCCGTCGTCGGACCGAGGACGACTGTACGTGACGACCCCGCGCGCGGTGTTGAAGTACCCCCCGTATCCCGACACTAACCCAAATCGGTCGAATCGCTTCGTGACAATGTTCAAAGAGCCGCCGAGGTTGGAATCCCCATACAGCGGGGTGAAGGGACCGCGAATGAGCTCCACGCGTTCAATCGTCTCCGGAATCAAGATGTTCAGATCGGCATAATTCGGCGTATGAATGCTGGAAACTTCGTTGACCGGCACTCCATCGATAAAATAGGCGACGTCGCGACCATGCTCGACGTCGGTAAATCCGCGAATCGCGATGCCGTAGCCCACGCCGCCTTGGCCGAAATTATCGACGTTCACCGCCGGCAGTTGGCGCAGGAGGTTGCCGTACGTGCCGGTGTAGGGTGATTGCCGTACGTACTCGGCATCCAAGATCGTCGTGGGGGCAGGCAACGCCGCAGCGTTGGCCGTCACGTCCGTTCGTGACTCCCGCGTGTACGCCGCCGTCGCTTCCTCTTGCACCACCACTTCGGGCAACGTCGTCGCCTCTTCGGTCTCTTTGGACGGCTGTGCGGAGACGGGATTGAGTTGAACGAGCAGCGTCATCGTCATGCCGACCACCAATGAAGCCGAGCGATGGGGTGGCGGGCAGAACCACCGCGCAGTCCTATGACTGACCGACATGCTAAGCAATGGCCTTCGCCGTCGTCGTCATCGCCAGCTTGCCGTGCTTGACTCCCTTCAAGGCAATCAACGTATCGGCAATGTTCTTGATGGCCGACCCTTTCCCCCGCACGACGAGCACTTCCAAGCAATGGTCGTGGTCGAGATGCACGTGCATCGCCGAGAGTATCAAGTTGTGATGGTCGTGTTGAATTTCGGTCAACTTGTCGGTGAGGTCGCGGACGTGGTGGTTATAGACGATCGTCACGGTTCCCACCGTTTCCTGGTCCGTCTTCCACTCCTCGGCGATCAGCAAGTCCCGAATGAGATCACGGAGGGCTTCCGACCGACTCGTGTACTTGCGGGCAAACATCAATCGATCAAAATCATCGAGAAGATTTTGATCCATCGAAACGCCGAATCGTACAAGTTTTCGCATAGCGCTTCCGTGCTACGTCTTTAAAAATCGTGGCAAGCTAGCACAGGAACAACGCGATTGCAACCGCTGAACGGGTTCCTGGAAACAGTGCGTGCGACGAATGATTGAGGGGCCGAACCGAAGATATCGACGACTCGAATCGCGGGACCTTGGCAATTGTTATGCGGTCGGTGAAACCTGTAGCACTCTGTTCGGCAACGCTATTCCGTGGCACCAACGGCCCGCCGGTTCGGCTCTTTAGCGAAAATAAGCTCGGGGTCGAGGTACAATGGGCTTCGCCGCACCTCCGATGATGGATGAGCTAACCCGACAGGGCCGGACAACGAAGACGCGCGCTTTCCTCTTTGGATGAGTTCGACGAGACCGACCATTTACGTCGCACGCCTCTTGCCGCAGCCGGTGATGGCTGCCCTTCGCGAACGATTCGATGTTCAGGTACCGAAAACGATTGAGGAGCCCGACCGCGAGGACCTGCTGCGCGGGTTACGTGAAGCCGAAGGCGCGATCTGTACGCTGATGGAACGAATCGATGAAGACGCGCTGGCGCGCGCTTCGCGTCTTCGCATCGTCGCGAACTACGCGGTGGGTTTTAACAATATCGATCTCGAGGCAGCCCGACGCCACAACGTGATCATCACGAACACGCCGGACATCTTGACCGACACGACGGCCGACCTTGCCTGGGCGCTCCTTCTTGCCGTAGCCCGGCGGATCCCGGAAGGTCACCACTTGGTGCAGCGCGGCCAGTGGACCGGATGGGATGCCTGTCAGTTGTTGGGGTCCGAGATTTCCGGCAAGGCGTTGGGCGTGATCGGGATGGGACGGATCGGTCAGGCGGTGGCAAGACGCGCCGTGGGCTTCGGCATGCCCGTGCTCTATGTCTGCCGCCGAGACGGCTCGATTCCAGCACAACCTTCCTGGCGCCGCGTGTCGCTCGATGACGTCCTCACGCAAGCCGACTTTCTCACGCTCCATGTGCCATTGACGAACGAGACCCATCACTTGATCGGGCCCCGCGAACTGGCCCGTATGCGGCCGACGGCATTCCTCATCAACACGTCACGCGGGGCGGTCGTCGATGAAGAGGCGTTAGTGGAAGCGCTGCGCGAGGGGCGACTCGCCGGCGCCGGGTTGGACGTCTACGAACGCGAGCCGATCGTCCATCCCGGGCTACTCGGGCTTTCGAACGTTGTGACGCTCCCCCATCTCGGTTCGGCTACCCTTGGCACCCGCGTAAAGATGGGAATGCTGTGCCTGGAGAATCTCGCCGCAGTGATGGAAGGCCGCGATCCGCCGAACCGTGTTGCTTGAAGCAGTGCTGAGTGCTGAGCCTTGAGTGCTGAGTAGAGAAACTGGCGGACAGTGAAGTGATGGGTCAGGAGTGAACTACCGCTCCTCCTCGTCTGATAGTCAGGCACTCTGCACTCGTCACTCGGCACTCCTTACCGTCCGAGCTTCAAGTCCTCGGCCACTTCATGAATGAGATTCGTTTCGATCGTATCTTGCTTGCGCAGGTAGGCTTCGAGCAGCGCATTGTCGCAGATCGTATTGATCAGACGTGGGATCCCGCGGGAATAGTGGCAAATCAGGGGAAACGTCTCGGGTTTGAAGATCGGCTTTTCACTGCCTGCGATCCGCAGCCGATAATTGATATACGCCTCGGTCCCCGGCGAGTTGAGAGCGGTCAGTTCATACCGGACCGCAACACGCTGGTGCAGCGGCTTATCCAGCGCCAACACCTGATCCAGTTCGGGTAAACCGAAGAGCACGAAGGTGACGAGTTTTCTCCCATTGCTCTCGATATTGAGCAGGCCGCGAAAGTCTTCCATCAGCTCCTGGCTTCGAAGCATTTGTGCCTCGTCGATCAGGACGATCGCCTTCTTTCCCGATTCGGCCACTTCTTCCAGCCGCTTCGAGAGCTGCGTGAGGAGATCGGTCTTGCTTTCGGCCGGCGTTTTGATCTCCATTTGTAGCGCGATCTTTCGGAGCATCCATTCCGAGGTCACGGCGGCATGGAGGACGATCAGGAGGGCCGCCTCGTATTCACCGGTTTCCAGCTCTTCCAAAAACCGGGTCGCGAGCGTGGTCTTGCCGGTGCCGATATCGCCCACGACGAGCGCAAGCCCCTTCATGTTCTCAGCCGCATATTTCAGCCGCACCAGCGCTTCCGCATGCTGCTGCGACTTGAAGAAAAACCGGTTGTCGATGGTGATCGAGAATGGATTTTCTTTGAGATGGAAGAACTCGAGCAGGCTCATGAAGGACGACTACAACTACAAGTAAGAAATACGTCGCTTCTTTCGCTCCGCCGGGATGGATGGATTGCCGGTCGCTGCCCCCGTCGGCTCGCCTGCCGCCTCTCCGTCGTTGGGGTCCGACTTGCCGGGGACGCGAAGCCGTTCGAGCCGCACCGGGACATCGAGAAAAGTCGGAATGTCCAAGAACACATGCACCGCCTTCTCGACCGACCCCGCTGCCTCATACAGCAACCCTAATTCATATCGGACGCGAATCCCTCTTTCTTTATCGCACCGGGGATCGGCGAGGGCTTGCTCGAGGCATTCGACCGCGGGCTCCAGCAGCCCCTGCTCTTTGAGACTGGCCGCGAGCATGGTTGATGCATCGAGAAACGATTCTTTGCCGTTCACCGCAAACCGGAATTCCTCTACCGCTTCGGCGAGCATGCCCATGTTCTTGTACGCCATCCCAAGCTGATAGCGCACCTGGTAGTCGTGGTCGCTGATTGGCGGACTTGCTGCGGGCTCAGATGGGAGCACCGCTTCAACGGCGACGGCAGCGGGTGATTCCTGAACCGGCTGCTCGACCGCATCATTCGATTCAGTGGATGCGATCGGCTGAGCGATTTCGGCTGGTTCTCGGCTTTCGACTTGCTCGGATTCCGCGCTACCGACAGGAGGCGCTATGGCGGTCTCTGGAACCTCGGTGGTGGCAAGCGGTTGATCGGCCAAGCGAAGCAATGCCGGCGTGTCTCTCGTTTTTTCGCCTGTCGCTGGCTCCGGCAGTGCAGTGGCGGCGAGCTTCAACGTGGGCGGCTCAATTGGCGATGCCGCAAGTGGCTCTGCCACGTCGGCTTTGACGGGTTCGAGCCGCTCCTTCGGGGCCGGCTGCTCACGCTGCGGCTGCGATCGCTTGGCGAACGCGGCCGTCAGTTCCTCCAGGATCGGACTCGAGGAGTCCAACGCCTTCGCTTTCTGATACAGCTCTGTGTGCCGGTTCGGCGCCTCGGGATCCGGCTCCGCAATGAGCACCATCGCTGCCTTGCCGTACTGGAGCGCAGCGGTCGGTAAATCACCCTTGTGCTCGTAGGAGCTACCCAGCAGTTCGAGCAGCGCCACGCACGAGGGATCGGCCTTCAAGTATTCCGTGATCATCGATTCCGCCAAACCGTAGTCCTCGGCGCGGATGGCGGCTTCGGCCAGGAATTGGATCTCACTGAGCGCAATCGCAAGCTCGCCGCGCTTGAGGTGCAACATGGCAAGGAGCCGGCAGACTTCCGGGTCTCCAGGCTGCGCACTCAGGAGATCAGATAACAAACTCTCCGCCTGATCGTATTGGCCGGCATCGATCTGCTGTTGCGCCTGCTCCAGCGGCCCACCGGGCATCGGTTCGCGACCGGTGCTCGGTCCAATGGCCTCCTGGACGGCCGCTTTCGGGTCCTTGAGCAGTTTGGCTGCCTTGGCATTGTTCGGATCCAGTTTGAGGATCGCTTCACAGGCCTTCTTGGCGTGGTCCAGTTGGTCTTGCGCCGCCGCTTCCTTGGCAAGATGGAAATAGGCCTTGATCGCTTCGTCGCGCTGATTTTCTTGGAGACAGAGTTCGGCGAGCCGCTGACGTGCACTCAAATTGGCTGGGTCAAGATCGACGATCTTCCGGTAGACATTCAACGCATCCCTTATGCGGCCATCGCGCAAGAAGAGCTTGCTAAGCGTGAGGTAATCCGAGACGGCATTGTTCACCAAGCCGCGTTCGGCGTTGAGATCTCCTAACTGCTGATAGACGCTGTACCGGGCGGGATCGAGCTTGAGGATTTTCTTATAGACCGCGATGGCCTTCAGCGCGGAGCCGGCTGCATGAAACGCTGCGCCGGCTTGAAGATAGGCTTCGATCGCCTCATCGGTGGCATTCCGCTTGAGGTGGAGGTCTCCAATGTTATTGTGGATCGATCCGTCGTTGGGGGTATCGACAAGCAGCTTTTTCCATTCGGCGATCGCTTTGTCGAACTGACCTCGGGCAGCCAACTGGTTGGCAGTTTGAAGGATTTTTCCCTTATCCGCCTCCAAGCCTCACGCTCCTTGCTCCAAGCAACCTATCAATATGAGGCAAGCCTGTCAAGAATTATGGAAGAGGAGGGTCAGTTCGTTGCTGACACGATCAAATAAAACGGGTCCGCCGGCTGGCGGACCCTTTCGGTGTCGTTGGAATGGGACGGGTCTCTCAGTTGCCGCCACTCAAAGACATTTTCATCACATTGGCCGCCTGCGGGCCTTTGGCCCCTTGGACGATATCGAACTCGACGCTCTCCCCCTCTTTCAGCGACTTGAACCCATCACCTTGCAGGGCGGAATAGTGGACGAAGACGTCTTCGCCGCTTTCGAGCCGTATAAATCCGAATCCTTTGCGATCATTGAACCATTTCACGGTACCCTTGCTCCTCACACGATCCTCCTTTCCCGAATCGCCCGACGACACAGTCCCGGGCCTTCTCACCAATAAAAAAGCCGCAGCAGCACTACCTGCGGCCACGACATCACTAAACAGTACCTCATGAGAATAGCCCGAAAATGGCAGAAGTCTCTAACATTAATCACGTACCCTGTCAAGCAATACTTTAATGAACGAGAGGCGCCGATAGGCCATCTCTGACCCCGTGCGTGTTTTACACAGGCCGATCAATCGGTTATAGTCCTCGCCGTAGCCACCCGGTCGCCTCATTGAATAAGATCCTCGACCGTTACATCTTTGCGGAACTGCTCCCCCCGTTCCTGATCAGTGTCGGCGCATTGTGCTTCGTCATGTTGACGAAGGAACTGCTCCGGTTGGTCGAACTCTTCGTGTCAAAAGGGGTGGGCTTCGGCGCGGTCGTCAAAGTCTTTTTGCACCTGCTGCCTTCGTTTCTCGTCCTGACGCTCCCGATTGCCGGCATCATCGCCTCGATCACGGCATTCAGTCGTCTGTCGTTTGACAAGGAACTCGTCGCAATGCGGGCGGCTGGACTGAGTTTGCTGCGATTGTCCTGGCCGGTCCTGATCTTCTCGTGTCTCGTCTTCGCGCTGACGTTGACGCTGTCGCAATGGGGCCAACCATGGACGAGCGTCTCTTTAAAGAAATTGGCCTTGAGCCTGCTCCGTGACCAATTGACCCTGGCCATGGACAAGGGGGTGTTCAACGAGCCCATTCCCCGGATGGTGATCTATGTGGCGGATACCGACCAGGCACAGGGCGGGCACATCTTCATTTCAGATGAGCGAAACCCCGGCGAGGCGAGAATTATCGTCGCGAAAGAGTACCGGGTCCTGAACGATCCGGCGAGGGGCCAACTCGGCATTCGGTTATTGAACGGGACCGTGCACAGCCGACCCCACGATATCGATCAATATCAGCAGATTCTCTTCTCGAGCTACGACCTCAAGCTGACGATCGATCAGAGCCTCTACGCCGCGGCCGAAGAGCGGCCGTCACGCGAGGCAATCTTGGCACAATTGGAGCGGACGAACTGGCAGGATACCGGTGCCCTCCGGCGGTTGATGGAATCGTACAAAGACCTGGCTTTCCCAACCGCGGCACTCATCTTCGGCATGCTGGGCATCCCAGTCGGGATCGTCTCGAAGCGGTCCGGGCGCATTGGCGGATTCACGGCCGGCGTCATGATCATCATCGTCTACTATGTCCTGAACGTCTTTGGGGAGTTCCTCGTCACCACCCTGATCTTGCCGCCCTTCGCCGGGGCCTGGGGCCCCAACGTCGTGTTCTTCATCGCCGGCCTGGTCCTGTTTTACCGTGTGAGTCGCCGCTGATGACCATCCTGTTTCGCTACATGGTCCGCGAGTATTTCAAGGTCTTTGCGATGTGTTTCGCAGGCCTCATGACGGTCTACCTCGTCGTCGACTTCTTCGAGAAGGTGAGGCGCTTCATCCGGTTCGACGCGGAAGTCGCCCACATCCTCCTGTACTTCCTCCTCCGTACGCCGGCCATCGCGTTTCAGATCGCCCCCTTGGCCGTGCTCATGGCGACCTTGTTGACGCTCGGATTGCTGTCCCGCAATCACGAGATCACGGCGATGCGGAGTTGCGGCATCAGTCTCGCCCGCACGGCCCTGCCGTTTCTGATCTGCTCCTCGATGATCGCGCTGGCTCTCTTCGTCTTGAACGCCGCTGTCGTCCCTGTCACGAATGCCCGCGCGGAGTACGTCAAGACCTCGTTGATCGAAAAGAAGAGCCCGTTGGCGGTGCTCAAGAGTGTGCGGCCGTGGGTCCAGCTGGAACATCAGACGCTGATGAACATCGAATTGATGGACCCCGACGGACTGACCCTCAAAGGAATTCGCCTCTATCGCTTGGGCCCTGATTTCCGACTCCTCGAAATCACCGAGGCACAGGAGGCTCGGTACACCGTCCAAGGTTGGTTTCTGGTTGATGGTTTGACGCGCCGACTGGCGCCCAGTGGGAGCGTCGAGACTGAAACCTTCGCGTCCCGCCCCATCGCGCTCTCCCATACGCCCCAGGATTTTCGGAGCGGCCTCTCGGTCGAATCGGAAGAACTGACGCTTCGTGCGCTCAAGGCGCGGATCGATCGCTTGCGCCAAGACGGCTATCAAGTCACCCGCCTGCTCACGGAATACCACGGCCGCATCGCCTTCCCCTTCGTCAGTGTCGTGATGGCGATCGTCGGCATCGCCTTGAGTCTGCGTCGCTCCGGGACGCGGGGCGGCGGGATGGCGATCGGAATTGGCCAAGCCTTGGTGATCGGCTTTCTCTACTGGACCACCTATTCCATCGCCATCGCCCTCGGTCGAAGCGGGGTGATGGCGCCGATTCTCGCCGGATGGGTCGCCAATCTGCTGTTTCTGTCGTACGGCTGGTATCTGTATCTCAACCTCAATCATTGACGAGTTGAAGTGCGAAGTTCTGCGAACGCCATGTCGCGATTGCATTCGGGTTCATCACCTCTCAAGTTGACTGTATGAAATCCTTGGAGTAAAAGAAGTTGCCGGCTGTGCGATCTCTTCTTGCGCCAGTATGAATCAACGCGTCGTCGTCACGGGCTTGGGTATCGTCTCGCCGATCGGTATCGGCGTCGAGCAGTTTTGGAAAGCGGCGCTTGAGGGACGATCCGGAATCTCGGCCATCCCCTCGTTCGCCCATTTTCCAATGGAAGCCTACCGGTCGCGCGTGGCCGGGCAAGTCAGTGATTTCAATCCGGCGCGGTTTCTCGACTATCCGCAGGCCGAGCGGGTGGATCGGTACGCCCAGTTTGCCTTGGTCGCCTCGAAAGAGGCCGTTCTCGACGCGGCCCTTCGGATCGATCGGGAGCATTCCCATCGGATCGGGGTCTTTGTCGGCGCCGGGATGGGCGGAATGGTGATGGGGGAGCGTGAGATCACGCAGCTCTATGAACATGAGCGACCCAACCGCGTGCATCCGAACTTCATCCCCACCATCACGCTGAATTCGGCATCCGGCATTGTGGCAATGGCACACGGCGCGAAAGGGCCGAATTTGACGATTTCGACGGCGTGCTCCTCGAGCGCACACGCGATCGGGCAAGCGCTTCATTGCATCCGGGCGGGCCGCGCGGACGTCATGATTGTGGTCGGCGCCGACGCGAGCATCACGCCGCTGGTCTTCGCCGGGTTTTGCTCGCTCCGTGCCTTGTCTACGAGCTACAACGACGCTCCCGAACGAGCTTCCCGTCCATTCGAACGCGGCCGGGACGGGTTCGTGATGGGGGAAGGCGCCGGCGCGCTCATACTCGAATCCGCAACCCATGCCCGGAAGCGCAAGGCAAGGATTTACGCGGAAGTGGCCGGCTACGCCGCGACCAGCGAGGCGCACCACATGGTGATTCCCCGTGAAGACGGCGAGGAGATCGCGACGACCATGCGGCTGGCTCTCAAGGACGCCGAGATGACGCCGGCGCAAATCGATTACATCAACGCCCACGCGACGTCAACGCCGATCGGCGACACCGTGGAAGTGCGGGCGCTCCGACAAGTCTTCAAAAGCCGCGCGGACCGCCTGGCGGTCAATGCCACCAAGTCGATGATCGGCCATACACTCGGCGCGGCGGGAGCGACGGGCGGAGTCGTCTGCGCCCTGACGATCCAGAGCGGGCAGATTCATCCAACCGTGAATTACGATGATCCCGATCCCGCCTGCGCCCTAGCCGGCATTTCACGCGACGGACAGCAACGCCAGGTCAGAGGCGCGCTGTTGAATGCGTTCGGGTTCGGCAGTAACAACGCCGCGGTGGTCTTCAAGCGTTTCGCATGACCGCACAGAGATAAAGGGACGTGTTATGACGAAAGCGTCAGTCGCCGATCGCATCCAAGCCGCCTTAGCCGAGTATCTAAAGCGCGACTCGAAAACCATCACGCCGGCGCATTCGCTCCGCGATGACCTGGGGTTGGATTCGATGGCCACGATCGAGTTGCTCTTTCGGATCGAGGAAGTCTTCGATCTGCAGATTCCTGATCAAGACCTTCAAAAACTCTCTACGGTCGGCGACGTGATTGCCTATGTGGAGAGCCGCCTCCAGAAAATGTCAGGCCAAACCTCCCGGGCCGGCGCTCCTACCGCAAAGAAAGCTGCCAGCCAGAAAAAGGCGCGTTGAAGCTGCATGCCGCCTGCTCGACTCCGCCACGCGATTTCCCTTGAAGAGATCAGTCGAGATGTCGAGGGACGGTTGGCCGGCTCTCCCTCGGTGATGATCACCGGCATCTCAAGCTTGGCAGAAGCCGGACCCGGCGATTTGGGCTACGTCACCTCCGATCGATTCATCAAGGCGGCATGCGAGTCGAAAGCCGCGGCGTTCATCGTCGCGCGGGAGATCCCTGAACTCAGCCGGCCGCAAATTATCGTTTCGAACCCCGGTTATGCGTTTGCCCGATTGGCGCAACGGTGGTTTGCACCGACGCCCGATCGCCGTGGGGTGTCGGACCAAATCCATCGAGGCAAAGAGGTGACGATCGGTCCCGATGCCTCGATTTGGCCTTTCGTCACTTTGGGAGACCGAGCGCGTGTGGGAGCACGTACCACCTTGTATCCGGGGGTCTTCCTCGGAGCGGATGTGACGGTCGGTGACGACTGTATCCTGTACCCGAACGTCACTGTGGCGGATGGTTGCCGGATCGGATCCCGAGTCATCATTCATAGCGGCACGGTCATTGGCAGCGACGGGTTCGGGTACGTCCAGCACGAAGGCCGGCATCACAAGATCCCTCAGCTCGGGATCGTGTGTATAGAAGACGATGTGGAGCTAGGAGCGAATGTGACCGTTGATCGCGCCACCTTCGGCGAGACACGTATCCGGCGGGGAACGAAAATCGACAACCTCGTTCAGGTTGCACATAACGTCTCGATTGGCGAGGACACGATCCTGGTCGCCCAGGTCGGCATCGCGGGCAGCACAACGATCGGCCATCACGTCATGGTCGGGGGCCAGGCGGGAATCGCCGACCATCTTACGATCGGTGATCAAGTGATGATCGCTGCCCGAACCGGCGTGAACCGAAGTCTTTCGGGTCGGCAGATCGTCTCCGGCGCGCCCGTCATGCCGCATGATGTCGCCGTTCGCGCCCATGCAGTCATCCCTCGGCTTCCAGATCTTCGTCGACAGGTGCAACAGCTTGAACAACGGGTACGCGCACTGGAAGGCGCGCCAGTCGAACGGGCGCCGGCGTCGACGAAGCGCAGTAAAAAACGTTAATCCGACCTGCCTACCGTCCCCCCTCGAGGAGCACGCTCCGCCAGAAATACACCTTTGCCCAGAAGAAGCCCATCCACGGAATGAGAAAGGCGGCCACGTAGTAAGTATGGCCGAGCATCGAGCTGATGGCCGAGAGACCGAACAGGAGTGCCGCTCCGGCCGCGTAACCAAACGGCACAATCGACCGCCCGGCATGGTCGATCCTAGGCACCGGCGGCTCCTTCCGGCTGCGCTTCCTGGGATCCTTCGCAAACAGTCTCAGTCGCGCGGCGAAGTGGCCCGGAAACCGATCGAGAAGATAGTGGTGATACCGCGTCTGCAGCCATCCGATCAGAACGCCGGCCAGCAACAGCCCGATGCTCTCGAGAAATGTTTCCCCGCCGTAGCCGAGCGAAAAAAATTGATAGACCATGGCGGCCAGGCCCGACACCATGAAGATGAGCCCAAGAATGCTCGACGGCAAGAGAATATGCCGACGGATGTACTCGCGCGCCTGATGTTGCTCATCCTGCGCACGATGGGCCGTAATGATCTTGGGCATGATGACCGGCGGCTTGAAGTAGGTTCGGCGAAGTGCGGCCCGGATTATAGCAAGAGCCTTTAGTCAAATGAATCTGATGAATCACGGAGCACGAGAGGGATCTGAGGAGAGGACGCTGTAGCGAGAAGGCCTAATTCTCGCCGAGAATCTGCTGAATCGAGGAGCGCTCCATTTTGCCCAGTTCGACCCATTGCTGAGCGGAGGCGAGGACGGTTTGCAGTCGCTGTTCCACCGCTTGGATGCGCTGCACCGGAATTTCTACTGATTGTTCGGACAATATCGCCAAAAACGTTTGCAGACCATGGAAGAACAACATCACGCTCTTGGCGTCGGCTGTACGCGCGGCGTCGTGCACCGAGTGCACCTCTTGCTGTAATTTTTCGAACCGGCCATTCAAGACGGCGTGGTTCCCCTCTGCCGCTTTCAAATCACTGAAGCCGGCGCAAATTGCAGGTACCCGGCGGCCGACCTCTTCAAGAAATTGCTCGTCCAGCGCTTCCAGTTCTTGCATGATCTGCTTGACCGTCGGCCCGTCAATGTGCCGCCATCCGCGCTCCCCATAGTCCTTTTTCGCCTTTCGAATCACCGCCTCAACCATATGCCGCGTTTGATCGGGAGACCCCACACCGTGGCGTTGGCACTCGGTTAACCGGTCCATGATGGACGTCGACGGCGGGGGCGGAGGCGGGGGTGCAACAACGGCCGGCGTGGCTGCCATTTCCGGTTTCGCTGTCTCCGGCTTCGAGGCCTCTTGACGTGCGGCATCGATTTGCCTGAGCAACCCCTCGAGGTTGCCGATCTTTCCGGTCTTCGTGTCATTGAGACTCTGTACCGTCGCAATGATCGTGTTGAGGCCTTGCCGCAGGACGGCGAGCAGATCGGCGGAGACATTCTCCGATCGATCGCGGAGGGACTGCAGCAAAGGGAGTAGGGCAAACGCAAGCTTCTCCAGGTCTCGAAGCTCAACGGTGGCGGCGGAACCGCCCAGGTTCGTAATCCCGCAGGAAATCGTATCGTAGAGCTTGGTCTTTCGATCGGAGGCGGGATGATGTTCCAGCTCGAGCAGGGCGGTGTTGCTTTGGCTGATCCACTCTTGCGCTTCGAGGACGAAGAGTCCTAAAACTTCATCGAGGAACGCGTCTTCGTCGATCGAGCTGACCATGGTGCCTACTCGTGAATCGCCTCAGCACTGGAGATATGATCAATAAGGGGACGAACCTCCGTTCGATGAACCGGCAAGGTGGCCGATCTTTGTGAGCACAGCCGTCAATTCCTCGACTCGCGAGCGTGCTTCATGCAGGGCTTGTTCCATCTCATGGCAGCGCTTCTTCAGTTCTTCCGCTCGCGCCTGTTCCTCGGCAACGGACGCTTCCAAGGCTTTGACTTTCTCGCTCGCCTCTCCATGCTGGAGCACTTCATTGGCCAATTCGGCAAGACGCTGCTGTTGCTCGGCCAACAATGCCTGAAGATCCGCGACAGTTGCATGCGGGGCGCCCGACATCTGCTCATCATTTCCAAGACCCGTTTGGCGCAGGTCAGCAACCGTCCGCTCCAATTCCTCATTTCGACGTTCCAATATTTCGACCTTGCTGGCGCGCGTCGCCAATACCTCCATCTGCCGATGAGATTCGGCCAACGCCGCTTCCAACTCGGCCACGCGGCCCGCGCTGCGCCCGTTCGACTCTTCCACGACTCGAGCGGAGCGGGCGCGTTCTTCTTCCAATAGGACCTCCAGCTCCTTGATCCGTGCCGATGCTTCCCGGAACGATTGAAGCTGTTCCTCGGTGATTCGGTACGCTTTTGGCGCCGACGCAGCCTCTGGGACCGATACAGGGGCGCTTGGGGTAACGGCTGCCGGTGCTGTCTCGGGAGCCGGCACGGAAGCGGCTTCGGCCTCCGGCTCCGATCGCTTCGCCAGGAGCTCCCGCACCCGCTCCTGTAACGAGGTGCCTTGAAACGGCTTCTTCAGGACGCCATTGGCCCGGCACGACTCGGCCTGCCGATTGACCTCATCGTTGACGATGCCACTGATCAACAGGACGGGCGTGTTCGCGAGCGGCTCGTGGGATCGCACGAAACGGCAAACGTCGTAGCCGCTCTTATCCGGCATGATGACGTCACTGATGACGAAGTCCGGGTGTTCTGTGGAGAGATATGCCATTGCCTCTTCGCCGCTCGCCGCAAGGGCTACCTCCATGCCGGCTTCTGTCAGCAGCCGCTCGGCGACCTTTCTTACTGTAATACTGTCATCCGCGACCAGGATTTTTGGCATAACCGCCTCCACTCTCTCGCGCAGAGTTCATCGCGACAAGCCCTAGATGGGCGAGCGAATATATTGGGATTTCCTCCACTCCTATCCGGCACGTCCCTTTCACGTCGGAATCTTTCCATGTGATCGGCCGAATACTGCTTTCCTCGACCATATGGAGGGCCGGGATATCACCATCGATGCAGACGGCAAGGGGGCCATCATGTCGTTTCGCGATCAAGCACAAGGGCGCCTCTCCTCTAACCTGAACATTCAACCGGCCGGCCAAGTCGAACACCGGCAAGATCTCCTCCCCTCGTCGTAACACCGCCGTAATGAATGGTGTTGCGCTCGGGACGTTTTCCGCCCGTTGCCACGGCCACACGCCCCCGACTTCCTCGGCACGTGCGGCAATCCGTCGTCCCCCCACCGAAAAAAGGAGTAGCATGACGGCCTTCGCAGCCTTTCCCGCGACGCGAGCACGTTTAGATTTCAGCCCACGGAGCGTCGTCGCCATCACCGGCTTCCTCCAACTCGATCGACTGCCAGGCGTCACCGGTCGAGAACGTTTTCTTTTGCATCCCGGCATATGGTGACGAGACCTCGGACAAAGAGTTGGTTGCGAACTGCGTCATGCCTCCCACCGTGGCTCCTTTTGCCAACAACGACCCCATGTTGACGACGACGGCCACGGTGTCGTCGAAGAGGCAGACACCACGGAACCATTGGCGCTCCGGCCCAATGAAATGGGCAGGCAACGGTTGGATGTCTTGAACTCGTACGTCTCGGAGCCCAAGCACTTGATCAACACGAAACGCCCCATGTCTCCCCTGCTCGCCCTGGCAAATCAAAAGACGGGAATCGGGTGACAAGTAGGAACCAGGGAGGCCGAAGTGCTCCGCTAAGTGAGACGGCGGTTGCGTAATGCCAAACGCCGCCAACACGCGGTCCACGTCTCCGTCTTCGGAACCGACGACGCTGCGTACCGCATCGGTGGCAATCGCAAAATGCGTGGCTTCACACATCACAATAAGAAATTCCTCCGTCCTTGCCTCAAGCGTCGCGCCCTGCCGTCGCCCTCGTAGGCTCATGCGCGTCTCATCTGATGCCAAGAACCGTCACGATCGAGCAGGCGCCTGCGTACTCCACCGCGCAATTTCCATGATCAGGGACCGTTCTTCGACCGGCTTCGCAATATACCCAGACGCGCCCGCACTCAGCGCCAGTTGGCGGTGCTTCTCTCCGGCGCGCGTTGTCATCACCAAGATTGGCGTGGCCTTGGTTTGTGGCCGGTCCCGTAAGGCCTGGATCACTTCATAGCCATTTAACTTTGGCATCTCTAGGTCAGTGATGATGACGTGATAGTCGCCCCCGGCGGCCCTGCGCAACCCTTCTTCTCCGTCTACGGCCGTATCGACCAGATACCCGGCCCCCTCGAGCATTTTTCCGACGAACTTCCGGATGCTCAATGAATCGTCGATCAAGAGAATCTTCGTTTCCTTTCCGGTCCGCTCTGCTGATCGCAGGTCAGTCCCGTGACCCACTTGTGCTGTCCTCTCCTCTTCCAGCGGTGCGGGGCTGGCAGCACTTCGCCGCCCGGCGAAAAGTTTCGCGAGATCGAGCACGAGGATCACGTGCCCTTCTGGATCGATCGTCGCACCGACGAAGGGCGATTCTTGGAACGGCTTTAAGGTACTCAATGCTTTGATGACGATTTCTTGTCGTCCCAGCAACTCGTCAACCGCCAACCCCTGGACCCCCGTCGAGGTCCGGACGATGACGATTGGAGAAGCTTGAATCGCGGCACTCGCCTCGACGCCGAGTAGGGTTGCCGTCGCCTCGATGTCGATGGCCTCGTCGCTCACGTGCAGGACCGGATGCCCGCCGAGATCTTGAATCGCTCCGGGCGCCGGCATAATGACTTCTCGAATATTCGGAAGCGGTAGTGCGTAGCGATGCTGACCAACCCGGACGAGCAGTGCCGTCGAGATCAACAACGTCAATGGCAGTCGGAGTGTAAATTTCGTGCCGACTCCCACTTCCGTCTCGACCTCGATCTGCCCGTTCATCGCTTCCAAGGTCTGCTTCACCACATCCATACCGACGCCGCGACCTGCCACATCCCCCACGGACTCGGCCGTCGAGAAGCCCGGCATAAAAATAAACTTGATCGCCTCCGCATCGGAGAGGGCGCCGACCGATTCGGCCGACGCAAGTCCCAGGGAGACGGCCTTGGCCTTGATCTTTTCGACATCAATACCGGCCCCATCGTCTTCGACCTCGATGACGACGGCATTACCGCGGTGGGCCGCTGTCAGATAGACCGTGCCCGTCGCCGGCTTACCGCGTGCCTGTCGCACGTCTGCCGGTTCAATCCCGTGGTACACGGCGTTTCTTACGAGATGGACGAGCGGATCGACCAGCCGCTCGACCACCCCGGTATCGACTTCGGTATGTTCGCCGGCAGTCACCAGCGTTACCTGCTTGCCGGTGATACGCGCCATTTCACGAATCGCACGCCGGAACCTGACAAAGGGAGTTCCGATGGGAACCATCCGCGCACGTGCAATTTCATCCCGCATGCTAAGCGACAAATGCTGAAGCTGACCCATGTCTTCACGGGCCTTCCGGATGGAGCCGTTGAGCTGGGCCATCGATTCACCGACGTCGGCCGATACTTCGGCGAGACGTCGAGCGAGAATGTTGAAGTCGTCATAGCGGTCAAACTCCAACACTCCGAAATCGCCGAGCCCGTGAACCTGAGCGAGATTGACGGGCCCCTGGCTGGTCACCGTTCCAGGCGCTGGTGCGGCGGCCGGCAAGGTGAACGCGTGTTTTTCCTCGAATGACCGCACCGCCTCTAACATGCGGCCCTTGAACGTCAGCAGCTGATTGGACAATTGCTCCAACGCCACCAAACGTTGCTCGAGGCGACCGCGGCTAATGACTAACTCACCGACAAGGTTCAGAAGCCGCTCGAGGCGATCGCGGCTGACGCGGATTACGGCCGTCTCTTCGGTTCGTGGCTCGTGATCTTTCCGGCCGGCATCTGGTTGTGCCTCGTCGCGCTGCGCCGGCTCTTCAGGAGCAGCGACCGATACGCCGCCTTGAGACCGCTCAGACACGCCGATCTGTCCGATGGTGGCGCCAAGCTGGATCAGTCGGGCAAGAACCATCTTGAAGTCTTGCCTGGCCTGCTCCACTAGCCGCGAGTCACGCTTCATGAGGATTTTGACGACGTCGATCACGCGAAAAATCATGTCGATGATGTCCGATGACATGGACATACGGCCTTCTCGGACAGCACCGACAAAATCCTCCACATGGTGGATCAGATCCCCGATGGAGGTAAACCCAACGGTATGGGCGGATCCCTTCAGCGTGTGCGCCGTGCGAAACAATTGCTGGAGAACCTCGACATCGCCCGGCGATTTTTCCAGCCGCAGGAGAGCCGACTCCATCGTCTCCAGATATTCCTGTGCTTCAGGGGCGAAATAGGAGACCACCTCGGGGTCCAAGCCTGGGAGCAGATACTGGTCTGAGAGATCGTAGCGATCGACCGACGCCTGCTGCTCGCTTACGGCTGAGACATCACAGGCCGGGAACAAGCCGTTATGCCGTGCCGCCCACGCTTCAGAACAACCGGCATCCTCGCTCCCCGTTTCCTTAATCCGCGCGATCTGGAGTTGGAGCGTTCGAACGAGGTCTCGAAGCATCTCCACCGTCATCGGCCATGTGTTCTCGTGACATTCGACCGATTGTTCGATGGTCGTTTCAAGAATGTCGGTGAGCGCCGCCACCTCGGCGTAGCCATAGAGTGCCGAGGCGCCTTTTAGGGTGTGCGCGACGATGTATTGTTCGCGGACCGCCTCTCGAGTCGGGCACACCCCTTGTGGCTGGTGAAGGACGGTCGCTAACTTTGCGAGACTATCTTCGGCCTCGGCGACGAAGATGCTGATGAGGTCTTGACGATCAAAATCAGGAGCCATTCATCCCCCGACACTCAACGTCAGACCGCCCTACGCGATCTTGAATTGAGCGACCGAGCCTGCAAGGTTTTCGGCCAGCTTCGCCATTTCCTCGACGGTGGTCCGAGCCGAGTCGGTGGCTTTCTGCGTCGCCACGGCACCCCCGGTAAAGTCTTTGATCGTGGTACCGACGTTTTCGGTATTCGAGGCCTGTTCGGTCGCTGATCGGGCGATGAGCTGAGCCAGCTCCGCGGACCGCTGGGCGATTTCAGAAATCTCTTTGAACACGTCGCCGGTACGGAGTGCTGATGCCGACCCGGCTTCCACGGCCTGGGTTTCCTGCTCCATCGCGACAACCGCATCTTGCGTCTCTTGCTGAATCACTTTGACCAGGTCCGCAATTTCGCGTGTCGCTTGCGTTGAGTTTTCGGCCAGCTTCCGCACCTGATCGGCGACGACCGCGAACCTGGCCCCCGCTTCACCGGCACCCGCAGCCTCGATGGCAGCGTTCAACGCGAGGAGGTTTGTTTGCGAGGCGATATCTCGGATGGTGGACACGATTTGGCTAATTTCCAAGGAGCGATCGCCGAGACCTTTGACCTGTTTGGACATGCGTTGCACGGCACCGCGAATGTTCTGCATGTCCTGCACGGTCTCCTGCACGGCAAGCCGGCCGCGCTCGGTGGCTGTTAACACCTGCCTGGCGCTCTCAGAGGACGCGCCAGCGGTCTGAGCCACTTCCTTCATGGAAGCCGCCAGGCTTTCGACGGAGCTCAAGGCACGCACTGATTCTTCCGCCTGGTGTTTAGCGGTCCCCGCCATCTGACCCGACGTGTCGCGCAAAGCGCCCGCGGATTGGTTGACACGCTCGGCGGCCTCCTTGACTTGTCGGAGCAGTTTGCCGAATCGATCCAACATCAAGTTAAAGGCGTCGGCGAGATTACCGAACATATCCTCGGTCACCGTCCCGCGCTTGGTCAGGTCACCTTTACCCACGTCGGACACCAAGGCCAAGAATTGCATAAGCTGGCGCTGCATCTTGTCGCGCTCGCCTTCCGTTTGGACGAGAGCGGTGATTCGATCCAGCATCGAGTTGAACGCGCCGGCCATCTGACCTAATTCGTCTCGGCTCGACAGCTTCGCACGAGCTTGATACTGACCCGAGGCCGCGAGGGTCGCGACGTCAGCGATGTGGGTGACGCCGCGTGCGAAATACCGCGCCATCCAGTAACCGATGCCGAGACCCAACGCGACGGCGATGAATCCCGCGACAAAGAGCGCCGCGCCGCTTCGTTTTGCGAGCGCTTGCCCATCATCGTTCACGTCGCCGGCAAGATCGCGGACGGTCGTGAACAATTCACCGGCCATTTTGATGACCTGTTCACGCAATAGGGACAAATTGACGGTGATGGACAGGTTCGCGAGGTTTCTCAACTCCTGAGCCTGCTCCCTGCTCAGGGTCGTATCGGTAAAACTTTCCGCATACGCGCTGAACGCACCTTCGGCTTCCTTGAAATACGCCGTGACGGCATCACGGAATCGCTTATAGTCGTGTTCCTCGTTGCGCCCCGTTTTCGAAACCCGCTTGGCACTCGCGCCGTACTCCTCGATTCGCTTTTCCGCGTCTGCCTTGAGTTGCGTAAGGCGACGGACGATGAGATCCAAGTCCTCCCTCTTTCGCACTTCCTGCGGCAGCGCGGTGACTTGCCGATGATAGTCGGCCAGACCATTACTCACCGCCCCGAGATTGGCGAGGACGACAGCCGACTCATCGTTGAGCAGGCGGAAGGCCTCACGCAGCTGTTGGAGGGTGTACAAGCTGACGCCTGTCATGGTCAAAATGACGATGCTCACGGCGCCGAATCCGACCATGAGCTTGGCTTGCGTCTTGAGGTTTTGAAACCACTCCCTGATGCCGAACTTGACCATGGTCACTCCTCCCTTCCCCGACCCATCATCGTGTCACCCCGTCTCTCTGCGTGAGAATTCTCCGTTCCCCTTCTACATTTCCAGCTGCTTGAAGAGCGCCGGTACTTCGAGCATCGCCCCAAGTCGGTCTTCGAGCTTCAGCACGGCTGAGACGAACGGCCTGGATTTGCCCTCGGCATTGATCACAGCGGGAAGCAATTGAGTGCGGTGAATTGTTCTGATCTCCGGCACGCCTTCAATTAGCACCGCCAGCTGATGCGACGCATGCTTGACGACGACGGCGCACTGCGGCGCGGGTCCGCTCGTCGAAAGGCCCATCATGCCGCGCAAATCCGCCAAGGGAATTACAAGACCTCGAAGATTCGCCACGCCTGTCAGGGATGACGGCAAGCCGGGCACGGGAGTCGCGGATTCGATCTCGAAGACCTCCCTGACATAGCGAAGGTCGATGGCGAACAGTTCTCCGCCCAACGTGATTAGACACACCCGTAAAGCCGACTCGTCGACGGAGGTCAGGCCCGGGCGTGTCTGTTCGAGCGAAGGTGCAACCGTTTCCATAACTTCCAGTTGGACGCCGGCGACGCGTTAGTTCAAAACCTTCTTCACCGCCGCCAACAGGTCCTCACCTTTGAACGGCTTCACGATGTAGGCATTGGCGCCTTGCTGTTGTCCCCAAAACCTGTCACTCTCCTGCCCTTTGGAGGTACAGAGCACGACAGGAATATTTTTGAACCGATCGTCGGCCTTCAGGTCACGGCATGCCTGGAAACCGTTCCGGCCTGGCATGACGACATCGAGCACGATCGCATCGGGGCGTTCAGTAAGTAGCTTATCCTCAAGCTTCTCGGTATTCGGATAACAGACCACCGTGTGATTGGCGCCTTTGAGTACATTCTCAATCAACTGCAGTTCGGCGTACGAGTCATCGACAACCACGATCTTGCTCATCATGTCCCTCCAAGTTAAAAGCTGCTTACCCTCACCACACACTCAGTGCACAGGAATAACCAAGCTGATCGCCCCAGCTAATCCTCCCTCCTTCAGGCCTTCTCGCTTATACCCGGTAATATCCTTTTCGCCCTTGGGATCGCCATGGCACTTTAGGCAGCTCGGCCCCGCGTATTCCGGCGTCATGATTCGCAGCGCCGGCCGTCCTTCGTACATGACCGTTCGGCTGTACTCCTTCTCCCGTGGATAGGAAGGGTCGTTGAACATCTTCAGGACTTCCGACTCGAAATCATCGGGTTTATTTCCAGGGAAGCGATAATCGACTGCGGTGAGCTTCAAGCGAATTCCGGTCTTTTGTGCAAACTTGTCCCCGGTCTTCCGCCCCCACGCCGCGGGGATCATGCCCTTAAATCCAATCCCCTGCTTATTGATGGCCGGTTGGGCTTCCGCAATGACTTCCTTGCCGGAATCGACGAGCGCGAGCAGAACTTTGGCATACGGAGTACTGTTCGGCTGGCGCAAATCGATCTTGGTCATCTCACGATATTTCTCGATCATCTTGTCGCCCATGTATTCGGGCGTGAAACCCTTGTTGCCTTTCGTCGAGTCGTTGATGAGGTCCTGATGAGCAGAGATCACGGCCCGACCCGCCTGGAGCAGCTTCACCAGCAATTCACCGACTTCGGCCTCATTCGCGGCCTGTAAAGGTGCCGACCATATTAGGAGCGCACAGATGGCCACCGCCATGCTGAGACTCATGCCTTTGACGTTCATCATTTCGCCCCCCTTTCGAGTAAATATAGCCAAAGCCGGGAAAACCGCACTGAGAGCCACTGAATAACGTAAATATATTAAGTACAGATCGGCACAGGGCGGCGAGCAAGTTTAATGCCTGCCGGCCGACGCAGGAGGAAAGATCACAAGAGCGGGAGGTCTATCGGCTAAATACGTAATGAATACAGCGCCAACGAATCCGTTGTGGAGGAAGAGTCGATGGAGGGGGATCGAGCAATTTGAGAGGCGGCAACAGCGGCACTACAATTTCTGGCCAAAGCAGCAAATTTTCGGTTATCGGGGTGTTCGGCTTACATTCCTCGGGCGACTCGGAGTGCGAGCACGATTGATTACTTGCGTTCATCGGCTGCGGTCTGCCGTTCCCATAAGAACTCGCCCTCACCCTGCTTCTTCGCAATCCATCGAGCGACGACAAACAACGTGTCGCTGAGTCGGTTGAGGAATTGGATGATGTGCGGATCAACCGTTTCCTCATGAGCCAGCTTGATACAAACGCGCTCCGCGCGGCGGCACACGGTTCGTGCCTGGTGCACAAAGCCCGAGACCTTCCCACCGCCGGGCAAAATAAATTCCTTCAAGGGCGATAGCTCCTTCTGACACTCGTCGATGAGGTGCTCGAGTCGCGCGACATCTCCAGAGTTGATTGACGGCATGTTGCGGAAGACCTGCCCGGGGGCCGTCGCGAGAAGAGAGCCCGCGTCAAATAGTTTGTTTTGAATCCACCGTAGGTGCTCGTCGAGCGTCGCTGACACACGGGTGTCGCCTGGCGCATCGGCATTGAACACCCGGGCAAGGCCCAGCACGGCATTGAGCTCGTCGACCGTGCCGTAGGCTTCAACGCGGAGGCTGTCTTTCCAAACCTCCTGGCCTCCAGCCAATCGAGTTTTGCCAGCGTCGCCTGTTCGCGTATAAATTTTCGTCAGCCGCATCGTGACACTCCTTGCTCTTCCCGGTCGTCGTTTAGCCGAAGAGCCCGGCGAACGAAACCGAGATCGAGGTGTTCCGCCAAATGATTGGCCCATCGATCCAACTCACCCTGTAGCCGCGAATTCACCTGTTCGGATATCCGCTCGGGAAGCGGATCCAGGCTTTTCCGTCGCCGTACGGAATTCAACCAGGCGCGCCGAAAGATCGCGTGATCGAAAAGACCATGGATGTAGGTTCCCCACACGCGGCCAGCGAGCGCCCCGTCTTCACTTCCTATTGAACTGCCAGCGGGATCGAGGTCAGTCAGAATTTGAAAACAAGGTTGCGGCCCGCGCCGCACGGTCCTCCCGACATGAATGTAATAGCCTGGAAGTGGAGCGGCGTGCTCGATCGGTACATGAAGAGGCAAGGCCTTCACTTTATACGTGTTCTTGACCGTCGTCAGCTCCGTCGTCACATCGAGCAGTCCCAACCCACATGCCGTCCCTCCGGCTTCCACCCGATGGGGATCATGAATCTCCCGCCCCAACATCTGATACCCGCCGCAAATTCCGACGACCCCGCCCCCTTGCTGCACATGCTCATGAATGGCCAGGCTCATCCCCGTAGAGAAGACATATTCCAGGTCTTCAATCGTATTCTTGCTGCCCGGGATGATAATCACATCGGCACCCCGAAGATCAGGTGGCGAGGCCGCATAGTTCAACGCGACGTCGGCTTCCTCACTCAGGGGCAGGAAATCCGTAAAATTGCTCATCCGTGGCAATAAGACCACCGCGATGTTGATGCGATCGGGCGAGAAGGGCACGGTGGGTCTCTGTGCCCCCTGAAGGCTGTCTTCCTCGTCTAAGCGAAGATCGCGCAAAAAAGGAACTACACCGAGAACAGGAACGCCGGTCCGCTGTTTGAGAAACGCGACGCCGTCGGAAAACAATCGTCGGTCTCCACGGAACTTGTTCACGATGATGCCGATCACTCGACGTCGCTCATCAGGTTGAAGGAGGTCCAACGTGCCAATGACTTGAGCGAAGACACCACCGCAGTCGATATCTGCAACGAGCACCACGGCAGCATCGGCCAACTCTGCGACACGCCAGTTCGCGATGTCGCGGTTCCGTAAATTCACTTCAGCCGCACTTCCGGCACCTTCGATGACAAGGGCATCGAAGCGTTCTGCCAATCGTCTATAGCTTGTCTCGACGAACCGAAACAGGTTCATAGTCTGCGCTAAATATGCGTCGGCTTCGGAAGCCCCCCAGATCCGTCCGTGCACGATCACCTGCGACCGCTGATCCGATTCCGGTTTCAACAAAATTGGATTCATGTCGACGTGCGGCGGCACACTGCACGCCCGCGCCTGCAGTGCTTGGGCGCGACCAATTTCTCCCCCTTCGGGCGTGACGAAGGAATTCAACGACATGTTTTGCGCCTTGAACGGCGCCACCTTCACACTCCACCGTGCGAGCAAGCGACAGAGACCGGCTGCGATCACGCTCTTGCCGACGTTCGAGCCTGTCCCGAAAATCGCGATGGCTTGCGCACGCTTCATGGCCTTTCCCTGCCGTTCTGTCGCCGCGGTCGACCATCCGATCGCGAGGCTTCGAGCCATTGGCGATAGCGCTTCAATCCTTCAACGACTCCAGCATACACCACTCGTCCGACCAGTTCGCCAAGCTTGGTGTGCGTGCCGCTATACCGAACGTGTTGCTCCTCGCCGCTGATCACAACGGTCGCATCGGTGCCGGTTCCAGTGGCCAGGTGTCTGGTCGATGTCAGCACGCATTCATCGATCAAGGCCACAGTCTTGCTTTCGGTGACGACCTGAACCACGCCGACGAGCGCGGCGGTCGGGAGCGCGGCGTTCGTGCGGACAATGATGTTGATCGTCCCAACATGCTCATGTCTCTGCGCCTCGACCGGCTCCCCCGCCCGGACTGCATTCGAGACGCCAACGGTAAGAAAGCCTTCGACCCATAGGCCGTCCGTTTCCTCCCGTCGTATGACAACGTCTTTGATCGAGACACCGGTCATCAATCCGACACACGGTCCCTTTATGCCGAGCGTGACGGCCAGCTTTCCGAGATACCGCGCGGGATCACCCCAATGTTGATTGCCTCCCTGAGGATGCAAGGGAACCTGATGATTCAGGACATATCTTGCACGCCTCACACCTCCGCCGCGCGGCGCGGACGACAGCATACGATGCGGGCGCCGAAGATCAATGACCAGCGTATTGTGTGCGAGGACATAGGATGTCCGAAGCGTCATCGATCACCTGCCATGAGTGCACGCCGGAGTGCCACAACTAACCGGCGATTCTCCAATCGCGTCCGAACGGCGATCCGGATAGTCCGAGGCGTCAGTCCATCAGTCAACGAACAGTCTCGAATCAAGATGCCGATGCGCCATAGCCCCTGAGTCAGTCGTGTGGCGGTATGTGGCTCGGGAAGCTGCAAGAGAAGAAAATTGGCATCGGATGGATAGACGACGATACCGCCGATGGACCGGAGGCCGGCGATCAGGGCGGCTCGCTCCACGGCCGTTGACCGAAGCGTTCGCTCAGCATAGCGCCGGTCATGGAGGGCCGCCAGCGCCGCCGCTTGGGCCAACCTGTTAACCGACCAGGGCGGCTGAACGGCTCGGATACTGTCGATCACTCGTTTGCTCGCGGCGACGTAGCCGACTCTGAATGCCGCCAGCGCATACAATTTCGTAAAGCTTCTGAGGATCACCGCATTTGAGAGCCGCCCCAGACGTGGTAGCAGCGAGTGCTGTTCGCAATAATCGACGAAGGCCTCGTCGACGATGACCCACGCGCGACGTCGGGCCGCTGCTTCGATCAGCCTCGTTGCGGCTTCGACTTCGATGCTTCGACCTGTCGGGTTGTTCGGATTGCAGAAGACCACCGCATCGATCTCGGCGTCGCATGCCTCGATTCGCTTGAGCGCCTCTTCGATCGGCGGCCGGTATTCCTTCCCTCGATCGGCATTCACTGACAGCACCTGTCCTCCGTGCAAGGCCACCGCTCTCGCATACTCGTTGAACGTCGGGCCCATCAGCAAGACTCGGCGGAGTTTCAAGGCAAGTGGAAGGAGATGGATCAGCTCAATCGAGCCGTTGCCGATCAGTAGACAGTCGGAAGCAATGCCGTGGTGTTTCGCCAATGCCTCACGCAACGCTGTACAGTTGGGATCAGGATAATGGGGAGGAAGCCGGCACGCGGCAAGCACCGCCCGTTGTACCTTGGCTGAGGGGCCAAGCGAATTGATGCTCGCGCTGAAATCCAGGATCTGATGGATCGACCGACCGGTCGCGCGGGCTGCCGCGTACACATCTCCGCCGTGCGTCACGTTCATCGCATTACACTCAGTATCACGATGCCGATCACGGCGCCGATCGCGCATGCCACCATCATAGTCCACACGGCGACACGAATCTGTTGTCGGTCGAGCGCGTTCTCCTTGTCCCCTAGGAGCGGTCGCTGAATGGGCCGCCCATCGTACCAGTTGGTGCCTCCCAGCTGAACCCCCAGCGCACCCGCCATCGCGGCCTCCGGCCTCCCGCTGTTCGGACTCGGATGCTTCGCGCCATCCCGACGAAACGTCCTCCATGCGGCGCCAGCCCGACGAGTCGTCACGGCGGCAGCCGCGACGAGCAGCAGTGCTGCGATCCTGGCTGGCAGCCAGTTAGCGAAATCGTCGAGCCGCGCCGCGGCCCAGCCGAAGTCGCGATACCGCGCATCGAGATGCCCGATCATCGAGTCGAGCGTGCTGACTGCTTTGAAGGCAAGCGCAAGGGCCGGACCGCCGAGCACGAGATAGAACAGGGGAGCAATCACGCCATCCGCCGTACTTTCCGCAACCGTTTCCACGGTTGCCCGCACCACCTCCGGCTCCGACAGCCGTTCCGTGTCACGCCCCACGATCTCCGCCACAGCCCTCCGTGCGTCGACCAGGCTGCCGCGTTCCAGCGCGCGGAGGACAGCCTTTATGTGATCGACAAGGTCTCGCGCCGCGAGCGCGGTGAACGAAAGCACCACCACGACGGCGGTCCGCGCCGACGGATGGATCCGCGCCGCTAGCTCAATGATGCCCATGGTCGCGGCCGCGACCACGAGGGGCAAACCGACTGCCAAGACGAGGCCCGCAATCCGGTGCACCGATGGGCTGTGTGCGAGATGCCGTACGATCGCTTCATATCTTGCGATGGCGGCGCCCATCACTTTCACGGGGTGCGGCATCCAGCGAGGATCGCCGACCGCGGCATCGAGCAGGCACGCGGCCAGCAGCTCAGACGCCGTCATGCCGGCAACCATGACGGCTTCTCAAGCCCCACGATGACGGGCGCGGCAATCAGAAATGCGATTTCCGCGAGTTCATTCACCGCGCCAAGGATATCGCCTGTCATACCGCCCACGAGCCAGGTCGCCATCAAGGAGATTCCCCGAGCCACGAGCACCACAAGGACGGCAAGGAGCAGCGCGTTCGCGAGACCGACGGTCCATGTAAGGGCAAGCATGAACACCGTCGTTGCCCCAAGGACATCCGTGAACCGGAGCTGCTGGAGAAACGGCTGGGCCAAGCCACCTTCGGCGCGGGCGTAGCGCATCCCCACGCTGCTCATCACGATCGCCCAACGGCCGGCAAGCGGCATGCAGACCAGCAGGGCCATCCTCTGAGACGTGGGAAGGGCCGAGAGCGCGGCGAAGCGCAGTCCCAAGGCCAACATGATTCCCGTGGCCCCGATCGCACCGATATGCACGTCGCGCATGATTCGGAGTCTCTCGGTCGGCGTGCGTCCACCCGCCAGCCCATCGATCGTATCCGCCAAACCGTCGACATGGAGCCCGCCCGTCAAGACGACGCCCACGACGATCAACAGCACGTTCACAATCGCAGGGCTCACGATCGCCGAGGCCAGGAGGTCGGTCGCGGCGAGGCCCGCACCGATCACCAGGCCGACGAGGGGGAACCAGGCCATTGAGGCCGCGAGGTCATCCGGCTCCAGCGATCGAGTGGCGGCGCGAAGTGGGATCACGGTCAAGAATTCCCACGCGGTCACAAACCCTCGCATCCCCTACTCAGTTCGCTGCGAAACGCCCGCCTCACGGAACGTCGCCATCTCTGTCAGAATCTTGATTGCGGCGTGGACGAGCCCGATTGCCAAACATGCGCCCGTCCCTTCACCGAGGCGAAGGTTTAAATCCAATAGTGGTCGTAGGCCGAGACGCTCCAGCGCGATGCGATGACCGCACTCGACGGACAGATGCGAGGCGATCAGATATTCCCGGCATCGAGGAGCGAACGCGATGGCGAGAAGCGCCGCCGCGCCGGCAATGAAGCCATCCAGCACCACCGGCACGCGATGCGCGGCCGCTCCCACAATCAGTCCCGCGAGGCCCGCAATTTCCAGCCCGCCGACTTTCATGAGAACATCGAGCGGATCGTCTGGATCGGGGTCGTGGAGCATAAGCGCCTGCTCGATGATCGCGATCTTTCGCGCCAGCATCTCATCGTCAATCCCGGTTCCCCTGCCTGTCGCTTCCGCAACACGACAGCCTGTCATAATCGCTGTGATCGCGGTGCTCGGCGTCGTATTGCCGATCCCCATGTCCCCCGTCCCAATGAGCCTGATACCGTCTTCCACCGCCGATGCGGCGAGGTCTACGCCCATGTCGAGCGCCTGCTGCGCCTCATGCCGGCTCATAGCCGGCATGCGCGCAAAATTGTTCGACCCGGGCGCGACCTTTCGTTTGAGCAGGCCCGGAAGGTCGTCGAAGTCGGCCGCCACGCCGATATCCACCACGCGGACTTCTGCGCCGACGTGATTTGCCAACACATTGATGGCCGCCCCGCCGCGCAGGAAGTTCAAGACCATCTGCGCCGTAACCGCGCTTGGATAGGCGCTGACGCCTTCCGCGTTGATCCCGTGGTCCGCCGCAAAGACGAAGACCGCCGAGCGCGGGGGCTTGGGTGATTCGATGCCGGTCATTGCCACGTATTGCTTCGCCAATTCTTCCAGGCGACCGAGACTCCCGAGCGGCTTCGTGAGGGCATCGAGTCTCGCCTGTGCCCGTTGCACGAGCATCGGATCGATGGGTGGAATGCGTTGGATCGCTTCGGTGAATGTCATCGTGACCCTATTTCAGTCGGAGTGAGCAACCTGCGACGACCAAATGAACCTCATCGGCTGCACCCGCAAACTGCCGGTTGACGGCGCCCGCCAGTTCGCGAAACGCGCGGGGTTCCGCCTCACAGGGGACGAGGCCCATGCCCAATTCGTTCGTCACGGCAATGACGCGAGCATTCGAGGTTCGCGCAGCCAAGATCACATTCTCCACCGCCGCATGGATGTCGGTCGCTGACATGCCGGCGATCTGCAGATTGCTGAGCCACAAGGTCAGGCAATCGATCACGATCACACAATACCGGGAAGCCTCGTGCTCGAACCACTTCACGACGTCGAGGGGAACCTCGGCGGTGTCCCACTCACGGCTCCGCGTCGCTTGATGGCGACGGATGCGTTGCAGCATCTCATCGTCCAGCGGCTCTCCGGTCGCCACGAATGCCCGGGGCCTCGCCTTGCCCGCCAGGCACAAGGCATAGTCACTCTTCCCCGATGACGCGCCGCCGATGACCAGGATCAATCGTGACTTCGTTCGCGATCGTGAAGGACTCCCCATGGCATTCCTAAGACGACGCCGCATGTGCAGGGCCGATGGTCCCATCAGCGACGGCGCGCAGGCAACGGGAACACAGGCAATCCTGATACCGAGCCGCGATCCAATCGTACTGTCGCTCCGTAATGAAGATGTCATTGCACCAGCACCCATACTGGCCGCAATGGAAGCGCTCGCCGCAGCGCCCGCAGGTTTTCTCGACCGGCCCGGTCATATTCAGCACCTTCCCACCCTTCCAACTTCATGACATCTGCGGCTTGGCATACCGGCCACGACGAGCTGCCTGTATCAGCGCGCGCGCCAGCGACGGCCGACTGCCAAAATGCAGGTGCGTGTACAGAGCGACGGTCTGCTTGAAGATGAGCCCATCCTGCGCGCGAGCCTGACCTTCGGCATCAGTGAGCCGAGCGACGTAGTGCGGGGTCGACCTGAGCTGCAGAGTGGAGTAGTGAAACTCATGGCCCCGAGCAGTGACCCCGGGCTCGCCCAGAATGCTAGGCTCGGTCAGTTTGACCTCACGGTACCCGATGGTAAGTGTCGATGGGTGCATGACGGCTTCAGCAGGAAGAAGACCGACCATCTCATGCCGGCGTCCCTCCGCATCCCGGATCGCTTCAGTGAGGTACATCAATCCACCGCATTCCGCATACACGGGGCGGGCGCTGTCGGAAAATTCATAGATCGTCCGCCGCATCGACGCGTTGGCAGCGAGCCGTGCAGCGTGGACCTCGGGATACCCCCCGCCGAGATAAATCAAATCGACGTCCGGCAGCGCACGATCGTCGAGTGGCGAGAATCGGATGATTTCCGCTCCTTCCGACTCGAGGAGTGCGAGATTTTCGGGATAGTAAAAGCAAAATGCCGGATCATACGCGACGCCGACTCGCGCTGAACGGCCCTCGGATACCTTGTGTGAGAACCGATCACCCGCAAGATCGACGGATGTGAGCGCCGGCGCGCTGTTCGCGAGTGCTTCTAGCCGGTCGAGATCGACGGTGTCGACAACTGCATCCGCGAAGCGTTGATAGAGTCGCTTGGAGCGGGCTTCCATCGCCGTGAGCAGCCCCAAGTGGCGATCGGGAATCTCGATCGAGGCGTCCGGCCGGAGATAGCCGACGACCGGCAGTCGCGCGCCGTGTTCGATCGCGTCCTTGAGTAGTCGAAAATGCCCCTCGCCGCTCACGCGATTTACGATGACGCCGGCCACCTGAACATCAGGATCGAATCGCGCATAGCCCAAGGCCATCGCCGCGGCCGACCTCGCCATCGCGCTGCCGTCCATCACGAGCAGTACGGGCGCGCGGAGCTGCTTGGCCAGCTCGGCGGTACTCCCGATGTCGTTCGTCGCTGAACTCCCATCGAACAGGCCCATCATGCCTTCGATGATGCAGAGGTCGGCACCGCGCGCCGCCCGACAAAAGATCTCGCGATTCCGGTCGGCACCCAGCATCCAGCCATCCACATTACTCGATGGGCGGCCGGTAATCGCACTGTGATGTCCGGGATCGATGAAGTCGGGCCCGACCTTGAACGCTTGCACCGCACGGCCGCGCACGTGGAGCGCGGCGAGGAGCGCCAGTGTGACGGTCGTCTTCCCGACCCCACTGTGCGTGCCAGCAATGATCAATCGCGGGATATTCATGGTCGTTAGAGCGTGATCCGCATGCCGCCGTACACCGAGCGGATCGGCGTGCCAAAATAGAGGACCTCTTCGTATTTCTGATTGAGGAGATTATCGACGCGGCCATAAAGCTGAACACGCTTGGTCACATCATACGTCGCGACGGCATTGACGACGCCGAACGAGCCTTGCTTCTGCGCCGGTGTGTTGGTGAGATCGTTATTTCGTGCACCGACGAAACGATAGTCGAGGGTGACACGGACGGAGTCGATCGGCTGATACCCGACACCGACACTGAACTGATCCATGGGCCATCGTGGGAGTCGCTTGTCGCCGCCTAATGGGTTGTCCGGCCGGTCGAAGTCCCGGGTCAACGTGTAGGTGTACTGGCCCCACGCCTCGAGCCCTTTCATGATCGTCGCCTTGAAGCCGAGTTCCCACCCTTGGCTCTTGGCATCCGCGACGTTGATCGGGCAGAAACCGAACGTGTTCGGAGGGCACAAAAGCGACGGCGCGGACGCAAACTGAATCAAATCGTGATAGCGATTCCAGAAGTATCCGGCGTTCAATTGCAGCCGGCCTTGAAAGAGGGTTTGATCGACCCCGACGTCAAAGCTCTTACTCTTCTCCGGTCGCAAATTGGGATTGCCGAATCCCTGGAAGAACAAATCATTGAGCGTCGGGGCCCGAAAACCTGTGGCGTAGCTCGTCCGGAACTTCGTACCCGTTTCTTTCACCATGTAACCCGCGGTCACGCGATAGGTGGTCGCGTCGCCGAAGACGTTGTAACTGTCTTGACGAATACCGGCCGTGAAAAACACCCGATCCCAACCATTCACCTGTGCTTGAGCGAATCCTGCATTAGACGTCAACAGGCGGTTCGGTTGCGCGCCGCCGAAGAATCCCGCTGCGTCGCCTTGCTCTTGACGAAATTGGTAGCCGGCCGTGAGCAACAGCGGCTTGCCGATTTGGACGTTGTGTTGCCACTCGAGCCGCTGATTGAGGATGCGCAGGTTCGTGGCGAATGGTGAGAAACAGGTCTGCGGTGCGGTCGTGAGTCCGCAGTTCGGGTCGGCGGTAATCGTCAGGCCGGTATCGAGACTCCGGCCGACCGACCCGCTGGTCGCGAGCAGTCGTTCGTCTGCGCGTGCGACTGTGAGCCGCTGCGTCCACCACGACGTCAACGGCTGGACGTAGCTGCCGGTCAGAATGAGGTTCCGATCCGTTTGCCGGGCGCCGAAGATGTCGGCTGGCCGGCCGTTGCCATCGAACCCGTCAAAGTTCACATCCGAGTCGTACCACCGCAGATTGAATTCCAACCGACCGTCCTTCGGCAACGTCACGCCGACTTTTCCCGATCCTTGCCAGTTGTGAAAGCCGTCGCGCTCCGCCGCGCCCCGGCGATAATCAATCGCCGAAAAGCTGCTCGTATCCCACCGCGAGAGCGACACCGCAAAATCGAACGGCCCTTTGGCGCCAGCGGCATTGGCCCCTTCCCGAATGGTCGCGAAGGAGCCATACTCGACAAATCCACCCGCCGTCGGCGTCCCGGCGCCTCGTTTCGTATAGATGTTGATCACGCCGCCGATGGCATCCGAGCCCCAGAGCATGCTCTGTGCGCCTCTGAGAATTTCGATCCGGTCGATATTGTCCACGGTCAGATTCGCGAAGTCGTAGGCGCCCGTCGTGGCCTGATTCACGATGGCGCCATCGATCAGCACCAACGTGTGTCTCGGTTGAGCGCCTCGAATGCGGACTTCGGCGAGTGTGCCGAACCCGCCTTGCTGGAAGACCGCGAGCCCTTGCGAGAGGCGAAGCGCATCGATCACGGTCTTCATTTTCTTCTGCTGCATCTCTTCCCCGGTGATAACTTCGACCGCGCTCGTCACTTGGCTCACCGACAACGGCGTTTTCGTCGCGCTGATCACGACGTCCGTCACGTCCACCACTTCGTCCGACGGCTCCTCAGCGTGTCCAGCACTGCTCGAGCACAGGATGACACATGACACGACCGCCGCGATCGCCTGACCCCCACGCATGCCCACCTCCCTTTTGCACGAAGGACTGGAGCGTCTCGTCGGCAGTTGGGTCTCCTGACTCGCGGATCTTCGTTCGCCTGCGCCTTCCCGTCTCCAGGGCGATTCACGCCCGGCAAACAGTGGCAACGTGCAGGGTCACTCCCCGCTTACAGTGGCGGCACCGTGATGGCTTTGCACCATCTTCCCCGTCACTGCCGACTTCTTCTCAGCATTCCCTCTTCTTCGTACCCAGTGAATGAACGGAACGAACGGGTACCAATCCATCCCGCAGTTGACGAACCGGAACAGCGCCCGGCGTCCGGCGCGTCGGCAAGGTGACTCGCGGCAGGCCGGAGTCGGGATGCCGATCGACGAGTACTGTGCAGTGGAAGACCGATTCGAGCACGTCCGGCCTGACGACCTCCTCCGGCGTCCCGAGACGGACCGCTTGCCCCCGATCCATCAGCAACAGCCGATCGCAATACTGACTTGCGAGCGTGAGGTCATGAGAGATGAGCACGACCGTGAGGCCGCGCTCCTCGTTCAACGTTCGAAGAATGCGACAGATGTCGATCTGATGGCTGAGATCGAGGAACGAGGTCGGCTCATCCAGCAGCAGCACTCGCGGCTCTTGCGCCAACGCGCGCGCGATGACGGCCCGCTGCCGCTCGCCGCTCGACACGTCCTGGATCGACCGTTCCGCGAGCCCTTCGATGTCCAGGTCGCGCATGGCGGCCCACGCGACCTCCAAATCGGCGGCGCTCGCCAAACCAACGCGTCGTTCGCCGTGCGGAAACCGGCCCATCAGCACCGTTTCGAGGATCGTGAAAGGGAAGACCTGCTGATGCTCCTGCGGCACGAAGGCCACCTGGCGCGCCACGTCCCTCTGGGCCATGGCATGGAGATCACGTCCGAACAGTTCGATCGTGCCGCGTTGCGGGAGGAGCACTTTCCCGAGCAGCTTGAGCAGCGAGGTCTTGCCTGATCCGTTCGGCCCGACGATCCCCAGAACCTCGCCTTCTCGGACATCGAACGATACACCGTGGACCGCCCATGGCACCTCGGGCCCCGGGCGTCGTCGGTACGAGAACCGGACGTCGTGCGCGTGATAGGCGAGTGACACGCGCGTCATCGTCATCCTCATAGCCCTTGGCCTTTCCGCCGTACCAGCAGCCCAAGAAACACGGGCCCACCGATCAAGGCCGTGACGACGCCGACGGGAATCTCGTTGGGCGAGAAGATCGTCCGCGCGATCGAGTCGGCGAACGTGAGAAACATCCCGCCCACCAACGCAGACGCCGGCAGGAGCAATCGATGATCGGGACCGATCATCAGGCGCACGGCGTGAGGGACCACCATGCCGACGAACCCGATCAGGCCGCTCACCGAGACGACTGCCCCCGTGAGCAAGGCACCCACACCGAACACGGTCTTCTTGACGCGCTCGACGTCGACACCTAACGAGCGAGCCGGCTCTTCACCGAGCGTCAGAATATTCAATGCAGAGGCTTGAGCCGCAAGGGCCACGCCTCCGATGGTCAGGTAGAGAGCCACCACGGCAAGCACGGAATACGTCGGGGCGAGCAAGGTGCCCATCAACCACGCCATCATCCCGTATGAACGGTTGGGGTCCATGATGGAGGTGATGAACATGATCAGCGCGGAACAGATCGCGTTGAGGACCACGCCACCCAGCAGCAGCGTGTGGATCGGAAGATGGCCATAGGAGACGGCGATCCGATACACGACCGCGATCGACAACAGTGCGCCGGCAAACGCGTACAGCGGCAAGGTCGACAACGAAAAGACCGTCGTCCCGACTCCCAACAGCATGGCGACGGCCGCGCCGAGCGCCGCGCCGCTGGAGATCCCAAGGACGTAGGGATCGGCGAGCGGGTTCCTCAGCAGCGCTTGGAGTGTCACGCCGACTGCCGCAAGGCAGCCACCCACGGTAAACGCCAGCAGCACGCGCGGTAACCGGACGTGGACGAGAATCACGCCGCTCGTCCCGAGCGTGTCCATCTCGACAGAGCGCGCTTCGAGAATCCCATGAACCACCCGAGCGACATCGGCTAGCGGAATCGTTTCCGTCCCCATTCGGATCGCGGCGAGGCACACGACCGCGCTCCCCGCCACCAATACGAGCATGACCGTCATCCAGCGTGCGGAGGTCAGCGCCCCACGTACGCTCACTCCTGAGGGAATGGGGGAACTAGTCGTCGCCGTACCGACGGACGTCTCGCTCATCGTCAACCGCTACGGTGCGGGATTGGCGGCTCGTGCGGAGCCGGACAACTCCGGGTGAATGATGGCAGCCAGCGCGTCTAGGCCTTCGACGACGCGAGGACCGGGACGATTGAGGACATCACTGGGAACCTGATGAAACGCGCTCGCCTTGACGGCGCTCATACCGACCCACCGCTTCCAGAGATCCCGCTCGCCCTGCGGAATGCCCTCGGTTGAGCCGTGCGGAAAGATGATGAGCTGCGGGTCTTCCTTAAGCACCGCTTCGATGCTGAGACGCGGGTACGGCGTCGACGCCCCAGCCGCGACGTTCTGGCCGCCCGCGATCTCGATCAATTCATGGATGAAGCTCCCCGGGCCTACGGAGATCAACGGCTCCGTATTGAGGACATACAAGACGCGCAGTCGGGGCAGGCGTTCGGTCTTGGCTTTGACCTCCAAGATGTGTCGCCGGATCTCGAGCGCGACACGATTGGCCTCATCCGAGCGTCCCAGGATCCGACCGATCGTCTGCATCTCGGTTGGAATGTCATCGAGCCGCTTGGCGTCGATGACAAAGGCGGCAATCTTGAGCTGCTCGAGCTTGGCGAGAATGTCGGGCCGGATGAAGTCGCGCGGGGCCAGGACCAGATCGGGCTTGAGCGCGACGATCGTTTCGAGGTTCGGATTCGAGTAGGCGACTTTCGGTTTGGAGCGGGCATCAGGAGGATAATCGCAAAACTCCGTGACGCCCACGACGCGGTCCCCAGCGCCGATCGCGTACAGCGTTTCGGTCACGCTGGGCGCCAAGGAGACGATGCGCTGCGGCTCCTTTGCGAGATAGATTTTTCGGCCGAGATCGTCGACGAACGTCCGGGAGGCGACGTTCGCCATGAACGGCATACCGGTCAGGATTCCTTGCGGGCGACGCTTCATGTGCTCCGTGGCAGAAGGATCGGCGAGGACATGCCCGACGCTTGCCGCGAAGAAGCAGAGCGCGGTGATCGCAATCGGGCCGAGATGGCTGCGGCGCTTCGTCTCCAAAACAAAAAATCCTCAAGGCTGTGTGGCCCTGAGGATTGCACCCGCTCCTTCACCCTCAACCGTATCCCCAGCCTCGAGGGATGGACGGCCATCGTCCGGGCAGGTCTTCTGGCTTCTGGTTGGCTCTACTCCCCGCGCCTTCCCATCTTGGGGGCCATGCCTCCTCGACAGTGGCTCATGCGGGTTTCGTCCCAGTCACAGCGGCGGGACCGCGAGGGAGTCGCACCCTCTTCCCTACACCCGAACGGTTCTGTTGGCAGCACAATAGGAAAGTCGGGGGAGGCTTGTCAAGGCGAAAGTCGGTTCAGGCGCGGTCATAATGTGGGCTTGAGGACACCGCGCACATCGAGGCAGTTCAGACCATGGACGTGGACAGCTACGGTTTTCCGCTTATACTAAGGACACGAATCGTCGCGAGACGCCGAAGGGAATCGATGACTCACGTCCGAAACGAGCGAGGCAACGTTGCGGTGCTGGCGATCGTGCTGGTCCTCCTCGTGGGACTCATCGCCGCGCGTCAATTCTGGCTGTCCTCGCGCCACGCTCGACCGCCGCAACCTGCCACCGGTCCTTTACCGGCCGCTCCGACTCCACGCTTTACCGACGAGCGCATGCAGCTCGACTTGCGCCCCCCGCAACAACCGCCTTCCTTGCCGATCACGGACTACAGCGCGACTCTCACGGACATCGATCGGTTGATCAAAGACAACAAGCTCTCAGAAGCGCAGACCAAGCTGAGCGCCCTGCCGGCGGAGGCCCTGCGGGATCTGTCCGTCCGCATCAGCGTCTCTACACTATGGAACAATCTCGGCATGTCGCAGGCCAAATCGGAGCAGAGCCTTGGAGCCGCCACGGCCTCCTACAAAACCGCGCTCGCCGTGAATCCGAACAACCATACCGCCTATGTGAACCTCGTCGTGGGCTACTGGGCAGCAAAGGACCCCGCACTGACCGATGAGATGCTCCTGCAGGCGATTCGCCTCGTCCCGGACGATCCCATGCCGCATCTCATTCTTTCACGGCGATTGATCGAAAAGGACGACCTCGCGACGGCAACCACGCATCTCGAGCACGCTCGCGCTCACGCCGCCACGTCGCCGGAGACCCAACAATATTTTGACGCCCAGATCGCGTACATCGAGCGGTCGCGCAAATCCGAGCAGAAGTTCCAGGCGCGCGACAGCAGTCACTTCACGGTGAAATACGACGGCGGGGAGGACTATGCGGTCTGGACGCGGGTGCTCGAGATTCTCGAAGATGCGTATCGGGACATCGGCCGGCAATTAGGCCATTATCCCAGCTCGCCGATCCTGGTCGTGCTGCACACTCGTGAGCGGTTCCACGACGCGACGGGGGGTCCGGCCTGGTCGGACGGCCTTTTCGATCCGCTTCTGGGACGCATCAAGATTCCGACGCAAGGCGCGCTCACCGATCAAGCCTGGCTGACCCGCGTACTTCGGCACGAGTACGTCCATGCGCTGCTCCATGACCGGCTGACCGGCCACGGTATGCCGCAATGGCTGAATGAAGGATTGGCAATGCAGTTGGCCGGCGATCCGCCGCCCGACATCCCGGCGGTCGTGCGCGGGCAGGTCTCGCTCGTCAACCTGAGCTATTTGGAAGGGTCATGGGCGGGGTTCAATCCGTATCAAGCACAAATCGCCTATCTGGAAGGGAACTCGGCCACGCGGTACCTGATGGATCGCTTCGGGATGGGAATCGTGCGCGATCTCATCGAGCAATTGGCGAAGGGCGACCCGTTCCCCTCGGCGTTCAAGAATCGCGTCTACATTTCATTCGACGAATTCCAGCAGCGGTGGGTCGAGAATCTCAATCAAATGATCCGGAGCGGGCGCACATGACCGCTAGGACGGAGACACGCTCCCGAACCAGCGATAGCGATAGCGCGCAATCATGCGATAGGCGAGATGGGCGAGTGGGCGGAGAACCGGCAGGCGGAGGATGGATGCCAGCAGTCGGCCGCCTCGCACGCCAGGCAACAGCGCCAAAAAGGCCTCGAGCCCTTGCTTGATGGTCCCGTCCGACTCGATGAGAAACGCGACGTCCGGTCGGCCAGGACGATAGAGTGAGCCGAGACGAGACGCCGCTTCCTCGCTTTGATACGGCACCCACCGCACGTCCGTATCCATCTGTTCGACGCGTATGAATCCTTCCTTGGCCGTCACGCACAGCCGGCACTGCCCGTCATACACGAGGATCCGATCGGACGTGTCACCGGCTGCCGGTTGGCTTTTCACGGAGTCGGCCGTGCCCATCGTGGCCCTCAGCGGTCTGAAACTCAGGCGGCTGGCAGAGGTCTCAGCGAGATGCTAGGATGCCGCATGCGGACCCGGTTGGCGCAACGGCGGATGGCGTTCGCCCTCGTCGCCCTCGCTTGTTTCGCCGGCGTCTCCTGGTGGCTCCAAGGCCCGCCCACGCACCGCTCGGCGCTGAACCACTTCGTGTGGATGACGTTCCTCTTCGGCCTCCCGCTCGTGCTCGCAGCCGCCGCCCTCATCGGCGCGCGGTGGTCACTGATCGTAGGGGTAATGTACGGCACGATCGGCCTTGCTCTCGACATCTCGACGATCATTCAGGAGCTCTCGCGAGCGGACGAGGCGACGGTGGCCTTGTGGCTCAGCGTGATCACGGGCCTCGTCAACGCGCTGATCATCACGATCGGCGGCCACGGCTTCCTCGACGTGGGGCCGGCCACACCGCTTCCTGTATCCCCTCCTGCCAATCCCCCGTCCCCTTCTTCAAAGGAATCCCTTTGATCCGCTCGAATCCGGCCTGCCGAAGCCAGCCGGTCGTGTCGGAGATGGAATACGTGTTGCCTTCGTCGGTGAAGAGCAGCATCGTCACGGCAAAGAGATTTGCGTCGAGCGGATACAGGCCCTCGCGATCCAATAAGAACGCGTCCTGGATCAGGACCCGGCCGCCGGGAACCAGGGCCTTCGCCATCTTCTCGAAGATCAGTTGATTCTGCTCGGGCGAATAGATATGGAGCACGTTCGAGTACCAAATCACATCATAGGGTCCGGGAATATCTTCGGTCAGAAAATCCAGCGGCAGATACGACAGCCGTTTACCGTGCCGAACCTTCGCCGCGAGCTCCTTCGCCACCTCCAACGCCGGTGCCCGATCGGCCACGGTCGCCTCGAGCTTCGGGTTGCGCTTGAGAAATTCCAGCGCGTACGTCCCGGGGCCACCACCCAGATCGAGGAGCCGCGAGGCTCGACCCAACTTGATCTGCGCGGCAACGGCCGGCGCGATATCGACCGAGCGATGATGCATCGCCCAACTAAACTCCTTGCGGTACTCGGGGTCATCGGGCGGCGTGTCATCCTCAATCGGTTGACCTGTTCTCACCGACTCGGTCAGCTTGCCCCAATTCATCCAGTGATCGCGAATCAGGCTGAGATAGCCGCGCCGATACTCGGGACTGTTCGCGTTGAGCGCGGCCGCGGCAATGCGACCGTTCCGGTACTCCGGTCCCTTTTTCTGAAGCACGCCGGCGCTCGCCAAATTGCGACACAGAATACCGAGCCCACGCTCGCTGACCTGAAGCTGTTTGGCGAGATCCGAGATCGTCCAATTGCGGGTGCCGATGGCCGTGAAGAGATCCAGCTCGAGAGCGGTGAGAAGGACACGAGGCAATTGATAGCCGGAGACGAGGTCGCGAAACTGTTCGAAGCTCGCGAGCGGCTGGATGCGATGGGTCGTGGGGCGCGTCGCCATGGTCAGCGGGAAGATGTGAACTGCTCCCGGCACCAGTGGATCCGCCGCTTGACGGCATCCAAATCTTCAAAGTCGACGGGTTGCTGGAAGAGCACGGCCACGTGTTCATCGGTCATCTCCGTCGTCTCCTCGAACCCCGCGGCGGTCAGGACCTTCCGAAACTTGGACACGATCGGCTGGAGATAGTACTTGGCTTGCTTGGCCAGCTCGTCGGTCCCCAGATCCTCGGCCGTACCGTCCGACAACAGACTTTGAATATCGTCCATCTCCATCCCGATCTGGCAGATGAGGCGACCGTCGGGCGTCATCTCGAGCACCCAGCCGTCCTCTCCCAACGTCATGGCGAGCGCGCCGCCCGGTTCGAGCTCATACAACTCGGGTTCTTGGCAGCTCAGCTCGGCGCGCGTCTCTTGCCAAGAACGAGGTGACGCAGCACTCATCGATTCGGCTCCTCACAGGGAACGGGACGGTGATCGCGCGCGGCTGCCCGCGTGCGCAACGACTCGAGCCAGTTCGTGTTTTCCGCCAGCTTCGGCAACTGATACTTGCGATCGATCCGCACCACGCGCTCGAGCAACTCCACGGCTTCATCGAGCCGACCGGTCTGATCGTAGCACTGCGCCATCAAGTACCACGCGCCGCCCATGCGCAGCTCATCACTCATCCGTTCGGCGATCGCGAGGCTCGTACGGCAGCAGGCGAGTGCTTCCTCAGGCCGATGTTGCAGCAGATACGTGCGCGCCATCATGCGCCAGCCATCCGCCATGCCGCCGTGGTTCCCGGTCCGCCGCATCAAGGTCAGCGACTGTTCGTAGTACTGCATGGCTTCATCAAATCGGCCGTTTTCGCGCGCAACCAGGCCCAAGTCCGAAAAGAGCACGGCCTTGCCGGCAAGGTCCCCTGTGCGATTCATCAAGTCGAGGGCTTCCAGGTAATACGCCTTGGCGCGCTCCCATTCGCCGGCATCCGCGCGGAGATTGCCGAGATTCGCGAGCGTCGTGCCGATCCCGCGCTCGTCACCCAGAATCTTCTGCAGCTCCAGCACCTCCTGATAGTACGCCTGCGCCTGCTCACGGCGGCCGCTGACCGCGCAGATATTCCCGAGATTCCCCAGCGTGGCGACGAGCGCACGGCGGTCGCCGCTCAGCCGATCGCACTCCAGTGCCTGGATATAACAAATGTACGCCTGAGTGTAGTCGCCGCGGGCGAAGCGTTCATTCCCCTGCCGGTTGAGTTCTTCGGATGGCGAATGCATGGATCAGGTGAGGAATTTTTCGACGATCGGCTTGGCGCCGCTTAGGATTGATACGCCATCACCGACGAGGAGCGTGGTGAAATTGTACTTGAGCAACCGGCGCAGGCCCTCGCGTGCCTTCGCCGCATCAGGAAATTTCTCGGCCGGCAACATCGACACCGACCCGGGCGGCTTCCCGATCAGCGCGTCACCCACGATCACAATCCCGCCGCCTTGTTGCAGGTACAGCGCGCATTCGCCCGGCGACTTCTGGTCTTTGAGGTGCACCACCCAGAGACCGCCAGGTAACAATTCGCCATCCTTGTAGGTCTTGTCGGCTTTGATGTCCATCTGCGACGCGTCCAGTTCGGGCACCCAGATCTGACAGCCGAAGCGGGTCTTGCAGCTTGCGGCCTCGCGGACATGATCGCGGTTGGTGACGACGACGTAATCGATCCGGCCACCCCGCGCAATCTGCCCCGCGTCCTCCTCGGACATCGGCGGCGGATCGACGAGAATGCGATGCTCGCCGACCGCCAACAGCAGACCGTTGAAGTCCAACTGCTTCTCGGCCGAAAACCACGACCATTGCCAAATGTGGGGGAGCAGCTGCTTCATAACGACCCTACAGTCCCGCAACCGCCTCCTTGACCATCTTCTCGACCTTCGTCGCGATGCTCGCATCCTCGGCGAGATCGATGATGTCATCCTCGGGAACGGTAATGAATTTCCGATTCGCGCCTTTGGTCAGGGAGATCAAGAACATGCTGTTGGACGGGGTCACCGGAATGACGACTTGGACCCCGCCGTCGACCCGCCGCACCAGGTCGAGAAATTGCTGCTTCCCAGCCGCCCATTCATCCATGAGTCAACCCTTCCTGATCACAGCCCGCTGCTCGTGCCGCTGAGGAGCTTGTCCACTTCGGCAAGAATCACGTCCGATCCAGCGAGATCCATGTTCCCCACACGCTGCCAGCGAATGACGCCGTTCTGATCGATGATGTAGACGTTCGGAATGAAGCGCCCGCCGCCGTAGAGCTTATCGGTGGTCTTCCCCGGATCAAGCAGATACGGGTACGTCACTTTGACAGGGAAGTGCGAGAGAAACTCTGTCACCGCTTTCTTTGAATCCCCGCTGGAGTTCACGCCGACGACCACAACGTCCTTCCCTCGCGTCGCTTCATAGACCTTTTGCAAGTTCGTGCCCTGCATCATGCATGGCTCACAGATATGAAACAGCCCCAGAACCACGACCTTGCCTTTGAAGCTGTCGAGGGAGATCGTCTCGCCGTTCAACGACGTCAGTGTAAAGGTCGGGGCCTTCTCACCCGTCTTGAAAAAACTCTTCGCCGACACCGCCGACCAGACGCCAACCGCCAGGAGCGGAATCAGGAGCAACGCAAGCGTTCGTTTCATGGCACTCCTCCTTCACAGCACGTCGACGATGCAGGTATCCTAGCACGCGGTTTTTTTGATGAGCAACGACTCACTGAACGCCAAGTGGAAAATAGGAAAACAAGAGAGGCTGCTCAAAACGGTCCTTCTCACCCGCCCGCCCCAGCGCGCCAAGACGCGCCAGTTCCCGTGGCAAGGCCGCAGGCGAGCAGAAACCGGAGGCATTGATCTCACCCTCCCGGCCTCAGTCTGCCAAGACAGACTTTTCCCGTGCAGGGGTACGTTGAGGATTTCTGCGAGCCGAGAACGAAGCACGGGAGGACATGCGTCTTGGCGCATAGGGGTGGGCGGGTGCTCCCGAGGCCGTTTTCAGCAGCCTCAAAACAGCCCGAGCTGGAGCTCCTCCGCCTTCGTAAACGGAATCGGGTACTGCTCGGTGAAGCAGGCGTTGCAGTAATGATCGGGCTTGCCGGGTGAGGCGTTCAGCATGCCTTGCAAGCTCAGGTAGGCGAGGCTGTCGGCGGTGATGTACTTTTTGATCTCGGCCGTCGTGTGGCTCGCCGCGATCAGCTCCTTCTTGGTCGGCGTGTCGATCCCATAGAAGCAGGGCGAGACGATCGGCGGCGAGCTGATCCGCATGTGGACTTCTTTCGCCCCCGCGTGCCGGAGCATCTTCACGATCTTTCGGCTCGTCGTGCCGCGGACCAGCGAGTCATCCACGACCACGACGCGCTTCCCGGTCAGCACTTCCGGTACCGCATTGAGCTTGATCTTCACACCGAAATGGCGAATCGACTGTTCCGGCTCGATGAATGTGCGGCCGACGTAGTGATTGCGGATGAGCCCGGTCTCGAACGGAATGCCGGAACCCTCGGAATAGCCGAGCGCTGCGGGCACGCCGGAATCCGGCACGGGGATCACGATATCGGCTTCCACCGGCGACTCCAACGCCAATTGTCGCCCCAAGGCCTTTCGAGTAGCATAGACGGTATGCCCGCCGAAAATTTTGCTGTCCGGTCGCGAGAAGTACACGTACTCGAACACGCACATGGCGGGTTGGGCGTGCACGAAGGGTTTGTGCGAGGTGACACCCTTGTCATCGAGCACGACGACCTCACCGGGCTCGACATCCCGGACATATTCCCCCCCGATCAAATCGAACGCGCACGTCTCCGAGGCCACGGTCCAGCTATCCCGCACCCGGCCCAGACAGAGCGGCCGGAGGCCGTAGGGATCACGCGCCGCGATCACGGACGTGTCGGTCAGCAGAACGACCGAGAAAGCTCCTCGGACCTGGCTCAGTGCATCGATGATTCGCGCCAACAACGAATCGGCGCGCGAATGTGCGATCAAGTGCACGATGACCTCACTGTCCGTCGTGGACTGAAAGATCGCCCCGTACGCCTCGAGCTCATTGCGCAGCATTGCGGCATTGATGAGGTTGCCGTTGTGGGCGAGCGCGAGATTGCCGAACGCGAAATTGACCACCAACGGCTGGACGTTCTTGAGATTGCTGGCCCCCGCCGTTGAGTAGCGGTTGTGCCCGATCGCCATGTGGCCCGGTAGATTCTTCAACACCTGTTTGGTGTAGATGTCGGCGACCAGTCCCATGCCCTTCTCTGTGTAAAAGTGCTCGCCGTCAGAGGAGACGATGCCCGAGCCTTCTTGCCCGCGATGTTGCAACGCGTAAAGCCCGAGATACGTCAGGTTCGCGGCTTCCTTGTGGTCATAGATTCCGAACACCGCGCACTCTTCGTGCAGTTTGTCCGGCGTCTTTTCGGGCATGATCAGCGACATGGACATTCGTGCTCCAAAAATACGGGCTCACGATTCGGGCAGTGTCATGCTTCGTTCAATCGCGCGCGCCCACCGATCCCACAGCATCTCGACGTCGAGATCGATTCGGCAGCCGGCTGTTCGCTCGTCGCCGTTCACCTCGATGATCACCTTGCTCCCGCCCACCGTCCCGATCTGAGCGGCCGGCACACGGCGCTCCAGTGCCGCGGCGAGCACTCGCTCGACATGCACAACGGGAACGGACAGGATGACACGCGACTGGGACTCTCCGAACAACAAGGCGTCGCGTCGAAGGCCGTGGAGGTTTAATGTTATCATAGCGCCAAGGCGCCGCGAAGGCCCCGTGATGCACGACTCCGCGAGCGCGACTGCGAGCCCGCCGTCAGAGCAATCATGCGCCGAATGCACCCATCCTTCTCGAATCGCTTGCAGCACGCAGTCGTGCAGCGCCTTCTCGGCCTCGAGGCTGAGATACGGCGGCGAGCCCTGCTCGCGGTGATGCATGACGCGCAAATACTCCGTCCCGCCCAAATCCTCCCGGGTCGAGCCGAGCAGCACGATCGCATCGCCTTCCTGCCTGAACCATTGCGTCATGGCGCGGTCGGCTGAATCGATGAGTCCCACCATGCCGAGGATCGGCGTGGGATAGATCGAGAGGCCGTTCGTTTCGTTGTAGAAGCTGACGTTGCCGCTCACCACCGGGACATTGAACGCCTGACAGGCGTCGGCGATCCCCTCGATGGCCAGGACGAATTGCCACATGACCTCCGGCCGTTCGGGATTCCCGAAGTTCAAGCAGTCGGTCAGCCCGATCGGCTCCGCGCCCGAGCACACGAGATTACGCGCCGCCTCCGCCACGGCAATCGATCCACCGATGTACGGATTGAGCACGCAGTATCGCCCATTGCCGTCGGTCGTCATCGCGAGCGCGCGGTTCGTTCCCTTGACACGAATGATGGCGGCATCCGAGCCCGGCCTCACTACCGTATTCGTTTGCACCATATGATCGTACTGCTCGTAGACCCAGCGTTTGCTCGCGATCGTCGGCGCTTCCAGCAACGCCAGCAATGCGGCGTTCGGATCCTTCACGTCCGGAATCGCATCCAGATTGAGCGACTGCAAATACTCCTGATATGCCGGCGGCGCGCTTGGCCGCTCATAGCGTGGTCCGTCATCGGCGAGCGCCTTCGCCGGAATCTCCGCCACGACGTCACCGTGGTCACGGACGCGCAACACGCCGTCATCCGTCACGTGACCGATGACCGCCACATCAAGGTCCCACTTCTTGCAGATACGAATGACCTCGTCTTCCTTGCCCTGCTGCGCCACCATCAACATCCGCTCTTGCGACTCCGAGAGCATCAATTCATACGCCGTCATGCCCGGCTCGCGGCGCGGTACGTGCGTGAGATCGAGGTCGATGCCTGTGCCGGCACGGGAAGCCATCTCGCATGATGAGCTCGTGAGCCCGGCCGCCCCCATGTCCTGAATGCCGACGAGTAGGTCCGAGGACATAATCTCGAGACAGGCTTCGAGCAGTAGCTTCTCGGTGAACGGATCACCGACCTGCACGGTCGGCCGCTTGGATTCCGATTCGGCATCGAATGAATCGGAGGCCATCGTCGCGCCGTGGATGCCGTCGCGACCGGTCTTCGACCCCACGTAGATCACCGGGTTGCCGACTCCCGCCGCCTTGCCTTTGAAGATCCGGTCCTTCTTGGCGATGCCCAGGCAGAAGACGTTGACCAGCGGGTTGTGGTTGTAGATTTCGTTGAAGACGACCTCGCCCCCGATCGTCGGCACGCCCATGCAGTTGCCGTAGCCGCTGATGCCCGCCACGACGCCTTTGAAAAGATGCCGGTTCTTGGGATGGTCCAGCAGCCCGAACCGAAGGGAGTCGAGCAGGGCGACCGGCCGCGCACCCATCGTGAAGATGTCTCGCAGAATCCCACCGACCCCCGTGGCCGCGCCCTGGTAGGGCTCGATGAACGAGGGGTGGTTGTGCGACTCCATCTTGAACACGGCGACGAGACCATCCCCGATGTCCACCGCGCCCGCATTCTCCCCCGGCCCCTGCACGACGCGCGGCCCAGTCGTGGGCAAGCGCTTCAAGTGCACGCGTGAACTCTTGTACGAGCAATGCTCCGACCACATCACCGAGAACATGCCCAACTCGGTGAGATTCGGCTCGCGCCCGAGAACCTCGACGATCTTCTTATACTCGTCGTCGGTGAGATTGTGCTGCGCGATGAGGGATTTGGTGATCGATTGAGTCGCTGGTTTCATCGTAACGTCAGACGCCTTCCAAAAGAGAGAAATACTCGTCCCGTGAGAGACCGGCAGTACGTAGGTTGTTCTTGATGATGAAGACCGGGAGCTCATCCCAGTCTGGAATGACGACCGGCCTTGGCGCACCGGGCTTTACATAGACAAAATGATCTCCTTCAACTCGAACGCATTTGAATCCGGCCTTCTCCATCACCTTGCGCAGCTTCCAGGCAGGAAGAGGAGTGATCCGCGGCATTATGGCTGAGTCGAAAGAGACATCACCTCAGTGGCCACGATTCGTGGTGACTGCCACTTGCCCTGAGCATCACGGTGATACCCTGCCTCGCGAAGTATCTCATCCAAGGTTCCGAGCTTCTGCGCCTCCTCGACAAACAGCCGGACAGCCGTCTTGAGATTCCGGCGCGCCTGATCCACGTCCTGCCCGCAACTCGACACGTCGAGTTCAGGGCAATAGGCGACATAGGTCTGTCCTTCCTGAAAGATAATTGCGTCGAATTCGATTGGAGTCATTTGGCTCTCAGCCTCACGACATCCTATTTACTAGGAGGCCCAAAAGTTCTGTAATGTTATCGATTGTCATCTTCGCTGCATTGGGCGAATCATCCTCTCTATGGAGAAGACCTGAACTGCCAAAAGATGCAACAGCATCGACAAGATGCGCTAAAATTAAATCGCGTTGCTCAGGAGTAATCGCAGATTCGACAAATGCTGCCATGCTGTTTGGCAATCCTTTGTCGATGGAGATTATGTTGATACATATGCATATGAGCGCGGAGAATTTTTAAGCAAAAAGCCGCAACAGCACCAACAGCGGTGAGAATCGTAATACGGATGGCGGCAAAGTAAACCATGTGCCAAGGAGCATCTCCTTTGGGTAAGTCGAGATGGGACATCCACCAAGCTGCTAGAAGAAAGGCAATTACCGCAACCCCGCTCAAAGAGCCCCACAATATAAGTTGTTTCTTCAGGTCCGTTTGAGCCAAGCGAAATTGTTCTTGAGCTGCCTCTACTGAAATACGGGCCGCAGTTCGTCTTGCTTTTTCTTCGATCTGATGTGCGAGCTGCTTCGCATCTTCAATTGTCTTCGCTGCTTCGTCCTTCACTAACTTAAGGGCAGCAGACGATTCTTCCTTCAACGAATCGATAGTCCGCTGATACTCCTTTCGAATTCCCTCGTCATGTAGAAATCCTCTGGCTTTAATTGCAGCCGTTACAAGAGGTGACCAATACTGTAGAAGCTGCTCAAGCTGAGAATCGATTTGAGTAAGGAAATTCTCACGCTGAGCCACGTATTCGGGATTATTTCGGGCAGCGTGAGTAGACATATGCTAAATACTTGTTCGAAGTGAGCAGCTATCTGAGAAAGGGTGTTGTCATGAACGTCACGCCCGAACCGGGGACGCCATTGGTTCTCCTTACTCCGTAGCGCGAAGCACGCTTACCGGAGCCTCTCGCTTCTTCGTATTTAATGCGTCCAACATCGACAGCAAAATCAGACGCCCTTCGTCGTTGCCGAGTAGGTCTTCCGCGCAGCGTTCGGGATGCGGCATCATGCCGAGGACGTTGCCGTTCGCGTTGATGATGCCGGCGATGTTGTCGAGCGAGCCGTTGGGGTTCGCTTCCGTTGTCACGTCGCCGTCCGGGGTGCAATAGCGAAAGACGACCTGCGCGTTCGCTTTCAACTGCGAGAGGGTCACCTCGTCCGCGTAGTAGTTGCCGTCAGCGTGGGCGATCGGAATCTTCAAGACTTGGCCGGGCTCGCACCGGCTTGTAAAGCCGGTGGCGGCATTTTCGACCCGCACGTAGACGTCGCGGCATATAAAGGATAAGGACTCGTTCCGGAGCATCGCGCCTGGGAGCAAGCCGGCCTCCAGCAAGATTTGAAAGCCGTTACAGATGCCCAAGACGAACCCTCCCGCCGCCGCAAATTCCTTCACCGCCCCCATGACCGGCGAAAACCGTGCGATGGCGCCGGTACGCAGATAATCCCCATACGAAAACCCGCCGGGAAGCACGATCCCATCCAGCCCTTTGAGCGACGTCTCCTTGTGCCAGATCATCTGCACATGCTGCCCGAGCACGTCCGCCAGCACATGCCGACAGTCCTGGTCACAGTTCGAGCCTGGAAATGTCACGACGCCGATGTTCATCGCTTCCTCTTCAAACTTTTTCTACTACGAAATTGGCTCTTTCGCGGGTGGCAGGGCGAACGGACGCCTAGCCGCGCGCAACGAAAGGGACCCACTGGGGGATGGGTGGAGTGAGCACGGCTGGGCTGTTCGCCGTGACAGGACCCGCCATCCTTATGGCACCAATTCGTATCTATATTCTTCAATAATCGTGTTCGCCAGCAACTTCTCGCACATAGCCTTGACCTCGGCTTCCGCCTTGTCTTTGGCCACCTCCTTCAACTCCAGCTCCATGTACTTGCCGACGCGCACGTTGCTCGCATTCTTGAATCCCAACGTCTCCAACGCATGCTCAATCGCCTTCCCTTGCGGATCGAGAATGCCCGGCTTCAACGTCACATGAATCTTCGCCTTCACTCATGTCCTCCCGATCGCCGCTCGTTTCCTCGCTCCGAGCCCGAGAGGCGGCATGGGTGCTTTTCACTGCGCGCAACTATTTCACCCGCCCGCCTCAGCGCGCCAAGACGCGCTTTCTCCCGTGCGAGCACATTCCGATCGTGCGCGTTCTGCGAGCACAAAGAGCACCCATGCCGCCTCTCTCTTTCTTTATGACTATTTGCACCCATCTTTTGCCTGCCCCGCGATCACCAGCTTCTTCCTCGCCCAGTTGATGACGAACACGAGCGCGATGCCTGCAACGGACAACGCCAAGAACGACCAGCGCCACACCGGATCAGGGATATTGATCGCCATCATCGCCACCGCCGCCGCCCAGACGATGATCGCCCACAGCAACCCCTGCTCCATGAATTTGACGAGAAACTTCTTCACTCTTTCTTCTCTTCTTCCCTCACCCTCTGTCGGACTTGGAAATCCACAAAGGCGTGAGAGGGGGGCTAGGGCAGACTCTATTGCGCGCATCGAACGATGCACATTCCGATCGTGCGCGTTCTGCGAGCACGGAGACTGCCCTAGCCTCCCTCTAACCGAATTACCCACATACCCGCCGCAACACCTCTTGATATGCTTCTTCAATTTTTCCCAAGTCCTTCCGAAACCGATCCTTGTCCATCGACTCCCCCGTCTTCTGATCCCAAAACCGACACGTGTCCGGCGAGATCTCGTCCGCGAGGATCAGTTGGCCATTGTGTAGCCCGAACTCGATCTTGAAATCGACCAGCACCATGCCGCGCTCGCGAAAGAACGGCACCAGTAGTTCATTGATCTTCAGCGCCAGCCGCTTGATCTCCTCGACGACCTTCGGCTCCGCAAGCTTGAGCAGGCGCACGTGGTCATCCGTGATCAGCGGATCGCCCAGCGCATCGTTCTTGTAATAGAATTCGACCAGCGGCGGCTGGATCGCCTCACCTTCTTTCAACCCCAAGCGCTTGGCCAGGCTCCCGGCGACGATATTCCGCACGACGACCTCGATCGGGACGATCATCACCCGCTTGGTCAGCATCTCGCGGTCGCTGAGGCGCTCGATGAAGTGGGTCGGGACGCCGGCCGATTCCAACAAACCAAACAGTCGCTCGGACACCTTGTTGTTGACCACGCCCTTCTCGATGATCGTCCCGCGCTTCTGGGCATTAAACGCCGTCGCATCATCTTTGAAATACTGGATCACGCGATCGGGCTGGTCGGTCGCAAAAATCTTCTTCGCCTTCCCCTCATACAGCATCGCGCCCTTGATCATCGCGACCTCTTGCGACTCGTTGCACGCGGGCTCACACCAAACACGCGCCGATAGATCTCATCCAAGTGCCGCAGGTAATGCTTGGGATCAAAGCGCGCTTCGATCTCGGTGGCGGTCAGATGTTTGGTGATGAACGGGTCTTTGCCAACGAGTTCCCGAAAGGGCCTTCCCGTCTTCCATGTCTCCATCGCATTGCGCTGCAGGGCTTCATACGCCTCTTTTCGCTGCGCGCCGCGTTCGATCAACTCCAACAACAGGCGTTGTGAGTAGACGAGCCCGCCGGTGAGGTCGAGATTGCGCTGCATCCGCTCCGGGTAGATCACTAAATGGCGAACGAGGTCCGTGATCCGCACGAGCATGTAATCGACGAGAATCGTGCTGTCCGGCATCACCACCCGCTCCACCGACGAGTGGCTGATGTCACGCTCGTGCCAGAGCGCCACGTTCTCCAGCCCGGCGACGCTGTTCGCCCGCACGAGTCGCGCCAGCCCACACAGGTTCTCCGATGCGATCGGGTTCCGCTTGTGCGGCATGGCAGAGGAGCCCTTTTGCCCCTCTGAGAACAATTCCTCCGCCTCCAGCACCTCGGTCCGCTGGAGATGCCGGATCTCCGTCGCGAACTTCTCGATGCTCGCCGCGAGCAGCGCCAACGCGGAGAGATACGCCGCATGTCGATCGCGTTGCACGATCTGGCTCGATACCGGATCCGGCTTGAGGCCGAGCTTCGCACACACATAAGCCTCGACCTCCGGGGCCAGATGCGCGAACGTCCCCATGGCACCCGACAGCTTGCCGACTGCAATCTCCTCGCGCACAGCCTGGAGCCGCCGCCGATGTCGCTGGCACTCCTCGTACCAAATGGCCAGCTTGAAGCCGAACGAAATCGGCTCGCCATGAATCCCGTGCGAGCGTCCCACCATGACGGTGTCACGATGCTCTAATGCCCGCTGCTTCAAGACGCCGATGAATTCATCCAGGTCGCCCAAGATGAGGTCGAGCGCCTCCTTCATCTGCACGGCGAGCGACGTATCGACGACATCGGATGATGTAAGGCCCTTGTGCAGCACGCGCGCGTCGGGACCCACCGGCTCGATCAGCGATTCGAGGAACGCAATGACGTCGTGCTTGGTGACCTTCTCGATGTCGGCGATGCGAGCCACGTCGATCCGCGCCTTCTTGCGGATCCGGGCCGTCGTCCCTTTCGGCACCTCCCCGGCACGCTCCAACGCCTCGCAGGCGTACAGCTCCACCTCCAGCCAGATTTCATACTTGTGCTGGAGTTCCCAAATCGCCTTCATCCGAGGCAGCGTGTAACGCTCGATCATCGCGTACTCTTACCGCGGCAATCTGTCGCCACTTGCGCCACTCGTCTCGCCCTTGGCCGATTCCTGCAGTCCCATGCCCGCACGCTTCTCTTCGAGCCGACCATCGGTCGCAATGATCTTGTCCAGCACGCCGTTGACAAAGCGGCGTGTCTCGTCATCCGCGAACTCTTTGGCGAGCTCGACGGCCTCGTTCACCGTCACCTTGGCCGGCACCTCCGGCATCCAGAGCAATTCGCACAGCGCCGCGCGAAGGATGTTGCGATCGACGATCGGCATGCGGCTTACCTTCCAGTTCGTGGCATATTGTTCGATGAGGCGATCCAGTTCGTCGCGGTGCGCCATCACGCCATCGGTGAGCCGATCCGCGAACTCGCGGACCTCCGGCGACACGGCGTTGTTGGCCCAAAAATCCGTAAGCCAGTGCTCGGTGTTGCCGTGCACGTCCCATTGGAAAAGGATTTGAAGCGTCTTTTCGCGTGCCCGCCGCCGGCCGCTCGTCATCGTCGTCCCTTTGCCCGCTTCGACGCCCGCCGATGCACGGATCGAGGCCGTCCGCCCACTTGTCGCATCAGGCTCGCCATCTCCAGCGCCGTCCTTGCGGCCTCGGCGCCCCGGTTCTGCTCAATGCCCTGTGCGCGTGCCAATGCTTGCTGCACATTCTCGGTCGTCAGGACGCCGAAGATGACCGGGATGTCCGCGTCCAGCGCTGCTTGCCCAATGCCGCGACTCGCCTCGTGGCTGATGTATTCGAAATGCGGAGTCTCACCGCGAATGACCGCGCCCAAACAGATGACGGCATCGAATCGGCCCGATCGCGCCCATCGTCGCGCCACGAGCGGAATCTCGAACGCGCCCGGCACCTTCGCCATTGCGATGTGCTGTTCCTCGACACCCGCCTTCTGTAAGACTTCGATCGCCCCGGCGAGCAATCGCTCGGTGACGAATTCATTGAACTTGCTGACGACAATGCCGATGCGAAGACCGGTGCCGTCACTCTGCCCTTCAAAGATATTCATCCGGGCCGGTACGTTTGGCGGCGGAGGTGAAAGGTACGGCGGGACACCTACCTGTGTGACAGCGGTGAATTGTCCGCCTCAAATTAGCCGCTTAGACTTTATTGAGAATGTGCCCCAACTTGGTCTTCTTCGTTCGCAGATAGCGCACGTTGGCGGCACGCGGCGCCATCTCGATGGGAATCCGTTCGACGACCTTCAAGCCGTACCCCTCGATACCGACGATCTTGCGCGGGTTGTTCGTGAGCAGCCGAATTTTTTTGACACCAAGGTTGACCAGGATCTGTGCGCCGATCCCGTAGTCGCGAAGATCCGCTTTGAACCCGAGCTGCAAGTTCGCCTCCACGGTATCGCTGCCTTGGTCCTGAAGTCCGTACGCCTTGATCTTGTTGATCAGGCCGATGCCGCGGCCTTCCTGATTGAGGTAGAGCAACACCCCGCGGCCTTCCTTCTCGATCATTTCCATGGCGTGGTGCAGTTGATCGCGACAGTCACACCGCAGCGAGCCGAATACATCGGCGGTCACGCAACCCGAATGCACTCGTACCATCGTCGGGACGTTTGGTTCGATCCGGCCCTTCACCAAGGCGATGTGGGTCCCCCCGTCGACCTCGTTTTCGAAGACGACCGCGTCGAACTCGCCGAACAGGGTCGGCAGTCGTGCACTCGCGACCCGTTTGACGAACGTTTCTCGGCGCAATCGATATTCGATCAGCGACTTGATCGTAATCATCTTCAGGCCGTGGCGCTTGGCAAACTGCATCAACTCGGGCACGCTGGCCATCGTGCCGTCTTCGTTCATGATCTCGCAGATGACGCCGGCCGGGTACAACCCGGCCAATCGCGCGAGATCGACGGACCCCTCGGTCTGGCCGGCGCGCTTCAACACCCCACCCTTCTGCGACCTCAGGGGAAAAATATGACCGGGGCGAGCGAGATCGTTCGGCTTCGTCTTGGGATCGATCGCCACGCGAATCGTGGTGGCGCGGTCGGCGGCCGAGATGCCGGTCGTAATGCCTCGCCGGGCATCGATCGAGACCGTGAACGCGGTCCCAAAGCTCGCGGTATTTTCAGCCGCTTGGGGCGGCAGTTGCAGTTCTTCCACGCGTTCCGGCGTCAGAGCCAGACAGATCAGACCGCGGCCATGCTTCGCCATGAAATTGATGGCATGCGGCGTGACCTTTTCGGCCGCCATGACGAGGTCGCCTTCGTTCTCGCGGTCCTCGTCGTCGACCAGGATCACCATCCGGCCGCGTTTGATCTCCTTCAGGGCCTGTTCGATGGTATCGAAGACGGGTTCTTGGGCCATGATGTCCGGCGCGGGTGCCGATCCACTTAAAGCTTTTCGCGCGCGAATGTCAAATGCATCGGACTAATGAGAAATTCGGTGAAGGACGTACTCGCGTCGTGCCATTCTATAAACGATCATGCCGGCTGCCGCAGCGGTGGTGCCGAAGAGCAAGAAGCCGCTCCCGTACCATCCGCTCAAGGTCCCCAGTATCCCAAGCGAGATGGGGAACAGAAATCCACCGACCGCGCCGACGGCACCTATAAGTCCCGACGCGAGCCCGATCTGTTTGCTCATCGTCACGCCGACCAGTTGAAATACGGCACCGTTGCCCACCCCCATCACCGCAATCCCCGTGATCAAGAGGATCAACGCCCAGCCGACGGGCGGCAACGAGGCCAGCGCCAGTGCTATAACAGCGAGCGCGGGACAGACGACTTCGAGAACGCGAATCCCGCCCCAGCGATCAGCCCAATGGCCACCCACGGGTCTAATAAGGCTTCCGACCAGTGCTGACAAGGCCGTCATGCTGCCGGCCGCAACGAAATCCAAGCCGTACTGTTCATGGAAGAACATCGGCAACACGCTGCAGAGCCCAACAAAGCCGCCGAAGGTGACGGCGTAGATGAACGCCAGTCGAGCCATCGTCGGGTCGCCGAGCAGTGTCGCGACGGCGGTTCCCCATTGGTTAATGGACGCTGTCTGTGTTCGTCGATCGGAAGGAACCACCATCGTAAAGAACACGAGCGTGGCGAGCACGGCCCCGGCCATGAGGGAGAACATTGCGGTCCACCCCCAGCGCGCACTGACCCAGGGACCGATGAAGGCGACAAGAACGGCCCCGGCATTGCCTGTGGCGACCAGTCCCATGGCCAGCCCTCGGTGTAGCGTCGGGTAGGCAACACTTGCCAGCGGCAAGGTCACCGCAAAGCTCGCCCCTCCGCTCCCGAGCAAGACGCCGAGCACAAGGACATCCGCAAAGGAACGAAGACCGATCGATCCGTACACCGTACCGAGCCATTCGCAGAGCAGAATGAGCATCGCGGTCACTTTTGCCCCAAACCGGTCCGACGCCCACCCCGCGACGATTCGAAACAGAGCACCGGCCAACAACGGCAGCGCGACGGCGATGACTCGTTGCCCGTCCGACAGCCCGACCGCCTCTCCGATGGGAACAGCGAGCGCCCCGATCAGGAGCCAGACCATAAAACTGAGCGTGAGGTGAAGCCATGCGGCCACCAACGTTTGCATGTGTCCGGTTTCAATGGCTGCCAGAACGTTGGTCATGCTGTGCGCTCCCGATAAGGAAAGCACTATAGATGGCGGCGTTTGTTCTCGGCAAGGAACGGCGAGGCTCGAGCGAGCAGCATTCCTGTAGGCCGTCGAGCGGTGGATACATCACGTTTGTAAACTTTGTTCTGACGCTCGTTCCGTTTATAATCGAAATTCATTGTAACGCTCTCTGCCATGGCAAAAACGACACGTCCCCAGAAACAGCGGACCGAACCAATCGACGCGGTCCCCGAAGACTTCGAATCCGAAGATTTCGACGGAGCACCGCCGACCGAGGAACACGCGGCGGACCAGGCATCGGCCCTTCTGCCGGCCCTGCCATCGGAGCGGGAACCCGTCGACGCCTCCACCGCGCTGGCTCCGACGACCACACTCCAGCAGTACCTTGCCGAGGTCCGGCGGTATCCCTTCCTGTCACGCGAGGAGGAGCTCCGGCTCTTCGATGAGTACCGACGTCTGGGTAGCCGCGAGGCGGCCGTCAAGCTGATCCTGGCCAATCTTCGGGTGTCCGTCGCCATTGCCTCCGAGTACCTCCATACCGGCGCCGACCATATGGATCTGATCCAGGAGGGCAACGTCGGGTTGATGCAGGCGATCAAGAAATTCGATCCCACAAAGAACGTCCGCTTCCACGCGTATGCCGCCTGGTGGGTGCGTGCCTATATTCTGCGCTATCTGCTCAACAATTATCGGTTGGTGAAGGTCGGTACCACCCAGGATCAGCGCCGCTTGTTTTATAACTTGCGCAAGGAAAAGGCGAAGCTCGAACGCGAAGGGTTTGCCCCGGATACGAAGCTGCTCGCCGATCGGCTGAACGTCCGTGAACGGGACGTGATTGAGATGGATCAGCGTCTGGGTAGTTGGGACCTGTCGCTGGATCAGCCGCTCAGCGAGGAGTCCGAAGGCACGCTGTTGGATGTGCTGCCCTCACAGGAGCCGGCGGTCGATGAACGACTCGGCGACCAACAGTTACGGGAACTGTTCCGGGAGAAGCTTGCTGAGTTCGCCCGAACGTTGGATGAACGGGAAGAGGACATTCTGCGCAATCGCATCCTGTCCGAAACACCGGTCACGCTGGAGGACCTCGGACGGAAGTATGGAATTACCAAGGAACGCACCCGTCAGCTCGAATCTCGCATCATCAAACGCCTGCGCGACTATCTGAAAAAGGAAGTCAAGGACTTCGATCAGCTTCGGTGTTGACCTGGTTCGACAACCCCCGTCCACTCGGCCAAAATAAAGTTCTTCCCGCCCCTTGACTTGGTAGGGAGCGGGACTATCTAATGCCCCGGTTGTACACCCGCCAGGGAAATCGCAGTGATCCCCGGCAGTCCTGAAGCTCCACAGAACGTTTCACTCTTATTCGTGAAGGAGGGGTAGCGTATGGCAACAGAGACCAAGGAGAAAAAGAACGTCGCGAAGGGCTTCCAGCCGCTGGGCGACCGCGTGTTCGTCACCTATACCGAGGAGATGGAGCGCACGGCCGGGGGCATTTACGTGCCCGAATCCGCCAAGGAAAAGCCGCAGCGCGGTCAGATCCAGGCGGTCGGCAAGGACGTGAAGAACGTGAAGGTCGGCGATCAGATCCTGTTCGATAAGTACTCGGGCAGCAAGCTGAAGATCGACGACGAGGACTGCTTGATCCTGAAGGAAGAAGACATTCTCGGCGTCTTTACGAGCTAACTCGGCGAGCAGCTCCATTGTGGAGCAATTGGCCTCTGAGCCACGAAGATTCGACTATCAGTTAATGGAGGACAACGATGGCAAAGCAACTTTTGTACAGTGACCAGGCGCGGGCTGCGATCCTGAAAGGCGTCAATCAGCTCGCGGACGCCGTGAAGGCGACGCTTGGTCCGAAGGGCCGGAACGCCATTCTCGATAAGAAGTTCGGCGCGCCGACCATCACGAAGGACGGGGTGACGGTCGCGAAGGAAGTCGAGCTGAAGAATCCCTATGAGAACATGGGCGCCCAGCTCGTCCGCGAAGTGGCGAGCAAGACGAGCGATGTGGCGGGCGACGGAACGACCACCGCGACCGTGCTCGCGCAGGCGATCTACCGCGAGGGCGCGAAGAACATCACGGCCGGCGGCAACCCGATGGACATCAAGCGCGGGATCGATGCGGCCGTCGAAGTCGTCGTGCAGGAATTGAAGAAGCTCAGCAAGCCCTGCCAGACCAAGAAAGAAATCTCCCAGATCGGGACCATCTCAGCGAACAACGACAAGACGATCGGCGACCTCATTGCCGAGGCCATGGAGAAGGTCGGCAAGGACGGCGTCATTACGGTCGAGGAAGCCAAATCCATGACGACCTCCTTGGACGTGGTCGAAGGCATGCAGTTCGACCGCGGCTACATCTCGCCGTACTTCGTGACCAACGCCGAGCGGATGGAGGCCTCGATCGAGGAGCCGTTCATTCTCATCCATGAGAAGAAGATCAGCGCGATGAAGGACCTCCTGCCGTTGCTCGAGCAGGTGGCCAAGATGGGCAAGCCGCTCGTGATCATCGCCGAGGAAGTGGAAGGTGAAGCGCTCGCCACCCTCGTCGTGAACAAGCTCCGCGGCACGCTGAACGTCGCGGCCGTCAAGGCTCCGGGCTTCGGCGATCGCCGGAAGGCGATGCTCGAGGACATCGCCATTCTCACCGGCGGCCAGGTGCTCTCAGAGGAGTTGGGCCTGAAGCTCGAGAACGTGAAGCTGACCGACCTCGGCCGCGCGAAGCGGGTGACGATCGACAAGGACAACACCACGATCGTCGAGGGCTACGGCGATCCGAAGAAGATCGAGGCGCGCGTCAAGCAGATCAAGACGCAGATCGAGGAGACGACATCTGACTACGATCGGGAGAAGCTGCAGGAGCGGCTGGCCAAGATCGTGGGCGGCGTCGCGGTGATCAATGTCGGCGCGGCGACCGAAACGGAAATGAAGGAGAAGAAGGCCCGCGTCGAGGACGCGCTGCACGCGACGAAGGCCGCGGTCGAGGAAGGCATCGTGCCGGGCGGCGGTGTGGCGTTCCTGCGCTGCATTCCCGCTCTCGACAAGGTGAAGGTATCCGAGGAGCAGCAAGTGGGCGTGACCATCGTCCGCCGGGCGCTTGAGGAGCCGATCCGCCAGATCGCCGAAAATGCCGGCGTCGAGGGATCGGTGGTGGTGAACCGGGTCCGGTCGGAATCGAAGACGTCCTTCGGCTTCGACGCGGCCACCGAACAGTATGTCGACCTGATCGAGGCCGGCATCATCGACCCGACCAAGGTGTCCCGCAGCGCGCTGCAAAATGCGGCCAGCGTCGCGGGGTTGATGTTGACGACCGAGGTCATGATCACAGAGCTGCCGGAAGAGAAGAAGGAACCGGCCATGCCGGCCGGCGGCCATATGCACGACATGTACTAAGCTGAGCGCAGACAGCGAGTAGCTGTAGGCGCACCGGAGGGCCGAGGGTGAAAACCTTTCGGCCCTCTTCATTTTTGATTCCCTAATTCATGACGGTTCTTCGCGAATTTCGCGACGGGCGCTTCTTGGCGCGCTAGGGCGGGCGGGTGTGGAGGCGAGCCGCGCGCGAGACGGACAAGCGTAGCCGCGAGGGAAGGAGGCATACTCACTGCAGTATGTGACTCACCGAGTGGCTAGGACGCCAGCCGCAGCAGCTGATCGGCGATTGCAGCAGAACTGTTCATGAATAATGCTGGTTAGGCCATAGTTCCGCGAACTCCTGGCCTGGCTTCAGCTTCGCTGACGAAGTTGCTAGGTTCTTCCACTGCCGTACCGCCTCGAACAATCCTCGCCATCGCTGCCACAGCCGCTTGAGCCGACATCCGAGTCGATTCGCAGACTCAGTTATTGATACCTGCTCGAAGAACAACCCCATTGCGCTGCTCTAGCGCCGCAGCTGTTGCGTCGAAAGGATTCCATTGTCGTAACCAACGTTTCTAATATTCACCCTGCTCGTCTATTGACGTACATTTCCAGTCAAAGTAAGATACCTCCATATTGGAGGATAAATATGGATGAAGCTTACGTCACGAGTAAGGGGCAGCTCGTTGTCCCGGCCAAGCTGCGTAGACGATACGGCATAAAGCCTGGCACAAAGGTCTGCTTCATCGAGCGAGAGGGTCAAATCATCTTCCAGCCCGTGACGAAAGATTACATTCGGAATGTCTGCGGCATGCTGAAGAGCACAACTTCAGCCACAGAGGAACTTTTAGAGGAGCGAGCGCGAGACAAAGAACGAGAGGAAGCAAAGCTTGAAAAGCGCCGTTCTCGATAGCTACGCCATACTCGCTTTGCTCTTCAAGGAAAGCGGCCATGAAAAAATCGTCACGCTGCTTGAGCGAGCCGCAGAAGCGGACACCCCGCTGCTTATTACTGCAGTGAACTGGTCTGAAGTTCGTTATATGGTTGAGCGAAAGACGAGCGCGCAACAATGGAAGGATGTTCGGGTTAAGCTTCTCGGGTTACCCATCGAGATTATCCCTGCCGACCAAGGGCTTGCGGAAGTAGCAGGAGAATTTAAAGCAACTAGGAAAATGTCACTTGCTGATTGTTTCGCTGCGGCGCTCGCAAGGATCAGAAAGCAGGATCTCTACACGGGTGATCCAGAGTTTCGCCATGTCGAGCATGACCTGAGGATCCAATGGCTCTAGGCCAGAAGTCAGTCGTCCGGGAAGGTTCGAAAGAAGAGCGAACCGACCCCGGCTTTGATGCGGCGGGCCAGACCACTATGGTCTGATCGAGGCTGGCATCATCGACCCGACCAAGGTGTCCCGCAGCGCGCTGCAGAACGCAGCCAGCGTCGCGGGGCTGATGCTGACGACCGAGGTGATGATCACAGAGCTGCCGGAAGAGAAGAAGGAACCGGCCATGCCTCCGGGCGGTCACATGCTCGACATGTACTAAGCTGGACGCCGGCAGCGAGTAACTGTCAGGCAAGAGAACACGGCCGGATGGCGCATGCCATCCGGCCGTGTTGTTGTTCACTCAGATTTAATTCCTATCCGGCGAAGCTCGAAGAGACAGGTTTTCGCCTCCTTTTTTATTTCGTCGCATGGATGATTCGTGAGGACTTCGATTTTCGTGGCATCGGCGTCATTACCGACAAAAGCTAGCGCAATCAGCCCCCGTCGAATCACAGAAACATCCTGATGCTGAATCGCCTCAAGCGCTACCTCCCGCATACAAGCCGTAAAGTCAGGATCTGCCGCTGCTTTTTCTTCAAAATGCTCCCTACAGTACCTGATCCAATTTGGCCTAGATAAATCCCAAGCAATGCCGTTCAGCAAAAAGTCCCAGTATATGTTGGACCGATCAATGGCCATGGTCTCACCCAAAAAGGACAACTCCTCACTCGTAATGCTTCGATCAGATTATCCAACGCGACTCGGTGCACCAACTACGGTGCGAAATATTCGATTCACATTGTTCGTATGACTGTGATAATCACGCAAAAACCTTTCCGTAGCCTGTTCCCTCGTTCGCCCTCCATAGCTCAGCCGAATTGCGCACCGGCTCAGCTCTTCTTGAGAATCGGGGATCGCGTGGGTCTGAAAATCATGGACCATCTGGAGTTTGTGCTCGACATCGCGCAGGAAAATGTAGGCGGCCCGCAAGGCGTCGGCATCGTCGCGAGATAGAAGGCCGGCTTCGCGAAGGGCGACGAGGCTCGCCAGCGTATTGCGATTCACGATCGACAGGTGCCGATCGCCGTAGAGCATCTGCATGCCTTGGACGAGGAATTCGATCTCGCGAATCCCGCCGATGCCGAGCTTGACGTTGCGGCGTTCATGGCCGCGGTCGGCCATCTTCTCATCGATCATGGCTTTGATCGATTTGATTTGGTCGATGACCGACTGCGGCGCCCATTTCTCCTTGTTGCGAGGAAAGATGAAGGGGCGAATCATGCGGAGAAAGGCGCGTCCCACTGCGGGGTCGCCGGCCACGGGTCTGGCCTTCAACAACGCTTGGCGCTCCCAGCCTTCTCCCCGGCTGCCGTAATACTGTTGATAGCCTTTCAGCGACCTCGCCAGTTGGCCAACTGAGCCCTCGGCGCGCAGCCGAAGATCCACGCGAAAGACGGTGCCCTCGTGCGTGTGATCTGTCAGCGCCTTGGTGAGATCGCGGGCGAGATACTCGAAATACTCCTCATTGGAAATGGACTCCGACCGCCCGTGGCACCTGGACCGCGTCCTTCCCTCATCTGACGCGTAGACATAGATCAGGTCGACATCGGAGCTATAGTTCAATTCTCCGCCGCCAAGCTTTCCCATGCCGATCACCACGAAACCCGTCTCCACCCATTTCCCGGTCCGGTCGCGATGCATCGGTGTCCCGTACCGGCGCTTGAGATCGGCCTCGACGATCTCATACGCCGCCTGAATCAACACGTCGGCGAGATCGGACAGCGCTTCGGTCGTTTCCGACACGTCGGCGAGCTTGAGCAGATCACGCACGCCGATGCGCAGCATCTCCCGCCGCTTGAAGCGGCGCAACGCTTCCAGCTTCAACTCGGTCGCCGTGACGTTCTTGAGCATCGTTCGCAGACCGCTGTGCAGCTCTCGGTGCGAAGCCCGCTTGGTCAGCACCGGCTCCTCCGCCAGCCAGTAGACGAGGAGCGGGTCGCGAATCAGTGTCTGAGCGAGATAGGGGCTATTCCCCATGATCGTACAGAGCAGATGCAGGATGCGCGGGGCGCTCGAGAGATAGGTGAACAGCGAAAGCCGATTGGCGCCCGCCTCGACGAGTCGGTCCCAATGCGTGAGCGCGGTGTCGGGATCCGCCGTCTCGGCGATTGCATCCAGCAGATCGGGAAGAATGGCGGCAAGCCGTTGCCGCGAGCGCGGGTCGCCGGCAAGAGATTGAATGTTCGCGTCGGCGCGTTTGCAGTCTTGAATGCCGTAGGGAGTGAGGAGTCGCGCAACCGCCTCGGGCTCCAGTCGAGAGGCGAGGAGCAGCGGTCTCGGGTCGGGGCGTGGCATGCGGGAAATTATACAGGTGTCGACACGGAACAGACAGATAGCGCGCGTTGCACACTCATGTTATGTATACTGCCTCCTATGGCGTCTCCTGTCGCTGAGCAACTCCTGCCGCTCGTCCAGCCGTTGTGCGAAGGCGTTCCCCCCGAGGTCATTCGTGACTTTGTTTGCAGAATGGACCGCGAATATCTCGCCGAGAACTCACCCGAGGCGATTGCCGAACACATCCGGCTCGCGGCTCGTCTCGACCTCGACCACCCCGTTCAGCTCACCTGTCGAAGACAGGACGACGCGACCTTTGAGCTCACGATCGTCGCCTACGATTACTTCTCCGAGTTCGCCGTGATTTGTGGTCTGCTCTCGGTGTTCGGGCTGGATATTCGCGAAGGCCGCATCTACACCTCGGGCGACTCCGCCCCCGCCCCGCCCCGCCCGCCAGGTCCTGTCCGGAAACGTCCGTCCCCGCCATCAGGCCTGTCGAGAAAAACGATCGTCGACGTGTTTCACGTGATCCCCATGCCCGCCGTGTCGTTCGGCGAGCATGAGCAAGATCGCTTGGCTCAGCACCTCGACGAAATGATTCGACTGCTCGAGGCGCATCGTGTGGAGGAAGCACGCCATCGCGTCAATCGCCGCCTCGTCGAGACGCTCGACCGTGTGCGCAGCCGATTCTCCGGCCTCCTCCATCCGATTCATATCGAATTCGATAATCGGCAGTCTCCTGGTGAAACGGTGATGGATATCCGGTCGATCGATACGCCGGCCTTCCTGTATGCGTTTGCCAACGCCCTTGCCATCCGGGGAATCTACGTGCGCAAAGCCCGCGTGCACCAGCATGGCAACGAGGTGCACGACCGCTTTTACGTGCGCGGCCGGCACGGCGGCAAGATCGACGATCCGGCCGAGCAGCAAGAATTGAAGCTCACGGCGACCTTGATCAAGCAGTTCACGCACTTTCTCACCTGGGCGCCCGACCCCGCGAAGGCGCTCGACCACTTCGACCGGTTCCTCGATCAATTGCTCGAGGAACGCCGCTCGGGGCGCGCGCTGGATTTTCTGAAGGAGAAGAAGACCCTGACGACGCTTGCCAAGCTGCTCGGCACCAGTGATTTCCTCTGGGAGGACTTTCTCCGCCGCCAACACGCCAACCTCTTGCCCATGCTGCAAAGCTACGACGAGCTGCCGCTCATCCGGCCAAAAGGCGAGATGATGCGCGAGTTGCGCAAACGACTGGCATCGGCACGGAGCGACGAGCAGCGGCGGCGAACACTGAATCAGTACAAGGACCAAGAGATGTTTCGAATCGACATGAAGCACCTCTTGGAGACCTCGACGCTCGTCGATTTTTCACAGGCGCTCACCGATCTCGCCGAGGTCGTCCTCGCGGAGACGATTCGCGAGTGCCAGACGAAGCTGTCGCACGCGCACGGTGCGCCGCAACTAGCCGACGGCAGCCCCTGCCCCTTTGCGGTCTTTGGGATGGGGAAATTCGGCGGAAGAGAACTGGGCTACGCCTCCGACATCGAATTGCTCTTCGTCTACGGCGGGGCCGGCGAAACCAACGGCCGGCAGAAGATCGACAACAGCGAATATTTCGAGCGGCTCGTGCATCTCATCCTGCAATGGATCGAGGCCAAGCAGGAAGGAATCTTTCATTTGGACGTGCGCCTTCGCCCGCACGGCGGCAAGGGCCCGCTCGCCAACAGCGTCGATGAAATTCGACGATATTACAGCGCCGAAGGGCTGGCGGCGCCGTTCGAGCGACAGGCCCTCATCAAGCTGCGGCACGCGGTCGGAGACGCTGAGTTGGGCCGAGCGGTCGAACGCCATCGAGACGGATTTGTCTACAGTGCCGAGCCGTGGCATCTCGCGGAAGCGTTGGAGTTGCGTCGACGGCAGATCAAGGAGTTCGTGGAGCCGGGGCAGTTCAACATTAAATATAGCCCGGGCGGCTTACTGGACCTCGAATACGGTGTCCAGTACCTTCAACTCCTCCACGGCCATCAATACCAATCGCTCCGCACCCCGAACACGCTGGAGGCCATCGAAGCATTAGCCGCCACAATGCTTCTGACGAAGGAAGAAGCGAGCAGCCTCCGCGCGGCCTATGTGTTCTTTCGCACGCTCATCGACGGGCTGCGAATCGTCCGCGGTCATGCGAAGGATCTCGTGCTCCCAGGCCGGGACTCCGAAGCCTTCGTGTTTCTCGCGCGGCGCGTCGGCTATACCACCGAGCAGTGGGAAGACGGCGCCGCGAAATTGGACGCCGATCTTCACCGCCATCTGTCCGTCACTCGCACCTTCTTTACTGCTCGGTTCCCGGCCACCTCCTGAACTCGAAACATTTGTTCCACGCGAGGACAGGCTGTTCTCGCATTCCTCTGTCCGTTCCAATTTTTCCCCAATGACGCCGTGCCTGCTTCCCCAATGATGGACAGCACTATGCCGTGATCTCCGGCCCTCCTCGGCATCGCACATCCCATGATCCTGGCTTGTGGATCGTCGTCTCCGACGCTGTCCACGATCCCAGCCGTTACTTTTGACAGTTTGCATCGTCGATAGAGCGATCATGATGAATCGCATCGATCAGCGGCAAGGGTCAAACCGCCGTGGAACTCTCAGTGGCCCGAGCCTTGCATCCTTTGAGCGCAAGGGAAAGTGTGCCGTGAGCGAAGACAACCTCGTTCCGCTCGTACTGTATGCCGGCGCGGTCCTGCTCATCGTGGGCGGGATGGTGGGTTTGCCTTGGCTCTTGGGTGAACGACACAGGCAGAAGCGCGACCGAGTCGGAGAGCGGGGCACCGCGCTCCCCTTTGAATCCGGCATGCTGCCGACGGGCACCGCCCGGCTCCGCCTTCCGTTTCAATACTATCTCGCGGCGATGCTGTTCGTGGTTTTCGATGTGGAGGCGGTCTTCATCTACGCGTGGGCTATTGCCGTGCCCGAAACCGGGTGGCTCGGCTTCGGCGAGATCGCGGTGTTCATCGCGATCCTGCTCGCCGCGCTCGCCTATCTCTGGCGGGTTGGCGCGCTGAATTGGGGTGCTCAGTATGAGCGGAAGCCACGTGGAAAGGAGGCACGTCAACGTGAGCGAGAACCGATGGTCGCGTAGCGGCGTCAAAGGAAGCCGGGCATCGCCGACGCAGGATTACACGGCATCGACGGCGGACGCGGTGCGCGAATCCGTCCTGCTCGCACGCCTGCAAGACCTCATTGCGTGGGGCCGCAAGAATTCGCTGTGGCCGCTGAATTTCGGCCTGTCGTGTTGCTACGTGGAGATGGCGACGAGCATCACGAGCGCGTACGACATCGCCCGGTTCGGCGCCGAAGTCGTCCGTGGCTCACCGCGGCAAGCCGACGTCATGGTGGTCTCGGGGACGGTCTTCATCAAGGTCGCACCGATCATCAAACAGTTGTACGAGCAAATGATGGAGCCACGCTGGGTCATCTCGATGGGCTCGTGTGCGAACTCCGGCGGCATGTACGACATCTATTCAGTCGTCCAGGGCGTGGACAAGTTCTTGCCCGTCGATGTCTACATGCCCGGCTGTCCGCCGCCACCCTATGCCTTCATGGAATGTTTGCTGTTGCTCCAGGAGAAGGTGGGCAGAGAGCGGCGGCCGTTGAGTTGGCTGTTCGGACCCTCGGACGTTCAGAAACCAGTCATGCCGGCCCTGCGTGACAAGAAGCGCGACGAGCGCCGGCACGCCACCGATTATCCCCCGGTCGATACGCTGCCCAATACGGATGCCCTGTGGCGGCGTCCCGGCGAGCGCCGGCCCGGCGAACACACGCCAAACCAATGGAGCCCGAGCCGGTGGCTGAATCAGTAATCGTCACCGAACAGCCGACGATCGTCGAAGAGGTGACCGCGAGGTCGGGAGTGAAGCTGCTCGCGGTGCAAGAGACGCGTGACGGTGTCCCGACCATGTGGCTCCGGGCGGAGGACGCCAAGCGCGTCCTGTCCTGTCTCAAGCGCGAGGTCCCACAGCCGTACCGGTTGCTGTTCGACGTCACCGCCATCGATGAACGCCTGCGCACAAACCGCGAGGGCCAGCCGGCAAGTGATTTCACCCTCGTCTATCACGTCCTCTCGTTCGAGCGGAACGCAGACGTCCGCGTGAAGGTCCCGCTGCTCGGCGACCATCCCTCCATCCAGAGCATCACCGATCTGTGGCCGAATGCGAATTGGTACGAGCGGGAAGTCTGGGACATGTTCGGCATCCGCTTCGACGGGCATCCGCACTTGCGCCGGTTGCTGATGCCGCCGACATGGAAGGGCCATCCGTTACGAAAAGAGCACCCGGCCCGCGCCACCGAGATGGGCTGGTTCACGTTGCCGGAAGAGAAGAAAGAGGCCGAAGAGGAGGCGCTTCAATTCCGACCCGAGGACTGGGGACTTGCCATCTCCGAGAATGATCGGTTCGATTACATGTTCCTCAACTTGGGCCCGGCGCACACCGGGACCCACGGGGTACTGCGGCTGGTCGTGCAACTCGAGGGGGAAGCGATCGCCGACATCGTCCCGGACATCGGCTACCATCACCGGGCGGCCGAAAAAATGGGGGAGCGCCAAACCTGGCACACCTACATTCCCTACACCGATCGCGTCGATTATCTCCAGGGCCTGCTGAACGAGCTCGCGTACGTGCAGTCCGTGGAAGCCTTGGCGGGCATCGAGGTCCCGGATCGCGTGAAGCTCATCCGCATCATGATGTCCGAGTTCTACCGCATCGCCAACCACCTTGTCTGGTACGGGACCTTTGCACAGGACGTCGGCGCGCTCTCGCCCGTGTTCTACATGTTCAATGACCGCGAGCGCGTCCATCACATCGCCGAAGCCGTGTGCGGCGCGCGCATGCATCCCAATTGGTTTCGCATCGGCGGCGTGGCGAGCGATCTGCCTGACGGCTGGGAGCGCCTCGTGCAACAGTTCCTCGACTATTTCCCGAGACGATTGGACGAGTACGACGCCCTCGTGATGCAAAATCCGATCTTCAAGGATCGGACGGTCGGGATCGGCACGTACACGCTGGACGAAGCGATCGAGTGCGGCGTGACCGGTCCCGGGCTACGCGCGTGCGGCTTGAAGTGGGATCTCCGCAAGCGACGGCCCTATTCCGGCTATGAGCATCTGTCGTTCGATGTCCCCGTCGCCTCCAACGGGGACTGCTACGACCGCGCGGTCGTGCGCGTCGAGGAGATGCGCCAGTCGCTCCGGATCATCGAGCAATGTCTACGGGAGATGCCGGCAGGGCCGTACAAGGCGTTGCACCCGCTCGCGACTCCTCCGCTCAAAGAACGGACGATGCATGACATCGAAACGCTGATCACACACTTCCTCGGCGTGAGCTGGGGGCCGGTGATTCCGGCTGGAGAAGCCGGCGTGCAAATCGAAGGAGCCAAGGGGCAGGTCTGCTACTACCTCGTGAGCGACGGCGCCCAAACCTCGTACCGGACACGGGTTCGAACGCCGTCCTTTCCCCATATTCAGATGGTGCCCTTCATTGCACGGGGTGAATTGTTGTCCGACCTCCTCGCCATACTGGGCAGCATCGATTTCGTGCTGTCGGATGTGGATCGATGAGGAGGACGTTGAGTCCGTTGGTCCGTTGAGTCCGTTTCGGTCTGTGACGGAATTAACGGAACTAACGGACACAACGGACTAAACTAATTAACGAATCATGCTGACCGACCTTGAACGCCGCGAGATCGAGCACGAGCTCAAGCATTACCCCGACAGGCGGGCGGCGTGCGTGGAGGCGTTGAAGATCGTCCAACGGCGCCACGGGTGGGTCTCGGATGAGAACCTCAAGGGCGTGGCGGAGTTGCTCGGCATGACGGCCGATGAGTTGGACGGGGTCGCCACTTTTTACAACCTCATCTTTCGCAAGCCCGTCGGCCGCCATGTCGTCTTCATCTGCAATAGCATCTCGTGTTGGACGATGGGATACGACGTCATCCGGCATGCGATCACACAACGACTCGGCGTCACGTTCGGCCAAACGACTCCCGACAAACGCTTCACGGTCCTTCCCATTGTCTGCCTTGGCGCCTGCGACCACGCCCCTGTCATCATGATCGACGAGGATCTGCACGGAAAGGTGGAGCCGGACAAGGTGGACGCAATTTTAGATCGATACCGATAAGAACAGTGATGAGTGCTGAGTGCTAAGTGTGAGTTAAGTCCACAGTACGGACTTACAACCCAAAACTGAATAGTTACAATGGCTGGACGTGTTCTGACGAAAACCATCCATCCCGGCCAAGAGCCACTCTGGATTGCCGATTATGAGAAGGCCGGCGGATACGAGTCGGTACGGAAGGCGTTACTGACCATGGCGCCGGACGACGTCCAGCGTGTCGTCACTGAGTCGACGCTGCGCGGGCGCGGGGGCGCAGGATTTCCGACGGGCAAGAAGTGGAGCTTCGTCCCGATGGGCGAGAAGGCGCCGCGGCCGAAATACCTGGTCGTCAACGCCGACGAGATGGAACCGGGCACCTTCAAGGACCGCTACCTGCTGGAGGGCGATCCGCATCAGATGATCGAAAGCATGATCGTGGCCGGCTATGCCATCGAGGCGGACGTCGGCTACATCTTCTTGCGCCAGGAATATTATCTCGCCGCGCAACGGTTGATGCGCGCGATCGCCGAGGCCCGCGAACACGGGCATCTCGGTCATCATATTCTCGGTACCAACTTCAGTTTTGACATTCATTTGCACACGAGCGCCGGTCGGTACATCTGCGGAGAGGAGACGGCGCTGCTGAACGCGCTTGAAGGAAAGCGGGCGATTCCCCGGTCGAAACCGCCGTACCCACAGGTCTCCGGCCTGTGGGGCAAGCCGACGGTCGTGCAGAACGTCGAGACCCTGTACAACGTCCCCCACATCGTGCTGAACGGGGCCGACTGGTATCGCGGGCTCGCGCAAGGGAAGGACGGCGGCACGAAACTCTACGGTCTGAGCGGGCCGGTGAAACGGCCGGGGCTCTGGGAATTACCGATGGGGACGACGCTCCGGGAGATTCTCGACACGCATGGTGGCGGCATGCGGGCGGGACGGACGCTGCGCGGTGTGCTCCCGGGCGGCGCCTCGACGGCCTTTCTCACCGACGCGCACCTCGACGTGGCCATGGACTTTGAGTCGGTCCCTCAGGCCGGCAGCCGCTTGGGGACGGGCACGATGATCGTCATGGACGATGCGATCTGCCCGGTCGGTTTTGTGCTGAACCTCGAACAGTTCTTCGCACAGGAATCGTGCGGCTGGTGCACGCCGTGCCGGGAAGGGCTCCCGTGGGTCGGGCTGATCCTCCAGGCACTCGAAGACGGGCGCGGAACCTCGGCCGATCTCGACCTGCTCCGGATGCATACGAAGTTCTTGGGCCCGGGCCATACATTTTGCGCGCTCGCGCCGGGGGCGATGGACCCGTTGGCGAGCGCGCTCAGATATTTTGCGGATGACTTCGAGCGGCACATCCGCGAGCGGCGCTGTCCCTGGAAGGACACCACCGCGCACGTGAGATACCAGCGCTCCGCGTGATCGGTAGAGCAGGGAGTGACGATGGCGACGATCTACATCGACCGAAGGCCGCACGAGGTCGACGACCGGCAGAATCTCCTGGCCGCCTGCCTGTCGCTTGGCTTGAACCTCCCCTACTTCTGCTGGCACCCGGCGATGGGATCAGTGGGCGCGTGCCGGCAGTGCGCGGTGAAACAGTTTCGCGACGAGCACGACGGCCATGGACGCCTCGTGATGGCCTGCATGACGCCGGCCGTCGACGGCACACGGATCTCGATTGACGATCCCGAGGCCAAGGCCTTCCGCGCAACCGTGATCGAATGGCTCATGGCCAACCACCCGCACGACTGTCCGGTGTGCGACGAAGGCGGCGAATGCCATCTCCAGGACATGACGGTGATGACGGGGCACGCCTATCGGCGCTATCGGTTCTCCAAGCGCACGTTCCGCAATCAATACCTCGGCCCGTTCATCAAACACGACATGAACCGGTGCATCGAGTGCTACCGCTGCGTCCGGTTCTATCGCCATTATGCCGGAGGGCGCGACTTCGACGTGTTCGCCTCGCACAACCACGTCTACTTCGGACGGCACGAAGACGGCATCCTGGAGAACGAGTTCAGCGGCAACCTCGTGGAGGTCTGCCCCACCGGCGTCTTCAACGACAACACGCTTTTTCACCACTACACCCGGAAGTGGGACCTGCAGACGGCCCAGTCCATCTGCATGCATTGCGGGGTGGGGTGTAATACGACCCCCGGCGAGCGCTACGGGGTACTGCGGCGGATCGTGAATCGCTACAACAGCCAGGTCAACGGCTACTTCCTCTGCGACCGAGGGCGATTCGGCTACGATTTCGTCAACGATCGGGATCGGATCATTCAACCTGCATTCCGCGAGACGCGTTCCGTAGAGCCGACTCCGGTCAGCGCGCGTGAGGCGATCGAGCGAGCGGCCTCACGTCTCGGTCAGGGATCGCGGCTCCTCGGTATCGGTTCGCCGCGCGCCTCGATCGAATCCAATTTCGCGCTGCGGGAACTCGTCGGCGCCGACCGCTTCTCGACGGGCCTCTCATCCCGCGATCACGCGTTGGCCCGCACGATCGTGGACATCCTCGAGACCGGGACCGCGCCCGCCGCGTCGGTTCACGACATCGAGGAGTCGGACGCCGTGCTCGTCCTCGGAGAAGATCTGCTCAACACGGCCCCGCGCATGGCCCTGGCTCTCCTCCAATCCATACGCCAGCAACCGTTGGAGCAGATCGCGCCCCTCGGTATCCCACGGTGGCATGACGCGGCCGTGCGTGAAGCGACGCACGGCCGTCAAGGTCCTCTCTTCATCGCGGGGTCCCGTCGCACCTGGTTGCACGATTGTGCGACGGCAGATGTCGTACTCACACCGGACGATGCCGCACGCTTGGGATTCGCTGTCGCGCATGCTATCGACCGTACGGCACCGGCCGTCAGTGATCTTGATGAATCGCTCGCCCGCGTGGCGCAACAGATCGCCGACGTGTTGAAGGCGGCACACGTTCCGGTCGTCATTTCCGGAATGGGAGCCCGCCACGACGGCCTCATCCATGCCGCGGCGAATATCGCGTGGGCGCTGCACAAGCACAATCCCTCGACGAAGCTCTGTTATGCCGTGCCGGACTGCAACACGATGGGCGTCGCGCTCTTGGGCGGAATGGAGGTGGAGAAAGGCTTCGCGTTGATCGAGCGCGGAGACGTCGAGGGGGTCATTATTCTGGAACACGACCTCTACGAGAACCTGGCTGCGCGCACTGTCGATGCGGCCCTGAGCCGCGCTCGAACCGTCATCGTGCTCGACAGCGTCGTTACCCGCACCACCGAGCGCGCCAATGTGCTGCTGCCTGCCGCGACGTTTGCGGAAGGCGATGGGACGTTTCTGAACTACGAAGGCCGCGCGCAACGGTTCTACCAGGTGTTCACGCCGGGTGGCGACGTTCAGGAAAGCTGGCGGTGGCTCCGCGATCTCGCCTCGGCCTGCGGCCGGCGCGTCGAGTGGCGCGATCTCGATGACGTCATGACGGCCCTCTCAACGGAGATGCCGGCATTCGCCGGCATCGAGAAGGCCGCGCCGCCGGCGACCGCCCGCTTCGTCGATCGCAAAGTGCCGCGCCAACCGGAGCGGTACAGCGGCCGCACGGCGATGTTCGCCAACGTGACCGTTCATGAGCCGGCGCCCCCATCCGATCCCGATTCGCCCCTCGCCTTTTCGATGGAGGGGTATCGAGGTCCAATGCCTTCGCCGCTCATTCCGCAGTTCTGGGCGCCGGGTTGGAATTCGATTCAAGCGCTGAACAAATTCCAAAGCGAGGTCGGCGGGCCGCTGCGCGAGGAAGTGCCCGGCGTCCGGCTCATCGAACGCAAACGCGGCCTGGGCACCTGGGCCGGCCAGTACTTCACCGATATTCCGCCGGCCTTCGCACCCCGCGAAGATCAATGGCTGCTGCTGCCCGTGTGGGAAATTTTCGGCAGTGACGAGTTGAGCCGCCGTGCGCCCGCGGTCCACTCTCGGGTCCCCCAGCCGTCTCTCGTGCTGCACCCTGACGACGCCCAGCGGCTGGGACTCGAGCGAGGCCACGACGCTCGGGTCGCCATCGACGGATCGAACATCACCGTTCCGGTGTCGGTGTCACCGGGAATCCCGCGCGGCGCCGCCGGAATCACGATGGTGGGCCAGCTCCCGCGTGGCGCAGTGCCGACATGGACGACGATCGTCCCAGGCGAATCAGGTTGAGCGAATGATGGCCACCCTTCTCCTTATCATGAGCGTCCTCGGCGGCGTGTTGACCTTGAGCGCGCTCGCGATCTGGATAGAGCGCCGGCTCCTCGGCATCTGGCAGGAGCGATTCGGGCCGAACCGCGTCGGCCCGTTCGGCATCCTCCAGTCTCTCGCGGACATGATCAAAATCTTCTTCAAGGAAGATTGGACGCCGCCCTTCGCGGACAAGCCGGTGTTCATCTTGGCCCCCACGGTGGTCATCATCACGACGCTCCTGTCGTTTGCCGTCGTGCCGTTCGGCCCGGGCCTCGCAGTCGTCGATTTCAACATCGCATTGCTGTTCTTCTTATCGATGTCCTCGTTGGCCGCCTACAGCGTCATCCTCGGCGGCTGGGCATCGAACAGCAAGTATCCGTTCCTCGGGAGCATGCGGGCGAGCGCGCAGTTGCTCAGCTATGAGGTCTTCATGGGATTGTCGCTCATGGGAGTCGTCATCCTCGCCGGGACCTTCAATTTGCGCGAGATCGTCGAGGCGCAACGGGACTACTGGTTCATCGTTCCGCAAATTCTCGGCTTCATCATTTTCTTCATCGCCGGGCTGGCGGAGACGCACCGTGCGCCGTTCGACATCCCTGAGGCCGAAACCGAACTCATCGCCGGTTATCATGCCGAGTATTCGGGCATGAAGTTCGGGATGTTCTTCGTCGGTGAATACGCGGGCGTGATGTTGATTTCAGCGATGATCGTCGTCCTGTTCTTCGGCGGCTGGCACGGGCCCTGGCTTCCGCCCGTGGTCTGGTTTCTCATCAAGACGCTGTTCTTCATGGGAGTGTTTTTTTTGATCCGCGCGACGTTGCCTCGCTTGCGGTTCGATCAGTTCCTCTCCCTGGGCTGGAAAGTCTTGCTGCCCCTCACGTTGGTGAACGTGCTGGTGACCGGTATGGTGAAGCTTTGGCTGATCAGTTAAACCGTGTGCCGAGATGCATCTAACGTTGGACACCGACCATGACTCTGATTCGAGCCTTTCTTGACGCGCTCAAAGGACTGTGGGTGGTCGCCAAGCGCACGTTTCGTCGCCCGATCACCGTTCAGTATCCGGATGAGAAGCCGTATCTCCCGCCTCGGTTTCGGGGACGGATCGTGCTGACCCGTGACCCGGACGGCAAAGAGCGATGCGTCGCGTGTTATCTCTGTGCGGTCGCCTGTCCGGTGGATTGCATTGCGCTCCAGGCGACCGAAGACCCCGAGGAGCACGACCGCCGGTATCCGGCCTTCTTTCGCATCAACTTTTCACGCTGCATCTACTGCGGGCACTGCGAAGAAGCATGCCCCACGTATGCCATCCAGCTCATCCCGGACTTCGAGATGAGTGAGTACCAGCGCGCGAACATGGTGTACGAAAAGGAGCACTTGCTGATCGCCGGCCAGGGCAAATATCCGGGCTACAACTTTTACCGGGTCTCGGGGGTCACGATCGGCGGGAAGGACAAAGGCGAAGCCGAACACGAAGCACCGCCGGTCGATGTCCGGAGCTTGCTGCCGTAAGCGCAACAGTGCGGAGCGAAAAGTGCTGAGCGCTGAGTGAACGACGAAGCGGTTCATAACATGGAATTCATCTTCTACATCGCCGCCACCGTAGCCGTCCTGGCGACGCTCCGGGTCATCACCCATGTCGATGCCGTCCATGCGTTGCTGTATCTGACGGTCTCGCTGTTGGCCGTCGCGCTGATTTTTTACATCCTTGGGGCACCGTTCATCGGAGCCTTGGAGGTCATCCTGTATGCCGGCGCGATCATCGTGCTGTTCATCTTCGTCGTGATGATGCTGAATCTGGGGCCAAAGGCGATCGAGCAGGAACGGGCCTGGCTCCAGCCCGGCATGTACGTTGGACCGTCCATGCTCGCGCTCGTCTTACTTGGAGAGCTGATCTACATGGCCATGAACGTCGAAGGCTCGCCGGGCGACATTGCGGGCGCCATCAATCCGAAGCAGGTCAGCATCAGCCTCTTCGGACCTTACGTAATCGGCGTGGAGCTGGCGTCCTTGTTGTTACTCCCTGGATTGATCGGCGCGTATCACTTGGGGCGGCGCTTGCGAAAGGGTTAGCAGGATGTTGAAAACGGCCTCCAGCGGCGTTCTCGTCGCGCGTCTCCCTGCGACGTAGCCCCGAGGCTACGCCTCAGTCGCCGCGCTCCTGCGGCCTTGCTGGAGACCGTTTTGAACATCCTCAAAGATTAATAAGGACCCAAGATGACGACACACGCGCTGATACTGGCCGGAATCTTGTTCGCGCTCGGGCTCGTGGGCCTGCTCGTGCGGCGAAACCTGGTGTTCATCTTGATGTCCGTCGAGATCATGGTGAATGCGGCCGGCCTCGCCTTCATCGCTGCGGGGGCGCGGTGGGGACAACCCGACGGCCAAGTGATGTTCATGTTCATCCTCACCCTCGCCGCTGCCGAGGTGTCGGTCGCGTTGGCGTTGCTGCTGCAACTCTACTATCGCTTCAAAACGCTTGACACCGATGCGGCGAGCGTCATGAGAGGGTGAGTTCGGATGGGCCGCGTCTTGGCGCGGCTGCGGAGGGCGGGTGAAAAGGAAGCGCTTGGCCGGCGAAAGGTGGCCGTCTCCGGCAGGCGCCGTTCTTTCCAGCCAAGTCCTTGGGTGGGGAGGACATGATAGAAAATGATCCTTGACCTTCTCTGGCTCATACCCGCCTTTCCACTCGCCGGATTCGTGATCCTCGCGGTGGTCGGCGGGCGGCTGTCTCACCGTGGCATCGCGCTCGTCGGCGTCGGCTCGGTTGGCGTGTCTGCGCTGCTGACTGGACTGGTGGTCGGCTCTTATCTCAGCTCACCGCCTCCACTCAACCGGTACACGCAGGTCCTGTGGACGTGGATCAGCACCTCCGGCTTCAATCCGGCGATCGGCTTTCAGCTCGACGCGCTCTCGCTCGTCATGATCGGCGTCATCACGTTCGTTGGGTTTTTGATTCATCTCTATTCCTCGGAGTTCATGCAAGACGACCGGGGATACCGGCGCTTCTTCGCTTACATGAATCTGTTCGTCGCCTCGATGTTGACGCTGGTCCTCGCCGACAACCTGCTGCTGCTCTACCTCGGCTGGGAAGGTGTGGGCCTGTGCAGCTACCTGCTCATCGGGTTTTGGTATGAAGACTCCGCCAACGGCCGCGCGGCGCAAAAAGCGTTCATCGTTACCCGGCTCGGCGACACGGCGTTTGCCGTCGGCCTCTTTCTGCTCTTTGCGCACTTCGGCACCTTGCACATTCAAGACATTCTGGCCCGCGCGCCGCGCGAGTGGCCGGTCGGTGCGACTTCGGCTGTCCTCGTCACGGCGTTGCTGCTCGGCGGAGCGGTCGGCAAATCGGCGCAGCTCCCGCTCCAGACGTGGCTGCCCGACGCGATGGCGGGTCCGACGCCGGTCAGCGCGCTCATCCATGCAGCCACGATGGTGACCGCCGGCGTCTATCTGATCGCACGTCTGCATACCCTGTACGAGTTGGCACCGACGGTTCAGCTCATGGTCGGCGTGATCGGCGCGGCCACCCTGCTGCTCGCCGCCGCGAGCGCGCTCGTGCAGCGCGACATCAAACGCGTGCTCGCCTATTCGACGATGAGCCAAATCGGCTACATGTTCCTGGCGCTGGGTGTGGGCGCGTGGTCGGCGGCGCTCTTTCACTTCATGACGCACGCCTTCTTCAAGGCGCTGCTGTTCCTGGGCGCCGGTGCGGTCATCCTGGCGCTGCATGAGGAGCACGACATCTTTCGCATGGGCGGTCTCCGGCAGGCACTTCCATTGACGTTCTGGACCTTCCTGATCGGGGCCGCCTCGTTGGCCGGGCTTCCATTGCTAACGGCCGGCTTCTACAGCAAGGACTTGATTCTGTGGCAAGCGTGGGCCTCATCGAGCGGCGCGCGATGGTTGTGGGCCGCCGGTCTTCTCGGCGCCTTCATCACGGCCGTCTATAGTGCCCGGCTGGTCTTCCTTGTCTTTTTTGGCGAGATGAAAACGGTGCCGCACGGCCGGCCGGGGTTCCCTATGCGGCTGCCCCTGCTCGTCCTGGCAGGACTCGCGTTGACTGCGGGATTCCTCGAGATGCCCGGCTCGCTCGGGCACGTCACGCTCTTCCGGGACTTCATCGAGACAGCCCTGCCGGCGCCAACACCTCTCGAGGGAATCGAGGCCACCGAATCGCTGGAGCAATTGACGGTCATGCTCGTCGCGCTGGCCGGCATTCTCCTCGGCTACGTCCTCTTCCTCGCTCGGCCCGATCTTGCGGAACGCGTCGCGCAGGTTCGCCTGAACGCCGCCGCGTCGCGCTTCTGGTTCCAGGGCTGGGGATTCGACCGACTGTATGAGCGCCTTTTCGTCAGGCCGTTCCTGTGGCTGGCCGAGGTGAACCGGGCCGATGTGGTCGACCGGCTCTTCTCGGGGATTGCAGATCTCAGCCGCCTTCTGTCGCTCCGCTTCCAGGAAACCCAAACAGGGCGCGTGCGCTGGTACGCCGCCGCCATGGCCGGCGGTTCGGTGGCGATGATCGCCGTTGCCTTGTGGTGGTCACAACCATGATGCTCGTGTCGCTGATCTTGATTCCGCTCCTCGCCGGGCCGGTGGCCTGGATCGCCGAGCAGCGCGGCCCGCGCTGGCCCCGGTGGATTGCATGCGGGGCGCTGGCGCTCGATCTCCTGATCGCTGCCGGCGTCTGGATCGCCGTTGGCGATCGTCCCACTCCCGCTGGGACATGGCTCGCCGAATGGACTGGATCCTGGATCCCGCGATGGGGCGTGACCGGCCATCTTGCGATGGATGGCATCAGCCTGTTGCTGATCCTTCTGAGCGCCTTCCTCGGCCTGATGGCGATCGTCGCCTCGTGGACGGAGATTCGGGAACGCATCGGGTTTTTCCATTTCAATCTACTCTGGGTGATCGCCGGGACGATCGCCGTCTTTCTGTCGATGGATCTGTTCCTGTTTTTCGTCTTCTGGGAAGTCATGCTCATCCCCATGTACTTCCTGATCAGCATCTGGGGCCACGAACACAGAACCTATGCGGCCCTGAAGTTCTTTCTGTTCACGCAGGCCGGCAGCTTGCTGATGCTCATCGCGATCGTCGGGCTGGCCTTCCTTCACTTCGAGCAGACGCACGTCCTGACCTTCGATGCCGCCGCGCTGGGCGACACTCGGGTGTCCTCTCGGACGGGGATGTGGTTGATGCTCGGCTTCTTCGCCGCCTTTGCCGTCAAGCTGCCGGCGTTCCCCGTTCATTCCTGGTTGCCCGACGCACACACCGAAGCGCCGACCGGTGGAAGCGTTCTTCTCGCCGGCTTGCTGTTGAAGACCGGTGCGTACGGCTTGCTGCGATTCGCGGTCCCGCTGTTCCCCGACGCGTCGTTCGCCTTCGCGCCGATCGCAATGTCGTTGGCCGTGATCGGCATTCTGTACGGCGCGGTCCTGGCGTTCGCGCAACGCGATCTCAAACGTCTGGTCGCCTACAGCAGCGTGAGCCACCTCGGCTTCGTCCTGCTCGGCATCTACGCGTGGAACACCGTGGCGCTCCAAGGCGCGGCGATGCAGATGCTCGCGCACGGCGTGAGTACGGGCGCGTTGTTCATGCTCGTCGGCGCATTACAGGAACGGCTGCACACGCGCGACGCCAGAGAAATGGGCGGCCTGTGGGCCACGATGCCTCGGTTGGCCGCCATCGCGCTGTTCTTTGCGATCGCGTCGCTCGGCTTGCCGGGTCTCGCGAATTTCGTCGGCGAGTTTCTGGTGCTGATCGGGTCGTTCCAAGTCACCGCGCTGGGGACGGTGCTCGCCACACTTGGGATCGTGGCCGCGACGATTTATGCCTTGGCGCTCATCCAGCGTGCCTTTTATGGACCAACACGTGAGCGCCAGCCTGTTCCCGATCTGTCACCCGTGGCGACCGCGGCGTTCGCGATCATGATCGTTGTGCAAGTCTGGCTCGGCCTCTATCCGCAGCCGGTCCTCTCGACAGCGGAGCCCGCGCTCAATCGGATTCAGGCGCGGCTTCAAGCGCCGTTCACATCACCCGTCATGGTCGAACGGTAAGATGCAAGTCGCCGATTTCATCGCTCTGCTCCCCATCCTCATCCTTGCCGGCATGGCGGTGATCACGATGGTCGTGGTCGCGTTCGTCCGGCGGCACGCACTTGCCGCGTGGCTCGCCGGCGGCGCGTGTGGTCTCGCGCTGCTCAGCCTGCCCCTCGCCGCGACAGTCGCACCGCGTCAGGTCACCGACTTGCTGATGATCGACCACTACGCGCTGTTCTACATGGCGCTGATCCTCGTCGGCACGGCGCTGGTCGTGACCTTGTCCTATGGCTATCTCGATCGGCAACATGAGCAGCGGGAAGAGGTCGAAGAGTTTTACGTCCTCTTCGTGCTCGCCGGGCTGGGAGCCGCGGTGCTCGTAGCCGCGAGTCATTTCGTCGCTCTGTTCCTTGGGCTCGAATTGATCGGCGTGTCGCTCTATTCCTTGATCGGGTATCTCCGGACGTATTCGCGGCCGATTGAAGCCGCAATCAAATATCTGATTCTCTCCGCCGCCTCGTCGGCGTTCCTGCTCTTCGGGATGGGGCTGCTGTATTTCGAGACCGGCACGATGACGTTTGCCGGGATCGCCGAGGCCGTCGAATCCCCCGCTGTCAGCCCGGCCGTGTTCTTTACCGGGATGGCGATGATCTTCACCGCGCTCGGATTCAAGCTCGCGGTCGTGCCGTTCCATATGTGGACGCCCGATGTCTATGAAGGCGCGCCGGCGCCGGTGACCGCCTTCGTCGCCACGGTGTCCAAGGGCGCGATCTTCGCCGTGCTGCTGCGTTACGTCTACACGCTCGGCGCCCTCCACTATCCCGCCGTCTGGATCATCGTGAGTTCAATTGCGATCCTGTCGATGTTCGCGGGGAACCTGCTCGCCCTGCTCCAGCTCAACCTCAAACGCCTCTTGGCCTACTCCTCGATCGCGCACCTCGGCTATCTGCTCGTCGCACTGTTGGCTGCCGGCCCACTGGCCGTGGAGGCCGTGACGTTCTATCTGATCGTGTACTTCATCATGACGATCGGGGCGTTCGGCGTCGTCATCGAGCTTTCGGTCCCCGGCCGGGATGCCGACTCGCTCGAAGAGTATCGAGGGCTCTTCTGGCGCAGGCCCTGGCTCGCCGCCTCGTTGACGATCATGCTGCTCTCACTCGCCGGCATCCCGCTGACGGGGGGATTTCTGGGTAAGTTCTACGTGATTGCCGCTGGTGCCGATGCCAGCTTGTGGCTCCTCGTCATTCTCCTCGCCGTCAACAGCGTCATCGGGCTGTTCTACTATTTGCGGGTCATCGTCGTGATGGCGGCAGAGCCGCAGCCGGTGCAGGCGACCATGCAGGCTCAGTCGCAGGGCGGAACGGCTTGGATGGGGACGCTCTCTCTTGCAGCCCTCACCCTTTTGCTCATCGCCATCGGCGTCTATCCGGAGCCGATCATCGGCATTATTCACATGATGGTCACGGCGATCGGCTAAAGGACGAGTTCCACGTTCCTCCAAAACCGCGCAGTGCGAGACGTGCGGTGCCGCTCGCCTTTGACATTCCTGGTCGCCGACCCTGTTGAAGATACGTGGGGCTGCGAGCGGCACTTTCGTTGCTTTTACGATGGAGTGGGGCTGACCTTTTTCATCGTATGAAACCATTCATTCTGTACGTCGTCTTGGCATTCCTTTACGTCACACCGTCTTGGTCGGCCCCCGAGACGGCGTCTCTATCCGAGTCATCCGTCAGGTCACCCGCTGACCCGCGTGCCGCCATCAGCCTTGAGCGGACCGCCGGTCTCTATGTGGGCCAAGGCCACCCGGCCATGGCCGTGCCCCTCCTCGAGAAGACCCTCCTCATTCGTGAGCAGACGCTCGGCTCGGACAATCTGTCGGTCGCGGCGACGTTGGCGAGGTTGGGCGTCGCCTATGCGGCGCTCGGAGATCAGCGGCAGGCCGAGGCGGCGCTCAAGCGTGCGCTCGCGATTCGCGAGAAGATTCTCGGAAGCGAGCATCCGGCCGTCAAAGCAGTCATCAGCGAGCTGGAGAAGCTCCCCCAGGACCCGGCCGTCGCGCAGGCGCGCTGAGTGCAGAGGCGCCCGGCGTCACGAATCCGTGACGCTCCGTTTTGAGCCGTGCCGGCAAGAGGGTACGCCCCTCTCTCGTATCTTCCGACTATCGCGAGCCAGCGGAAAGCTCTTCGGGCCTTTCGCTGCACCGCCGGCCGGGTGCGGATCAGCGGTCGGCGAACTCGAACACATCATGTGAATCGGTATCGAGATGCATCCCTGGGATCCCGGCCGATTGAACATTGCCGCTCACGAGATGCAACCGATCGCCAACGACCGCGCCGGCCAATCCGTGCCGCGGTATGGGCATCATCGGTAACTGGCTCCACGTGTTCGTGGTCGGATCATAGGCTTCGAGGGCGCGAAACGCGGCCATCAGCTGGCCGTCCTGGTGCTCTCCGCCGGCCACGTAGATTCGCCCGCCGTGCACGCCCCACGCGCCCCCGCTTCGCTGCGTCGGCATCCGAGCTTTTACCGTCCCCCACTGGTCGGTCACCGGGTCGTATTCCTCGACAACGTTCGTGTTGCTGGCGTTGAAAATGAAAGCGCTGCTGAGCCGACCGCCGATGACGTAAATCCTGTTGTTCACGACACCAACCGCCGCATGATTGCGCGCGGTCGGCATCGAGACGCGCTCACGCCAGGCATTGGTCTTCGGGTCGTATTCTTCCACCGTCCCCAGCGCGCGATGACCCGCAGCGCCTCCGATCACGTAGATCTTGCCGTTCACCGTAGCGGCCACCGCCGAGCCGCGTTTCGTCGGCATAGGAGCCAAGGCCTTCCAGGTGTCCGCGGTTGGATCGTACTCCCACGCGTGATTGATCGGGACCCATGCGGGCGGGCCGGACTCAGGCAGAACAAAGCCGCCGAACGCGTACAGCTTCCCGTTCAACTCGGTGAACGCCACATGATGCGCCGGCAAGGCCATCCGCTGTTTCTTCGTCCACTTGTCGGTTGACGAATCATACTCGTACACGAGGCCTTGAGGGACCCATCCGGGCGCGAGCCCGCCGAACACATACAACGTACCGCCGGCCGCAGCCCCGACGAGTTCCTCCGATGGCTCCGGGAATGGAGCGCGCTTGACCCACTTGCCGGAGGCGTGAGCGTCGGCCGGACCGCCGATCATGAACGCGCAAGTTAGAGCCGTCAGCATGAGCAGCTTCCGCGACACGAACGATGAGCGAATTCGGTTCACTGAGGGCAGGCTTTCACTGCAAAGCGGCTTGATGGATCAAGAACACTTGTTGCTCACGGTCTCGCCACTCACCCTAGCTCGGCTTGATCCCGTCACGCCGGAATCGTGTAATGGCGTTCGATGACGCCCCGCATCAACCGGCGGCTGTCCGCCGCCGGCACGTCATGGCGTGATTCGATGCGCTTCGCCTCCTCGGCCAAGACTTCATCTTTGATCGCGTCGCGAAACCACCGCGAATAGTCGCCTTGCCGAAGATGGTAGAGCCACGTCTCATCGTCCACGCCATCCGCGATTTGCATGAACAGGATCAAGTTCTGAGCACGTAAATTCAACTTGCCGTCCGGACCGCGAAAATAAAAACTGCGCTCGCTCGGCAGCTCCCCTTCCGCATACTTGCGCTGGTGACGGCGACGGTCCAACTTGCTCGGCGCGATGTGGATCTTCGAGGGAGGTTCCCTCCACGGCCTGGCGCTGATCAATGCCTCGCCCGGCTTCAATTCCACGGGTTCGATAGAAGGAATGCGATGCCCCATCGCCGTCGCGAACCACTTGATCGTCTCCTCTGGGTTCTCGCCCAGGGCCAGGATGAGGTCGACGCTTTCCAACACGGGATTGGCGACATGATCCGGATGGACGGTGATGTACATCATGCCCGCAAGCTTTTGCGAGAGCGCCAAGGGCGCCGGGTCCCAGCCGGACGGCAGCAGATGATGGGTTTCGTCGACAAGAATCCAATGGGGCCGGCCGGTCTTCGCGCGCTGCTCCTGGAGTCGCGGGAGGAGACCCACGAAAAACGTCGGGCGGTCCTGGAGCGGCAGGCCGACGAGATTCACCACGGCGTTCGCGTCGGGAGTCTCAAGCACCTGGAGCACCTCGGCGACGGTCGGCGGCCGGTCACTGGTACCGAGCACGACGGGCCCTTCGAACCCTTCGTAGTCGCCCTCCGGATCGATGATGCAGAACTGATAGCCTCGTTCACCAAGCCGCTCGAGCAATCCGGTCGCGACCGTCGACTTCCCGCTCCCCGAAGATCCCGCGATCAAGAGATTCGTGCCATAGGGCACGAACGTGACGGCGTCGCCGTTGTCCCGATGGCCGATCGTGATATGGTGACGGGTCAGCTTGCCCGCAAGCCGTGCCAGATCATCCTCGATCAGCGCTCGGATCAATTCGGCCACGCCTGCGCCATGATCGGCCTCGGTCACCCAGTCCGCCGTCTCTTTCAACGTGGCGACGGCATTCGACACCGCCACCCCGCATTCACACAGCTTGAGCAGGGCGTGGTCGTTCTCGGCGTCGCCGACGCCCACGACGTTGTGCGGCGAGAGAGTAAGCTCGCGGAGCGCCGCCATCAAGCCGCTCGCCTTGTTCACGCCCGCCGGCAAGACCATCACCGATCCCTTGTTGAAGATCACCTGCAATTCCAACCCGAGATCGCGGATCACCTCGAGCACGGTCGTTTCGTTGGGATGCACGGTGGCGACAATGGACCGCCCGACCGACAACGGCTGCACCCCACGTTGCCGGAGCTCGTCGACAAATGCCTTCGGCGGCTCCTGCCCCAGGACGGTATGCTCGCGCGTGGCCGGACGATACAGCAGCCCGCCGTTTTCCGCGACCACGCGCTCGAACAATTCGATCGCCGGAAAGATACTGATCAGCTCGTCCAACTCGCGGCCGGTCACGAGGATGAGCCGTCGGCCGGACGCGATCAATCGCTCCAGCGCCTCGACCGTGGCTGAATCGACCTTTCCGTCGTGCGCCAGCGTTCCGTCGTAATCTGCGGCCAATGCAAGGTAACGCATAACAATGCTTCAGTGCTGAGTGCTGAGTTAAAGAGCGCTAAGAATGCTCACCCAGCACTCACACTCATCACGTCCTTTCATCCCGCTCTCGCATAGGCCGGGCGCGCATTGAGCCGCTCCTCGACTGCCCGCCAATTGACATTCGAGAAGAACGCTTCGATGTACTCCGCCCGTTGCGACGGCGCGTAATCCAAAATGAAGGCATGCTCCCAGGCGTCCATGACCAGCGCCGGCACGAATCCCGCCACGTTGCCGATCTCGTGCAGCGTGATCCAATGATTGGAAAGCCGACCGTTCGCGGGGTTCAGATAGCAGATCGCCCAACCGACCCCGCGCATCTTCCCCACGCCGATGAAATCAGCCTTCCAGACGTCATAACTGCCGAAGCTCTCTTCCGCCGCTTTGCGAAACCCTGAGTCCCGACCTGGTTCATTCGATCCGCCGCGCGTCAAGTTTTCGAAGTAATATTCATGGAGCACCATGCCGTTGTATTCGAATCCCAGCCGGCGCGTCAGCTCGGAATAGGCCGGCATTTCCTCCTGGTCGACTTTGCCATCCTTTAAAAATTCGCGAATGCGCGCCACGAGGTCATTGGTCGCCTTCACATACCCTTCATACAGCTTCAGGTGCATCTCCAGTGTCGGATTCGAAATACCGTTCAGGCTGTGGAGATCGAATGATTTGACGGGATACGGTGCCACCATTTTCATCCTTGACCCTCCCTGATTGAGGCCTGGGCCCTATGGTGTCGGAACAGAAGCGCCACGACCATCAGCCGGACGGGGCTCCTCATGCCGGGGTTTTGCCGACGAGGTGATTCGACGGAACACCGCCGCAGTCGGCCTCTTCAAGAGCGTATGGCGCCGGGCTGGCCCGTGAGTCGGGACGTAACGAGTGAGGAACTCTTTAAACTTAAACTGCACGGTCGCGTTGACCTGAAGACAATTGCACGGCCGATTCCACCGTTTTGCCCCCTACTGTAGGAAGGGCCGCGTTGGCCACGATCTTTCGCGCCTGGTTTCCGATCCTTCTCCACTGACATCTGTACGCCCGCGCTTCGGATAGTCGCCACTCTTCGACTCCAGGTACCCTCAGAGCGCGATTGCACACTGCGCACGAGAGGAACGCTATGCCGAACGCGAAAGCATTACTGTCCGTTCTCCTCGCCGTCGGAACCACCGCCATATTGTGGTGGACCGGCCACCTGAGAGCTGCCGAACCGCGCCATGAGCCCCGCGCCGCAGCCCAATCAAAGGAATCCGCTGCGGCCGACATCGCCGAGACCAAACGGAAAGGCTTTGACGGAGTGGACTTCTCCCATGACCTCTTCGGCGCCCCGCCCGGGCAGGACGCCTACAAGATCGCTGAAGAGGTGATGGCAAAAGATCTCGCCGACAAGCCGAAGGTGATGAATAGACAAAAGCACCTGCTTCAAGAGCGCTATGATCTCGGATGCGAGTCGAAGCCGGGCGTGACGATGACAAAGGGCAAGTCGCAACCGATCGGCCCGACCGTGAAGCTCAAGAGCGGCCTGACCTGGGAGAAGCTGGGACAGATGGAGGCGGACGACATCAAGAGCAAGCAGCTGTTCCCGGCCGGATTCGACCGCTTGCCCCATGTGAAACAGGAAGTGGGCGGGCAAGTATTTCCGCAAGTTCAGACCAAGCAATTTCCACGGCTGGAGCGGTTCGACGTCGAGTTCGATCTCCCGGACTGTTTCCTGCCGGAATTTCCGCCGCCGATCTTTTTAACGACGCATCCCGAGCTTGGCGACGTGTCGCAAGGCGAGGTGTTAAGTGCGGAGAACTTCGATCGCCTTTTCCGGGGACTGGTGACACCGGTCCAGTTGGATGGCCTTCGGATGCTCGTGATGCAGTTGCCGCAAGAAGAGTTCAATGGAACGCCGGATCGCAAGTCGACCAAGCCGAGCTTAGGCGTGGCGTGTCTCGATTGCCATGTCAACTTCCATACGACCGGGCAGTTTCACTTGAATCCCGACACCCGTCCCCAGCTCGACCGGTTGCGCCTCGATACTGTCAGTCTTCGCGGCATGTTCAACCAGCAGATCCACGGCTCGAAGCGCAGCATTCGATCGGTCGAGGATTTTACCGAGTTCGAGCAACGCACGGCGTACTTCAACGGCGATCACATCCGGGCGGCAAAAAAAGGGATGGTGCCGATCGATCGTCTACTCGTCCCGCATATGGCGCAGATGCAGAACATGATCGATTTTCCGCCGGCCCCGAAACTGAATCCGATGACGGGTCGGCTGAACCGCGCGAAGGCCACCGAGCAGGAGATCAAGGGCGAGGAGCTGTTTTTTGGAAAAGCGCAATGCGCGGCGTGCCACAAACCGCCCGCGTACACCGACCATCAGATGCACGACCTGAAGCTCGAGCGATTCGGTGCGCAGGGAGATGGGCCGATCAAGACCTTCGTCCTTCGCGGCATCAAGGACTCGCCGCCGTATTTCCATGATGGTCGCTTGCTGACGCTCGAAGACACCGTCGAATTCTTTAACGTCGTCGGCGGCCTCCAGCTCAATCGTGAAGAGAAGACCGCGCTCGTCGCGTTCATGCGGGCCTTGTAACGCCCGACCGCGTCCTTTTGGCGAATGGAGGTATGTTCGGCGATCAGGCACTCGATCGAGCGATCGAGCGGGTCTGCCGGGCAATTGATGCGTCCGAGGCATTACCGGCCTGGTGCACGAGCAGGTTCGTCCTCGATCTGAAGCCCGCCTGGTCCTTGCCGGCACCTCATGCCGCGGCGCTGTCGGATGATGCGCCGCTATGGTGACTCTTCATCATGTATTTCGCCATGGTGGGCACGAGCGTGCGCGACAGGATGAAGGAAGCGAGCATCGCGATCATGACCGCCTCCGCCATGGGCTTGAACAGATAGCCGGAGGCGCCGCCGAGGCCGAAGAGGGGGAACCAGGCGATGGCGATGCAAAGAGTGGCGACGAGCGTCGGGACCACGATCTGATTCGCGGCATCGATAATCGCGGGCTCGAGCGCCTTGTCCATCTCGATATGGCGGTCGATGTTCTCGATCATCACGGTGGCATCGTCGACCAGGATACCGACGGCCAGTGCCAAACCGCTCAACGTCATCACGTTGATCGTCTCCCCGAGCCAATGCAGGCCGATGAGGGCGGTCAGGATCGACAGAGGGATCGACGTCCACACGATGACGGTGGCCCTCCATGAGCCGAGCAGCAGCAGCACGATGAGACCCACCAGGGCGCCGGCGGTCAGCATTTCATGCAACACGTCCGCAATGGCGTCCTTGACGAACGTCGAGGCATCGTCGAGGAGCCGGATCTTCACGCCCTCCGGGACGATTTGCTGAGCCCTCGGAATCATCTTCTTGATCCCATCCACCACCGCCAACGTCGACGCCTCGGTGCTCTTCATCACCACAATGATGACGATCTGCTTGCCCTTCACCAACACCGCATTCTGTTGCACCCGCCCCATGAGCTGCACCGTGGCGACGTCGCATAGATAAACGAACGCGTTACCTTCTCGCTTGATCGGAATGCTGGCAAAATCATGAATCTTCATCGGCGAAGCGTTGGTCTGGACAATCCAGTCCGTCGACTTGATCTTGATGTCGCCGGTCGGGAGCACCCGGTATTGCCGGCTGAGGATCGTGTGCACGTCGGCCGGCGTGAGATGACGTGCAAGCAATTTCCGTGGATCGAGGTTGACCATGACTTGCATGGCTTGGCCGCCGTATGGCTGTGGCAGGATCGCGCCGTTGACGGTCACGAGCAGGGGACGGATACGCATGTAGGCGAGGTTAAAGAGCTCCCCCGGCGTCATGTTGTCCGCACTGACTTCGAGCATGGCCACCGGGATCGAGGAGGGCGCGAGACGCATGATCATGGGCGGCGAAATATCGGGCGGCAGCGCCTTGACGACGGTCTGAGCAATCGCGGTGATGTCCGCTTCGGCCCTGCCCACATTGACTCCGTCCTGCAGATAAATATTCGTGATGCTGCTCCCGAAGTAGGAGTTGCTGTGGATGTACTTGATGCCTTCCACCGTCGAGGTCAGGAAGCGCTCGAACAGATACGTGATGCGCCCCTCCACCTGCTGCGGCAGTAGGCCCGAGTAGATCCAGACCACCGAGGTGACCGGGATCGTGATATTCGGCAAGACGTCGGTCGGCATATGGAGAACGGTCAGCGTTCCGAATATCATGATGAGGATGGACATCACGACGAAGGTGAAGGGTCTGCGTAGGGCGATGAGAACGACTTGGTTCACAACAGACACCCAAGCAAGCAGCCGTGGTTCGGCGGGCCCCGATACTCGACGCAGTGTCGGCCATCAAAAGGCGACGGATGCGCCAGGGCCGGAATGCTATGGTTAAACGACGGGTGCAAAGCATGTACCGATGCCGTGCCGCGTGATGAGCATACCGAGGAGCCAAACCGTACAGGGCGCGCGTCGCTAAAAAAGGTTGGAAGATCATCGAACTTTTAAGTCAACGATAAGCGAGCGCCATTGCGTCGTCGTCCGCTTTTTGAATGTCGGAACCATGAATAGCGCTCGCCCTTCGTCTCGCGCTCACGTCCGCACTGATTCGAGTGTGCGCAAGTTCACCCCGATGGCTCCGCTCATCTGGATCGAGGCGAGCGGGACGGATGGTTGGAGGCGGGAATGAGCGTAGGCCCGCTGCCGATTTTCATCGTGTCATTCTCGCTCTACAAGAGCGGATGCAGACACGTCATCGAACCGTCAGTGACGATCGGGTCGCGAGAACCGTTCTACGCCCGTTCAAGCCGCTCTTGCGTGCGGCACTCCGACGGATGCCGCATGGCGCGGTCCGCATGCTCCCCGCCCATGTGATCAATTCGCACTCGTATCTCTTTGGTCTGTTCAGTCCACGAATCCCGTCATTCCGTTCGAAGCTCGTGTTGGAAAGAACGGATGATTGGAATGCCATGCATCTCGAAGCCGAAGGTCCCGAGACCCATGGCGGCGAGACGCTCGATCTCTTTGCGCGGTTATTGCCGCATGTGGGCACCGTCTTCGATATCGGAAGTCATACGGGAATTTATGCCATCATGGCCGGCGTACAGGATCCGTCGCGATCGGTCTACGCGTTCGAGCCGGTGCCCCGCATCTATCATCGGTTGCGACGCAACATCAGTTTGAATCGCGCCTCGAACGTTCAGACATTTCCGTATGCGGTGAGCGACCGGGAAGGTGACCTTCGGCTCTTCGTTCCGAAAGGACAATTTCCGACAGAAGCGTCGACCTTGCCTGGATTCAGAGAACCCGCCGAGACCATCACGGTGTCGGGAGTGACCGTCGATTCGTTTACCGCCGAACACGGCTGTGGTCCGGACGCTATGAAGATCGATACCGAGGGTACCGAGGACAAGGTGCTACGCGGCGCCAGGCGCTGTCTTGAACGGGATCGCCCGATCATCATCTGCGAGGTCCTGCGCGGCTTGACCGAGCCGGCGCTTCACACGCTGCTGGATCCGCTCGGCTATTCGTATTTCATCATCACGCGCGACGGTCTGATCGCCAAGCCAAGAATCGAAGGCGATCCCACCTACACGCACTTGAACTACCTGATGGTCCCAAGAGACAGGGCCGGACAGGTACTCGATGCGCTTCATCTCGTGTGACCACGCTCACGTCGCCGGCTCACGATGCAACGCGAAGGGACGCGATTGGACGACCCGGTCCCAGAGTCGGCGCCAGGTCTTCCAATCGTGGCCGCCCGGCTCGACAAAGACGCGCTCGCCCGGCAGCACGACGGCCCAGAGCTGATGAGCCATGGCGAACGTGTCACGGTCGCCGTACGCCAACATGAGCGACGGTTGAACGCGACCCGCGACCCCGTAATCCTTGAGCCAGCTCCATAGCCGACGAATCTCATCCCGCTCTTCAGGGCGAGGCTGCCAACGCAAGAGGCCGCCGGCCCGAGCGATCTCTTCCAGCAGGGGCCGCCGCCCAGGAACGGCGCCATGGCGATCACTCCGGTGATGTCGTGGGGATAGTGCGAGGCGTAATAGAGCGCGCCGAAGCCGCCGAGCGAGATGCCGCCGAGCCAGATACGCCGGTACACGCGCCCGGCGGGCCTCATCACGTCACGATGCAAACACTCGATGACTGTGCGGCGCGCGTAGTACCCGTAATGGGTATCGACGGCGACGACATCCATGGGAAACGCGCGTCCGTGCAATTCTTCGATGAAGCCCCACCGAGAAAAATCTCGCGGCATATCACCGATGCCCGGAAGGAGCACCAACAAATCACGTTCACCGGCGCGGTGGAGGCTCGGGTGATATTCGGCGACCAACGAGTCACCAACCGGCAACCACCGAACGAGCGGCGGCACATGAACCGCGAGCCGAGACAAGACACCGCGCGTCACTCGTCCGAGTTGCAGGGGCTGCATGGGTCAATCCTTCCAGTTACGCCGCGCGAGTCCACCGAACGCCATAGGAGTCCCATCCCCGAACGACCACGTCGAGATCTGCAAGAGTCAACGGCGGCGGAAAGGGATAGCGCGCCTTGATCGTTCTCACAAGCGCCTGATGGTATCGGCTGTAGACCGCGAAGTCGCGAGGAAACGCTCGCTCATCGCCCCCGAGGAATGCGCCTCGTCGTCTCGCGCGGGCCAGCGTGTCCCGCCACCGACGGATCGGGACCAGGCCGATGGAATCGACGCCGTGCGAGAAGAGCATCAGATAGATTTCATCGAAGACGCGATCGCTCAGGTACCGTTCTAACGCTTCGAGCGACGGCTGCTTGTTGAACACCATCCAGAACGGCACCGAGCCCGTCCGTACCGTCCAGTACGGTTCCATCAAGATGAATGACTCAACGATCAGCCGTCGATCTCGGATCCTGCGTCGCTCGTTCCACCAGGTGTACAGGTCGGCGACGAGCCCACTCACGGTTTCCGGTTGCTCAAAGAGCAGGCGACGAACCTGCCAGCCTTGCTCGGCGGCCAGGCGGAGAATGTCGTCCAACAGGGCCGGTTCAAATCCCCATTCGGCCTCCGGTGCCCACCGGCTCACTGCCAGCGGGTGCCACCGTCGGTGTCCGGAACCATGGCGCTCGAGGTACTCCGCCACGCGCGGTCCCCCGCAGTGCATCTCTTCGATGGTCGCCCCGCCCAGCGCACCGAACTGAAAGAGGTCCCGCTCGGCGCGCTGGGTCACCGGCCAGGTCAGCGTGCACTCGCAGGTGATGATCGTCCCACCAGGCTCCAAGCATTCCTTCAAGAACCGCTCGTAACTCGGGCCGAGGGCCAGACGCTTGAAGCGAAAGTAGCTCATGCGCTGGACCATCAGCCGATCCTGCACGGGATCGTGCATGTGATGGAGTTGCAGCGCCGGGTTGCGCGACAAGACGCGGGCGGCATGGCGCCGTCCCCATTCAAACTCCCGTTGTGGTTCATCCGGCGCAATACCGGAGCGGGCCACCGGCACGAGCACGGTCTGCGGCAGCCACGGGATACCGAGTGCCGCCCACAAGTGCGTGGCCGCGCCGTTGGCCGAGCCGATGACGACGGCGGGATACCGCCGCCTGGGATAGCAGCTCACGATCCACTCGGCCATCGCGTCCTGATCGATGTCATCGATCTGCCTCGCGGAGATCGCTTCGAGCCACCCGCTCCAAATATAGACCTGCTCGGCGGCCCAACGGGGCAAGCGGTTCACCAGCTTGCCGAGGCTTCGCATCGCGGGGCCACTCCATCGCGGGACGGCGCCGAGCATGGGGAAATCTTCGCCACGAAGGTACCGCGACAGCGCGCGCAGCATCCCCAGCGCGGAGTCGAAATCGGCGAGATACGGCGGCTCTTTGATCATCGTCCTCTCAACGTTTCAAGAAACGTCGAATGACCTCAACGAACCGGTCAGGCGCCGTATAGTTGATCGTATGAGCGAGGCCCGCCATCACCGCGAGTTGCCCGCGGGGAAGCAGACGCACGACGGTCTCCGCCCATTTCTGTGTCACGACCGGATCGCGCTCCCCGCGGACGACCAGCACCGGCGCCTTCACGTGCGCAAGCTTCCCCTCGATGCGATCGGCCAGCGCGATACGGACCGTATGCACAACACGGCGAGGCCCGGCGGCCAGATAGTCGCGCAACGTGATCCATCCTAACCGTGGCGACTCGCGCCGCGAATTCTTAAGGAGCCGCCGCAGTTGTTGCCAGAGAGTTCGGGCCGCGGGATCGATCGTCGGCCCTTGCCACACCAATCGGCTGACGCGATCGGCGTGCCGAACGGCGAATTCGGCCAGCACTTGGCAGCCAAACGAGTTCGCGATGAAGTCAGCCCGCGCGAATCCTTGTCGATCCATCCACTCCGCGATCGCATCCGCCAGCTCTGCAAGCGACAAGCGCACGGAGGGCTTGTCGCTCTTCCCATACCCCGGCAAGTCGATGGCAAAGACCCGATACGATCCCGCAAGTCGCTCTGCCGTTGGAACCATATAGCGGCTCGACACGACCAGGCCATGCACGAGCATCACCGGCAGCGAAGCGGCGGCTACGCCAACCGGCTCTCCCGTTCGAGCATAGATTCGGCCAAAGCGCGTAGGCGTCCATTGGTCGCTCAGACAGTGCTGCGTTCCCGAATAACAGTGTTGGGTGCTGGGTGCTGAGTGATGAGTGACAGACGCGGAGCAAAGAAGACGCTTCATAATTCGAGCGGCCAGTTCCCGACGTTATGACTCAGCACTCATCACACAGCACTCCCAATTGTCATCCTGCCGCCGACACGGCGCCTCTGCTATCTGCACTAAAGACGGGGCGTGTCAACGTTTACGATACATGCATGTAGTGCGTCGCTTGCGACTGCTCTGCTGCCTGTATCCAACAGCCATGGCGACACAACCGCCCGCGATCGTTCCCGCACCCCTGCATGCCGAGAGCTGCTCTTGATTGACCCCTGTCTTCGCATCTCTCCGCGGACACTCATGCCCGGACGGAACTGTTGGCGAATGGAGCCGGCCAACCGTGCCGCGTTCCTGATCGACGGGGCCGCATACTTCCAAGCGTTTCGGGTTGCCGCCGTACGGGCCGAGCGGAGAATTGTGATTCTCGGGTGGGACTTCGACACGCGGATTCGCTTGCAGGATGGTGAGGAGTCGGACGGACTGCCGGTGGGCCTCGGTGAGTTTCTTCGGGCGCTCGTCGTTCGACGTCGCGGCCTGCACGTTTACGTCCTGACGTGGGATTTCCATGTGATTTATGCGCTTGAGCGGGAATGGTGGCCGCTGTCGAACCTGGGCAGCAGCCGGCGCCTGCACTTCACAACGGACGCGCAGCACCCGCTCTGGGCTTCTCATCATCAGAAGGTCGTCGTCATCGATGATGCGCTGGCGTTTGTCGGAGGCCTCGACTTTGCCCAGTGCCGGTGGGATACCCCCGAGCATCGTCCTCGCCATCCGCTTCGACGGTTTCCCGATGGCAGGCCGTGCCGGCCGTTCCACGACGTCCAAGTCGTGGTCGACGGAATGGCGGCGAACGCGCTGGGCGAGCTGGCCCGCGAACGGTGGGCACGCGCGACGGGCCGACGGCTACCGCCGGTACAACCGTCGACGCAGGACCCGTGGCCGCCGCATGTGCTTCCCGACTTCAGGAACGTCGAGGTCGCGATCGCGCGCACCGAGCCGGCTCACAACGGCCGGCCGGAGGTGCGTGAAGTCGAGCATTTGTTTCTCGATGCGATCCGTGCTGCACGGCGATATCTCTACATCGAAACGCAGTATCTCACGTCCCGCCTCATCGGCGAGGAACTCCGCCGCCGGATCGAGGAGCCCGATGGGCCGGAAATTCTCATCGTGCTTCATCCGAACAGTGACGGGTGGCTGGAGCAGCATACGATGGATGTGCTGCGCGGCCGTCTGCTCAAGCGCCTCCGTGCCGCCGACCGCCATCAGCGCTTGGAGCTGTATTATCCACGGGTCCCCGGCTTGGACGGTCAATGCTTGAGCGTTCACAGCAAGGTCTTGATCGTCGATGACGAGCTCGTTCGCGTTGGATCGGCGAACTTGAGCAATCGCTCCATGGGCTTCGACACCGAATGCGATGTCGCCGTCGAAGCGTGTGGCGACGAGACGGTGAGCCGGGCGATCGCGGGGTTCCGTCATCGGCTGCTTGCCGAACACCTCGGGACGTCGCCCGAGGTAGTAGCCGAGACCGCCGCACGGCATCGCTCGCTGCTCGGTGCCGTGAGCGCGCTCTCCGGAGGCGAACGGACGTTGGAGATCTTCGACAGTTGCATCCCTGCCGAGGTCGACACCTGGATTCCCGATGCCGAAATCATCGACCCCGACCGTCCCTTGGATGCGGACGTGGTGGCCGATCAGGTGGTGCCTCGTGACCATCGACGGCCGGCACGCCGACAGGTCGTGCTCGGCGCCGCGGTGCTTCTGGCGCTGGTCGTGCTTGCCCTCGCCTGGCGTTACACCTCGCTGCGCGAGTGGCTCGATATCCCGCTGCTCGTTCAGTACGCCGAGCGCTTCAAAGACAGCCCCCTCGCACCGTTCATGACGGTCACGGCCTTTCTCGCCGGCGGCTTGGTCGTGATGCCCGTCACCGCGCTTATTGCCGTCACCGTCCTTGCGCTCGGCGCGTGGCAAGGCTTTCTCTACTCGTTTCTCGGGATGACGTTGAGCGCACTCATGACGTTCGGCATCGGTCACGTCGTGGGGCACAACACGGTCAAGCGGCTCTCGGGTTCACGATTGAACACCATCAGCCATCGGTTAGCCCGCCGGGGCGTGCTGGCGGTGATCGCGATTCGCATCATTCCGGTCGCGCCGTTCTCGATCGTCAACCTCGTCGCCGGCGCTTCACATATCCGGTTCCGGGATTTCCTCATCGGGAGCATCATCGGCGAATTACCCGGTCTGCTCGGTGTGTCGCTGTTCGTGGATCAGGTCACCGAGGCCGTGCGCGATCCGGGCATCGGAAGTGTGACGGTGCTGGCCATCATCGTGTCGATCATCGTCGCCGGCACGCTGATCCTTCGCCGTTGGCTAGGCGGGCAGGAGGGTGACTCGTGAACTGTGATTCGAGCATCGTGAATCAAGATCGACACAGAGTGCCGGGACATCCGTCATCTGAACCTTGCGACGTGACGGCTCACGAATCGCGATGCATGCGCCATGCGCCTGACGATTGCGACCTATAACATTCACGAATGCCGCGGGTTGGATGGACGGTACGATCCGGACCGCGTGCTCGGCGTCCTTCTCGAATTGAATGCCGATATCATCGGCCTGCAGGAGGTCAATTCACGCGAGCATCGGGGGCTGGAATTGCTGCAGTGGTTTGCAGATGAGACGAAACTGCACCCGGTGGCCGGGCCGACGCTGCTCCAGGATCCTTGGCATTACGGCAACGCGCTCTTGACCCGCTGTCCGATCACGGCGGTCCGGCGCGTCGATTTGAGTCTGCATGACCGAGAGCCACGCGGCGCGATCGATGCCGACCTCGACTGTGAGGGCGAGATGCTGCAGCTCATCGTCACGCACCTCGGCCTGAAGCCGGCCGAGCGCAGGGTACAGGTGCAACGGCTGCTCGCGCGGTTCGGGACGACCCATTGCGTCTTGATGGGAGACCTCAACGAATGGTTTTTGTGGGGACGGCCGTTACACTGGATCAAGGCGACCTTCGGCCACTCGCCGGCTCCGCCGACGTTCCCGTCAAGGCTGCCCGTCTTTGCGCTCGATCGTATTTGGATCCGGCCGCCCGGCACGCTTGTGGAGGTAAAGACCCATAAGAGCCCTCTCGCGCGCCGAGCGTCCGATCACCTGCCGCTCAAGGCGGTGATCGAGTGGTAGGCCAAGGCCGCGGTGCTGTGACTCAGAAAGAACCGAACGGCTGAGCCGCGGTCGTCCTCAGCGTGACTCGCGGCCGCTTCACGCCTGCTTCTTGGGGCAAGGGCGTAAGACAGCGCCTCACGGCCGCGCAGACGGCGTCGCGGTCAAACGGTTTGGCGATAAAGGTCGCCGCTCCGAGCCTGGTCGCGTGATGACGAATCGCTTCGTCGTCGACGGCACTCATCAGGATCACAGTCGCATCCGGCGCTGCCAAGCGTAGTTCGGGCAACAGCTCGAGCCCATTTCGCGTGGGCATCCAAAGATCACACAGGATCACCGCGTAGGACCGTTCGCGCACGAGCGAGACCGCACGGCTGGGATCGCTGCACGTGTCGACCACCACACCGGGTAAGCGAAATTCCAACATGTCCGCGAGGCCTTGCAACAGCGCCGGATCGTCATCAAGGATCAAAAGGGACACAGGTGTCACCATGGAATACTCAAGATATGGTTCGTAGACATTGTTGTCATCAGTCAGGAGGGATTTTCCTACGCCGTGTAGGCGTACGTCTATTCGGTGGAAGCCTTAGATAGATGACAGCAGAAGGAGAACAATACCTGGCTCCGTCATGGTGAGCGTCATGGCCCACCTCGCTTTTTCAGGGCGTCTTTGACGGCTTCTTGCAGCTCGCGAGTCGAAACCGGCTTCGCGAGAAATAGATCGGCCCCGGCCTCCAGGGCCGCCTGTCGGATGGTCTCTCCGGCCATGCCCGATACGGCAAGAATCGGACACCTCGGGACTCGCTCCCGCAATCGAGTCAGGTAGTCGATCCCTCCTCCCGGCATATTGATGTCCGTCAGAATGAGCGAGACGGGCGCCTTCTTCAGATGGTCGTAGGCTTCGTAGGCATTCGCCGCCTCGATGATCGTGGCGCCAAGACGGTGCAGCGCATCGGCATAGAGCCGCCTCGTTTCGTCATCGTTCTCCACGATCAGCAGAATCGGCTTGGGCACGGATGAAGCCATCCGGACAACCAGAACGACGAACCGTGACGATGTGGCCTGAGACGCAGTCGCAATGGGGTGGATCTCTTGACGTACCATCAAGGATCCGGTGAGTCCGGGAAAGATTACCGAGAGCCGAGCGTCGGTGGCAATTCCGAAAACCGCTTAGGACTGCCGGTCCGGGGAGGACTGCTCATTAAACTCGACAGCAGCGCAGTCGACTCTCGAGGGAACACGCAATTGAGGAACACGACGAGTATAAGGCTGTTTGCCATCTTCTCTTCGATCGATCCAGGCCCGCCAGTTTTCATGAGAACCGCAAGCCGGTCACGCAGAGCGCCACCGGCTTGCTCTATCCAGAGAGGGAACCTCCGCCTGGTCGTCATACTTCCGCTCCACGCCCCGCCTGGCGCTGCCGCGTCCGCAGCTCTTCCAGCTTCTCCTCCAACGCTTCGGTCGTCAGATCCTGAAGCGCAGAGAGAGCGAAGACATATTCGGTGAGCGCCTCCAGCCAGACGCGTGTATTGTCCGGCGTTACAGGCTGTCCTCTGGCCTCCTCGACCTGCGTGGCAGCTTTCTTGAGCCTGTCTGCCGCGTCTTCCAGATGTTTCACAAGTGCCATTGCTGATCTCGTCTTGAAATTTCCGTGGATCGCTGGAATCAACAGAATCGTCGGCGGTACGACGGCTTACTTCTCGACGGGCAGATCAAGGTCTCGCCACGTCTTGAATCCGCCTTCCATCTCCATAACGGAGTATCCCTGCCGTGCGAACTCGACGGCCGCCGCGGCCGCCAAATGGCACGTTTGGGAATAGCAGTAGAGAATATTGACGCGATCTCTCGACAGTCCCGCCAATGTCTTCCACTTCTCCTTCGGAAGGTTGATTGCGCACGGGATGTGGCCCTCGGCGTAGTCTTCCGCGGCTCGGACATCGACGACATTGATGTCTTCGCCGTCTTGAATCATCCGGTCCAGCTCCACCGGCCCGGTCGTACACTGCAGCTTGACTTCAAAATATTCCTTCGCCTCGGTTGGACTCGGCATGGTCACTTTCATCGGTAGTCCTCCACTCCGTTGATGAACGTTCTGAAATGCTACGTCCGCCCGAACGCTTTCCGCAGCTCGGGCTTCGCGCGTTCGAGAATACGTTTGCGAGATGGGCTCAAGGTTTTTCCGGCCCGGTTGATGTAGAAATTCAGCATCGACATGGCGGACTGATAGGGCGTCCCCTTCCGCCTGGTGCTGCGCTCGGCCGAACGTTTCAGCGACGCCGCAATCTGCTGCGGGTTCGTGAATCGGAACACACCGGGCTCCAAATCCAACGCATCACTGCGCCGCATGACGTCGGCGGACCAATACCGGCGAGTCGTCGATCCGCCTCCTTTACCGCTTCGTCGTCTTGAGCGGGTCGTGGGCGTACGACGCCGGGCAGATCGGCTCGGCTTTCCCTGTCCCCTCATCACACCTCCATGGTCCGTGCGCCCTGCCTGCCTTCACGAAGGCGTGCATGTCTTCGCGGAGCTCTCCTCGCCGGTTCCGGTTCACGGAAGCGGTTGTTTGAGTTCGGGCGCCGGGACATCGGTCACCTTGACCGCACGTCCCTGATTGTCCACCCGAATGGTGATCCGCTCTCCCACCGTCAGTCCTTCGAACAGCTCAGGCTTGGCGACCTCGAAGAAAATCGGCTTCCCCAGATCGGTTCTGAGTTTGCCTTTCGCTTTGCTCAAGTCCAGCTCCTCGAGAATGCCGGTCACGACCTCCGGTTGATCACCGGGGCTCGGAGCGGCCGCGACGAGACACAGCACGAACGCCACCGTACAGAGCACGATGGTATGTTGTCGATCCATAGCGTCCCTCGATTCTGCGATGCCAACTACGCCGTTTGTCGCAACACCGCTCCACGCGGCTTGCTCGGTGCCTCGGTCGGTTCGGTGACCTTCTTGAGTGTTTCGTGGGTGTCGCTCGTGGAGATATCGGACCGCTGGAGAAGATCGGCCGTTGAGACCATGCCTTGGATGACGCCCTCGTCGTCCACCACAGGAATGCGCCGCACCTGATTTTCACGCATCAATTCCACCGCCTTGTTCACGTCGTCGTCGGGCCGACACGCCACGACATTGGGTGTCATGCACTGCTTGACTTGGACTGCAGCGGGGTCGAGGCCCTCCGCCACGACAGCCAGGCACAGATCGCGATCGGTGACCACTCCGACGACACGGCGGGTCTGCTCGTTTTCGATGACCGGTACGACGCCGATGTTCTTCTCTTTCATCATGCGGGCCGCTCGCACCGCCGTATCGAAGGGAAGACAACAGTTCGGACTCGTCGTCATCACGTCTTTGATGTTCATGGCATCCTCCGATACCAGGTTGCCATTTCAGCGTCTCGAACAGGCATTCTCCCCCCCTTGCGCCGTGCTAATCCAGAGTCGATGAGGAAGACTCATGGAAGTCACCGTGAAACGGCCTGTCAGCCCCCATGCCGACAGGATGATGCCGCTTGGCCTCTAGGCCACCTGAGCGGAACAGGGTACCAGTGAGAGATCGAATATGAAGACAAAGGTGACGCCATGAACAAGACGATATTCGCGTTGAGTGGAATCGGCGTGGGGGCCGGGTTGATGTATCTGCTCGACCCGGAGACCGGGAACCGGCGTCGCGCGCTACTCCGAGATCAAGTCCGCCGTTCGGCCAATGTGACGCAAGAAGCGATGGGAACCACGTGGCGCGATGCACGCAACCGGGCGGTGGGTGTCGCACGTGCGCTTCAGTCACGCGTCGGTCGCGGACCGGCCGACGATCGGGTACTCCGCGAACGGGTGCGGTCGCGGCTTGGATTCCTGGTCCGCCACCCGAGTTCCGTCGAGGTGGACGTCCGGCAGGGCCGCGTCATCTTGAGTGGACCGGTCCTTCGCGACGAGGTCGAGCGGCTGCTGTCCGAGATCGAACGCGTACCCGGCCTCGCCGACATCGAGAACCGTTTGGAGGTCCACGACGAGCCGGGCAACATCCCCGGCCTACAGGGCCAGCCGGCGAAAATCCCGCGCCGCCGCCAATTCGAATTTCTGCAGACGAACTGGTCGCCATCGGCACGCATGACGGCAGGCACGCTCGGAGCAGCGATGGTGGCCTACGGCCTGTCTCATCGCAGCCTACGAGGGCGAGGGTTGGCCGTGGTAGGCTTGGCGTTGATCGCGCGGGCCGTGACGAATCTTGAATTCCAGCGCCTCACGGGTGTCGCAGCCGGGCGCCGCGCGGTCGACATCACGAAGACGATCACCGTGTCCGCGCCGCTCGAGCACGTCTTTAGCTTTTGGGCCAATTACGAGAACTTTCCCCACTTCATGAGCCGCGTGCGGCAAGTGGAGAAAACCGGTGAGGGGCGGTCACGCTGGCGGCTGGAAGGCCCAGGCGGCGTGCCGCTGACCTGGAACGCCGTCCTCACCCGGTTCGTCCCGAATCGAGAGCTGGCTTGGAAGACGGAGCCAGACTCCGCGATCCAGCACGCCGGGATCGTGACATTCTCGGACAACAACGACGGCACGACGACGATTCACATCCGGATGACCTACAATCCGCCAGCCGGCGCGATCGGACACAGCGTCGCCCGCATGCTCGGCGAAGATCGGAAGCGCTTGCTCGATGAAGATCTCGTGCGGATGAAGAGCCGGCTGGAGACCGGGGTCGCACCTCGTGACGCGGCTCAGAAGGAGTAAGTGGCGATAGGTAAGGCAGGACGGCGGTAGAGGAAGCGACTGTGCGTTGGGATACACGCAGAGAACTGTTTACCGCTTTATCACCGTACCTCCTGACCAGCATTTAAGAACCGACCGAACCATTCCCGGGCTAGGCGCGCGACGATCTCCAACTTGCCAGGCTCCTCGAACAGGTGGGTCGCGCCCGGAACAATCTCCAGTCGTTTCTCGCACTGTAAGACGGCGAGCGCTTCCCGGTTCATGTCGATCACCGGCACGTCGTCGCCACCGACGATCAACAGGGTTGGGGCAGACACGTTCGACAGGAACTCACGCGCGAGGTCCGGCCGACCTCCGCGGGATACGATCGCCTTCGCGCCCCGTGGCCGTTCGGCCGCGGCGATCAACGCCGCCGCACTTCCGGTACTGGCGCCGAAATACCCCAGCGGCAAGCGGCCAATATCGCGGACGCTCTCTTGCCAATCGGTCAGTGCCACCAGCCGATCGGCGAGCAGGCGGATATTGAAGCGATGCTCCATCGTATAGGCGTCCACACGCTCTTCCTCTTCCGTCAATAAATCCACCAGGAGCGTGGCCAAGCCGGCGGTCTGAAGGGTGTGAGCCACAAAACGGTTTCGGGGACTCAGACGACCACTCCCACTTCCATGCGCGAACATGACGAGTCCCGTCGCTCCGTCGGCCATGGACAGATCACCGGACAGCGTAGCGCGTCCGACAGGAATGTTGATGGCGCACTCGTTCATCGGGTCGATATTCGTGGGTCGTTATTCGTGATCGTTCGCCGTGAAACAGTGAAGATGTGCCGCTCCGATCTTACGAGAAGGATTCACGAGTCAGGAATAACGAGCTACACGCCCGTCGGGAAGGTCTCGGGCGCCTCACTGTCCTTCCACGGATGAGGCGGATTGACATCAAGCGGCTGGACCGCATGCGTGCGATCGATGTGGATCAGCGCATCGAACTGGTCCGGGAGCTTGGCATAGAAATAATGGCTGATCCGCTCGGTCTCCGGCAAGTAAATCACCCCGATCGCGCGCTCCAAGCGGCGCTCCTCGAGCACGCGGCGGATGCGGGTGTCATCCCAGCGGAGGAGGAACGCGGGCAGACCGACTTGATGGAAGAGGGCTTCGTAGCTGTCGGGAAGGGCCGGGCGCACCGCCTTCCGCTCCATCTCGCCGTCCCAGTCGGACGCCGCGGTGACGTACCCGTCGTACGTCGTGAATCCAACAAGGACGGCCGCTCGGCCGTACCGCTCGCGCACGAGTTGTCCCACGTTGATCTCCCCGGCCTCAGCCATTTGCGTCGCGCGAGCGTCGCCGAGATGCGAGTTGTGCTCCCACACGACCACCTTCGGCTCGGGCTCCCGGCGACGGGCGTGGGTCATCAACGCATCAAGCGTTTCGGCCATGTGCTGATCGCGCACATTCCAGGAGGACACCCGCCCGTGGAACATGCTGCGGTAGTAACGCTCGGCGTTCTTGACCAAGCGCGCGTTCTGCTCGGCATAGAAGAACTCGTCTTCCGCCACGAAGCCGTCCCGCCGTAAGTAGTCCTCGGCACGGCGGTGCAGGTCGGTCAATTGGGTCACCACCTCATCCTCACACGTCTTCGTCAGGCCGAAGCCGGCCGCATAGCCGTAACGCTGGCTGTCTTCCCCGAAATGATCGAAGCAGGCGTATCGGAAGCGCGCGCGACGGGCGGCGTCCGGATCGATGTGATCGAGATAACCGAGCACGGCGCGCATCGAGGCATGCAGGCTGTAGAGATCCAGCCCATAGAAGCCGACCTTCCGCGGCTCGGGCCGGGCCTCGTTGTGCGCGCGCAGCCAGGCGATAAAGTCCTGCACCTCGATATTCCGCCACATCCAGATGGGAAAGCGTGTGAAGCCCCGGAGCGCGTCATCCGGCGACCGGTCAGCGCTCCGTCCGCTGACGTAGCGGTTCACGCGATACGCGTCCGGCCAGTCCGCTTCGACCGCCACCATCGTAAAGCCTTTTTCCTCGATCAGCCGTCTCGTGATCGCCGCACGCTCGCGATAGAACTCGCGCGGGCCGTGGGACGCCTCGCCGATGAGGACGACGCTCGCCGCACCGATACGGTCGAGTAGCGGATCATAATCGGCGCGCGGGCCGGTGAGCCGACACGCCGCTTCGCGCAGCAGGTCGGCGGCTTCAGTGATCGTCGTCGTCATCCTGTCTTCCTCAGTCGAAAGGACGCGGCCTCATCGAGGAGCCGTCGCACCTCCTCGTCGGAGGTCTGCGAAAAGTCCTCGTACCATTGGCCGACGCCATAGAACGCCTCGGGGGTCATCAGGCACTGCACCTCGTCCACCTTGGCGCGAAGGGCATCGCACGTTTCGGCTGCAGCGGTCGGAACCGCCACGATGACCCGCGCCGGCCGTTGGGATCGGACGGCATCGATGGCCGCCCGCATCGTCGATCCCGTCGCCAGCCCGTCATCCACGAGCATGACCACCCGGCCCTCGAGCGACGGTGACGGGCGATCCCCTCGATACTCGCGCTCTCGCCGCACCAATTCCTGCTGCTCCCTTGCCGCTACGGCGCCGATGACGGACTCGGCGATCGTGAGAAGCCGGACGACCTCATCATTGATGACGCGAATTCCGCCGCTTGCGATCGCGCCCATCGCCAACTCCTCATGGCCCGGCACGCCCAGTTTCCGCACGATCATCACATCGAGCGGCACGTGCAGGGCGTGCGCGATCTCGTAGCCGACCGGAACCCCGCCTCGCGGCAACGCGAGCACGAGCACATCAGGGCGATTCGCATAGGCCGCCAGCCGGCCGGCCAAGCAGCGACCGGCATCCCGACGATCGCGGAAGACCTGGTCCATTCGTTCACCGTTACAGTTCAGCCCGATTTGCGCTCGGCCACTGGCTCCTGACCCGTCTTAGAGGCGTCGACCGTCCCCAATGGTCCGAGGCCTTGAGTGCGAGAACCATCATGGACGAGCTGAAGATGAAAGCCGCAAAACCGCTTCGCCAAGAGCGCGCGCACGATCAGCGGCATGATGAGCAGAAGCGACACGGCGCTCGCGACGGCGAGCGGAAGGAGCGAGGCCCACAGCGAGGGCCCGGTACGCGCGAGTTCGGGCATCGCGAACAGCAGCAGCACGTTGATCAGGAACAGCAACGCGATAAAACTTCCCACCGCCCGCCAGAGCAGCGACCACCCGATTCGGATTGATTCCCGGTAGGTAGGCTCCGTCATGGGAACCATCGATGTCATGTTGAACGTTCAGGATCGATTCAACATTCAACAGCCGTCATCGAGCAGTCCCGTGTGGCGGCAAGGGCGTCGGTGGAGGCGGCAGCGGTGTCGGCAGCGGGCTGGGCGCCGGGCCCGGGAACGGGCTCCCCGGTTTCGGCGTCGGGTCGGTCGGACCGGGACTCGGCGTGGGATCGGCGGCAGTTGCCGGCAGCGGCCCAACAAGGACCATCAACCCGATTGCAAGTGCTATCGTCATGATCCGCACCGCGCGTTCTCCGTTTACGACGCCATCGCATGGACGGCCGCTGGATCCAGCTTGACCTTCAGCCATCCGGGTTGCCGCGTATCGAACGCCTTGTACGCCTCAATGGCCGACATCAATGGTTCCGTCTGCGTCAGCACGACGGCCGGGTCGATGACCCGGCTTTGGACGAGATGGAGCAGCCGCGGGATGTATCGTCGATGATTGCAATTCCCCATCTTGACCGTAAGGTTCTTGTTCATCGCCTCGCCGATCGGAAACACCCGCGCGGTTTGCGGATAGACGCCGATGATCGCCAACGTGCCGGCTTTCGCCAGCGCTTGGACCGCCCACGACAGGGCGAGTGAGGGGGCATCGCCGGGATGCCAGTTGTCGCCCTGCGGGCGCGCCGTCGGAGCGACCTCCTTTTGCTCTTCATCGAAATGGCGCTGCTCCGCCTCGAGCGAGGCGGCCGCAGGACCGTGGTGCGGCCGAGAGGCATCCACGCCGACGGCATCGATCACCCGATCGACGCCAATGCCGCCGGTGAGGCGCAAAATCACTTGGACGGGGTCTTCGGCTTCGTAGTCGACGACCTCGGCGCCCTGGGCCTGCGCCATCGCGAAGCGTGACGGAATCGTGTCGACCGCAATCACGCGTCCCGCTCCGTGCAGCTTGGCACTCGCGATCGCAAACTGCCCGACGGGTCCGCAGCCGAACACCGCGACCGTATCATCCGGCCGAATCTCCGCGAGATCGGCGCCGAAGTAGCCGGTCGGGAAGATATCGGAAACCAGGATCGCCTGATCGTCGCTGACGTCGTCCGGAATTTTGACGAGGCCGGCGTTTGCGTACGGTACGCGCGCCTTCTCCGCCTGCAGTCCCTGAAACGGTCCGGTTTGTTTCGGGCCTCCGAAGAACGCGGTGCCCGCCCTCGGACCGTTTGGATTGGCTTGGTCGCATTGCGATTGATATCCGGCACGGCAATAGACGCAGGACCCGCACGCAATCGTCGAGGGAATCACCACGCGATCGCCCGCTCGGAAATTCCGCACATCCGGGCCGACCTCCTCCACGATGCCGACGCCCTCGTGTCCGAGGATTGTTCCAGGTTCCATACCCGGCATCGTGCCCCGCACCATGTGGAGGTCCGTCCCGCAAATTGCGCTTGCCGTGAGGCGCACGATCGCATCCGTCCGTTGCTGGATCTTGGGTTCCGGCTCCTCGGTCAACCGGATATCGCCCACACCGTAGAAGACCACCGCTTTCATGGTGCCCCCTCAAAGCAACGCGTTCCAGGAAAGGCGTTCGAGGTTCGAGGTTGAAGACCGCCTTTTCCTGGACCTCGAACGCCTGTTAAAGACTTACGCCGCTCGGCTGGTACCTCCGCCCTGCTGTGAGGTCCCGCCGGTTTCAATTGGAATCTCACGGCGCCGGCGCTTGGACTCCGGCATCGGCACCGATACCGTGAGCACCCCGTTGTCGAACTGCGCCTTCGCCTGCTCGATGTTGGCTTCCTCGGGGATAGGAACCAGCCGATAAAACGAGCCGTAGGAGCGCTCCGAGCGGTACAGGCCTTCTCGCCGCTCTTCCTGCTCGCGTTTGCGTTCGCCCGTGATCACGAGGCCGTCCTGGGTCAACTCGACCTTCACGTCCTCTTTGCGAATGCCCGGCAACTCCGCGCACACGACGTAGTTGCCGTGTTGTTCCGATACCTCGATCGGCGGCGCCCACGCGCGCGATTCGGTCATCGCGCCACCGCGCGGCACGGCGCCTTCGAAAAACCGGTCCATCTCCTCCGAGAACCGGCGCATCAGCTCGAACGGGCTCGCGCTGAACAGTTCTCTCGGTGTCATGGCGAAGAGCGACGGCATCCGGCCCCACGAACTCATGGCCATGGGCTCGCGCGCGGTCATTGATCCGCCTTCGCTTCCCTGCGACGCCTTCCCTGCCTGCCCTTGTCCTTTTTGAAGTTCACCTCCGCCATCGTATCCTCCTTTTCCAGAATCCTCGTGTTGGACGCTGAATACGTGGTGGCTCTTCACGCCCATCGCTCAGCGACGGACCAACAACAACTGCTCGGCCAGCGGCCGGTTCCTCACGCTGCGCGCCAACAGTCCGACCCCCACGGCCGCAATCGTCACACCCGGCAGCGAACGCTTTGACGCCCCATACATCGTCAACGCCGTCCCCGCGACCCCGGCCGTCAGCCGAGCGGACGGCGACCAGTGCCGCTGCATCCACTCGCTGCGCTCGCCGATCCGGCGCTCGACAGGTCCGCCCTGTAAGCCAGGTACGCCGCTCGCGTCCTGGTGAACCTCTAACTCGTTCACCACCTCTGTGACGCCCGGCACCCGCTTGAGGATCCCGATGAGGTGGTCGACCTCATCGGCCAACACCGGCCCGGTCAGTCGCACCCGGCCTCGGTCCACCTGGACCACCACCGCGCTCGGATGGCGCAGGAGCATGCCGAGCTTTGCCCGCACCCGTTCTCGAAGAGTGTCGTCCGCGACAGCGTCGTCCCGACGAAAGCAGGACGTGATCTCCCTCCACCAGCCGTACGCCCGGTTGCGAAGGTCGCGCGTCGTCGCATCAGCGCCGTCCGTGACAAGGCGGCGCGCCTTCGCTGCGTGATCGCGGAGTAGCGCCCGCCGGCGCGTCCCTCGGTCGGGATCGAGCAAATACATGAGGCCCGCGCCCACTCCCATGCCGCTCGCGATCATCACGCTCGGTAGCATGGCACCACCTCCCATAGCCTGACGCCGACCGTGGCGCATCGTGCCTACGCCGCTCTCGCCGTCGTCTTGCTCATCCGACGGCACATATCGGCGCAGCGACGGCACTCTTCGGCACAAGGCCCACAGAGCGCATGGTGAGGCGCGTGTTGCTCACAGACCTGGGCGCAGCGTTCGCACACCTCGGCACAGAACGCGCACAGGCGCTCGGCGAGCGGCGACACGCGGCTCATCCATTGGGCTGCCAGCACGCAGATATCGCCGCATTCCCGGCACAATCGAATACACTGCTCCATGAGCTGGCTCTCGTGTTGATGCTCCATCCCAATCATGTCGTCGCTACACTCTTCGCAAATTTGCGCACACCGAAAACACGCTGCAATACAATCCTTCCATTCCTGGGTCAGTGTCCGCTTGTTGTCATGCATCGGTGCCTCCCTCTCCTGTTGCTCGCTGCTCGGACTTACACAGGAGCAGTTAATTTGACGTTAGACCCAACCCGCACGCCTCGCTATAGGCCCGTGACTGACGGCTGTATCGGCGAAACGACGAGGAGAAGGTCCGCCGGTACGTGCGAACGGAGTTGCCAACTTCAGCGCGTCGACTCGGTATCCTGGGGACACGCGGTGCTTCATTCACCGATGGCAACAATGGCCGTGCTGGTCCACGCTGAAGCGAAGGAGACGTATGATCCCAGTCGTCTTGATCGCCGTTCTGCTGACGGGCTGTGCATCGTCATCGAAGTCGACGACAGCGGCGAATCCACCACCGACGGCCTGCGAGTGCCCCGGGGCGGGTTCCACTGCGAGCCCGATCAATCGAGGAACTTCATGCGGCAAGAGCAGCCGGGGCATCAATAACCCTAACGCGCCGTCTCAATAGTCCGGGTGTGATGGCGGATCGTCGTAATAGATTTCCCGGTAAATCGGGCAGAGTCCTTTCGCACGAATGAGCTGCGTCACGTCGTCGATCATCCGATGGTTGCCGCACAGGTAGACGGCGAGGTTCGCGACCGACGTCACGTGTTGCTGCACCGGGACCGTCACGCGTCCCGCCGCCCCGTGCCATTCAGCATCGGGCTGTGACAGCGTCGTCGTGAACGTGAACCGATCATCCTCGGTCGCCCATGCTTCGAGTTCCTCCTGGTAATACAGATCGCGTCGACTGCGCAGCCCCCAATAGAGCCGCGCCCGTCCGTGCGACGGCGAAGACAACAGATCCATCAGCATGGCGCGCACCGGCGCGATGCCCGTCCCTGTCGCGACGAAGAGGTTGTCCCGCTGTCGGTCGTGTAGGTGAAAAGACCCGTCAGGCCCTTGGAACGCCACCGTCGTGCCGACCGTCAAGCCGAACAGGTACGTGGAGCCGATCCCTCCCGGGAGCCGATTGAACACGAGCGTCACGTGGTCGGGTTCGGCGGGCGACGAGGCGATTGAATAGGGACGGACGACGGGACGGCCGCTCGTCGGGGAGACCAACTCAAAGGAGATGAATTGCCCGGCCTTGAACACGATCTCCTTGGGATGAATCAGCTCGAGGTCCAATTCTCGCACGTCATGCGTCAAATCCCGCACGGAACGAACTCGGGCTTCGAAGACTTCCAAGGGCATCGCGACGTGCCGTCAACCGGGCCTGAAACTTAAGCCGCCGAGGAACGGAGAAGCACCCGGCGCATAGGCGTCAGGAAGCGATCCTCTCGCCGTTCGCGCGTTGTCCTCCTACGCCGGTGTCCGCGCCGTGACGTTCAAGGATGCGCCGTACCTCTTCCACTCGGTTTCGTGTCTCGACGGTCACCAGCACGCGTCCCGCTCGAATACCCGCTTCGAGGTACTGAGCGTGCTCGCCCGGGATATTGAGCCCGACCAAGCTCCCGATCAACCCGCCGGCTGCGGCGCCGACACCGGCTCCCGTCACGATCGACGCCCCGGTGGCTCCCACTACGCCGGCCAGCGTGCCACCGGCGAGCAGCGGGCCGAGGCCTGGCACCGTGACGGCACCGACGGCCACGAGCAGCCCCGTCAGTCCTCCCAACACACCGCCACCGACGGCACCGGCCGCGGCCTCTTCAGGCGCCCGTGTGGCTGGAGCGATGGGCGGAGGCGTCGGGCTGTCCTCCGTGTTGCGGAGGGCAGGACCGATGTCCCCTTCCAAGAACCCCGCCGCCTTGAGGTCCTTCACGGCCCCAGCGGCAGAGGGAAGGTCGGGAAAGAGGCCCGCGACGACGCGACGGTCCGCAGACTCGGCACAAGGCTTCGCGATGCTACGATCGCCGCTTTGCTCTCCCACGACCTGCTCCGCTCGACGAACGGCGTCGACTCGTCGCTTTCGCCCCCGTGCGCGAGCTGCTGCTCTTTTTCGGCCGCACCTTCACGCCGGCTCGGCGCGCCTTCGACAGGCCGATCGCCACCGCTTGCTTGCGATTCTTGACGCGGTGCTTTCCTCGCTTCATATGGTGCATCTCTTCCCGTACGTACTCGCCGGCCTGAGTCGATGGCGCTTTGCCTGCTCGCTTCTTCTGCCTGGCCCGTTCACGTGTCTTTCGTTCCGGCATGCCAGCTCCTTTCGATGCGCAGGATGTGGCTTCCTGGAGCATCCTGCCTCGTCTCATTGTGCGTCATCCCGCGCGCTTCTGGCGTCGGCGCTCCTCCGAATTCTGCGCTCCCGTCTCCTCTCGTACCCGTTCTTGGTAATCTTCGGACGACGCCGGATTCAGTTCCCATCGCTCATTGTCGCGCTGCTCGATCTTCGCCGCCGCGCCCAACGGCTCGGTATCCTGAAAGGTCAACCCGACCGCCTCGCCGACTTCCTCGACGATATCCTGATCCGGCATGGCATGCTGCCCGCTCACGGTCTCATCGCCGACATCTTCGCGGTCCCATCGCGCATCCACATCGCCGCCTGCCGTCGCCATCGCACCGGGTTCATAGTCCTCGATCGCACCGCGACGGGTCTCGGCACCGCGTTGTGCCTGTGCTTCCCGAAACTCCTCTTTCACTTCTTCGTCGGCATCGGCATCCGACGTGTCTTGGCTCTCGTAGTACTCGCGGATGACCTCGTCGGCATCGCGCTCCTCTTTGTCGTTCTCGGCCATGGTCTCTCCTTTGTCGGAATGTTCCATTCTGCTACGGCGTGAGCACGACCTTGATGCAGCCGTCTTGTTTCTCCTGAAACGTTCGGTAGGCCGCGGGCGCTTCTTCCAACGGAATACGATGCGTGATCACGAAGGAGGGATCGATCTCGCCCTGCTCGATTCGTTCGAGCAAGGGACGCGTGTAACGATGGACATGCGTTTGCCCCATCTTGAAGGTGAGCGCCTTACTGAACGCGGCGCCCATCGGTACCTTGTCGATGAATCCGCTGTAGACTCCGGGGATCGACACGGTGCCACCCTTTCGGCACGCTCGGATCGCTTCCCTGAGCGCGATCGGCCGGTCGGTTTCCAGATGCATGCTTTGCTTCACGCGATCGTACCACGCCGCCAGCGTGGCGCCGTGTGCTTCCATGCCGACCGCATCGATACACGCATCCGGACCGCGCCCTCCCGTCATCGTCCGCAGCGTCTCGACGACGTCATCCACCTCGTCGTAGTTGATCACGTCCGCGCGGCCTTGTTTCGCCATCGCCAACCGCTCCGGAACCCGATCGATGGCGATCACCCGTGTCGCGCCCAGCATATACGCGCTCCGTATGGCGAACTGGCCGACCGGGCCGCACCCCCAGACGGCGATCGTATCGTCCGGATGGATGTCACAGTTCTCGGCCGCCATGTAGCCAGTGGGAAAGATATCGGAGAGAAAGAGCACGCGCTCATCCGAGAGGCCGGCTGGAATTTTCACCGCCCCGACATCCGCGAACGGCACCCGAACGTACTGGGCTTGCCCGCCGGCGTAACCGCCGAACAAGTGCGAATACCCGAACAGGCCGGCGCTCGAATCCTCATACAAGGCTTCCGCCATCCAGGCATTCGGATTGGTATTGTCGCAGAGCGACCAGAGCTGCCGCTTGCAGTAGAAGCACTGCCCGCATGAGATGGCGAACGGGACGACCACGCGATCGCCGGGCCGGAGGCTCTTGACCTCGGGCCCCACGTCGACGACTTCGCCCATGAATTCATGGCCAAGAATATCGCCCGCCTGCATCGTCGGGTTATAGCCGCCATAGAGTGGATGCAGATCCGAACCGCAGATTGCCGTCAGCGTCGTCTTCACGATCGCGTCCCGCGGATTGAGGAGCTTCGGCTCGGGCACTTCCTCCACCCGGACCCGCTCGGTTCCGTACCAACACACGGCTTTCATCGTGCCCCTCCTCGCGCACTGCAACCGCGCGACCCCTTCGTGTACTTGTCATCCGCGCCGCCCGGGACGAATCGTTTCAGTTCTTGGGGCTTGTCGATCGTCGAATAATATTTCGACGCCGTCCGCGATTTTTTCGGCGGCGCGGCCCGCGCCTTCCGCTCCTCCAGCGCCTTCCGCATGCGCTCGGTCTTCTTGCCCTTGTTTCCCCCGGCTTTCTTTTTTCGATCCTTCTGATTCGGCATCAGTGGCTCTCGTCTTCTTTCTATCTTTCCTTTTATTTCCCTTATTATCTCACTGTCGACGACTCACTGGAGGCGTGCCCGGGTCGCCCTTTACTGCGCGCGTCGGCCGAGCACATTCCGATCGTGCGCGGTCCGCGAGCACGAAGGGCGCCCGGGCGCGCCTCCTCTTCTTCATCGTTTCGGTCCCCTCGGCTGCCCTTCGATCGTCGGCACCTCCCCCGCTTCCATCAGTTGCTTGAACCGCCGCAAATCATCGCTGAGCTGGACGCCGGGCTCTTCACCGAGCAGCTTGCCGATCGCCGCGCCAAAGGTGCCGGCGACCGGTTCGTATTCCAGTTCGATCGTCACCTCGGTCCCCCGGTCGTCCGGTGCCGGGGCGAACCGCACGACACCCCAGTGGGCGATGTCCGACCCTTCACAAGACTGCCAGGCGAGCAGCGTGTTTTCTTTCTCGTTCACGATTTCTGCGTCCCATTCGATCGTACCGCCCCCCGGGCTTCGCGCGATCCAATGGGACCGTTTGCCGTCGACCTCGCGCACCGATTCCAGGTGACGCATGATCCGTGGCAGGTTCTCCAATCGACGCCAGAACTGGTAAAGCTCTTCCGGCCGTCGATTGATGGTCATGTTTCGCACGACTTCAATTCGCTGGGCGCCTCGGGTGGTTCGCACGAGATGAAGGCCCAACGCCTCATACAACCGGCTATGTCCCGTCAGCGTCCGGTACAAGAGACCGGTCCCGATGAGCGCGAGGGCTGCGCCGCTCACCCCGCGACGCCGCGCCCCGTACAATGTCAAGGCGAGCCCTGCGACACCGGATACGGCCCGCTCGACATCGGTCAGATTGATCGCCGCGCCCCCGAGGCCTGTTTCGATGTCCGGTTCAACGCGCCGCTCTTTGCTCGCACGTCCCATGGTGCTCCTCCAGTTCCTTTTGAGTTCTTCGTGCAAACGGCGGACCGACTTTCCGTGGGGGACGAATGATGCCATCAGCCGGAACATACACCTTTTCGCAAAAAACTTGAGACCGTGGAGCGAGCGAGGATCGAAGAAGGCGAGCACTCTGTCTCAACAGGGACAGACATTCCGAGAGGTGCCAGCGGTAAAAAAGGCCCGTGGCCAGCCCCGAGGCGCGGATCGACCCCAACTCGCGGCACGGCACGCTTTCGGGACCAATCGTGTCGGCCGAGTACGGACACGTAAGTATTTTTCTCTCTTATAGAGGAAGGATGCAGCATCGGGTAAGGTGGTTGCTATAGGGTCATTGCTCGATGTCTCAGCAGCAGGTGCGGCAATGGCGAGAATCTTAGTGATCGACGACGAAGAGGTCTTTCTCGACGCGCTGTCCGAGGCCGTCGAGCTACGCCGGTGGCGGGTTACGGTAAGACACGGCGCTTTCCGCCGATGAAGCCGCCGACCTCCTTCGGTCCGTCGAGTACGATGTCGTGATCAGCGATGTGCGGATGCCGGGTATGGATGGGATCGAATTGCTGAAACTCTGCAAGGAGGTCAGGCCCGATACGCCGGTGGTCCTGATTACCGGGTATGGTGATCCCCAACTCGAGAAGGAGGCGTTGCGGCTCGGCGCCTATGCCTTCATCCACAAGCCCTTCGTGGTCGACGTCTTCTTTTCGGTCGTCCGTCGCGCGCTGCTCCGTTCGATGTTGCGACGCCGGCGAATGCCCGCCGACCCATTGTGCGTGACCGCCACACCGGCTGCGCTGGCCCGAGAAGCGTCATAACGTCTGTTGATCGCCTGATGCGGGAAGAGCCGGGCGCCGAGCGCCCGGCTCCTCGTCCGCTAGCTCCTTCCTTCCCTGGCCCGTTCCCAGCCGTACCGGACGGCATCTTTATAGCGTGTCCACGGTCCCATCGCGCCCTCGTCCCATTCGCGAGACACACGCGGCTCCAACTCGGTCCAGTCCCTCACCGAACGATAGTTCGGATCCTTGGCCAACTCATACCCATAGACGTACGCCGGGCGGTACTGCTCGTAGGCGTACCCGGATTCGGCATAGTTTTGATCGTAGTTCTTCCGGAAGTCCGGCTCATACTCCATCACATCGCCGATCTTGGCCGTCTCCATCTCACCTTGCTGCGCCTGTTGCCGCAACGCGATGTCCTGAGATTCGCGGTCACGGCGCGCCATCGCTTCTTCCGGGGTCTCGGTCGGCACGATCACGATCGTCCGCTCTTCGATCACCGTCGGTGGCTGCGCCGGCGCGACGTCCGAAGGAAGGGCCGTTGGGCCCGTCATCGACTCGTCCTGCAAACGCGGTAACGCCTTCCCCTCGGGAGTCTCGTTGATCGTCGCGGTCGTCGCGTTGCTACTGGGTTGTGCTCGATGGGCGTGTGTCGAGAGCGACTCGCGCAACGCGCGGTTATCCTGCTCGCTCGCCGCCGCTTCGCCGATCTTGCCCGGCCGATTGATGTTCATTTCATTCACCAACGTGCGTTCATGCTCCGCGGACGAATAGCGGTCTGCGGGAACGCGATCACGCGTCGACTGACAAGCGGCGAGCAGCGCCAGGGGCAAAGCCGCCGCCGCAATATACTGCATCCTTCTCATAACGCCTCCTTGTCGCCTTTCACATGGAAGTGGAATCGTTGCTGCCCGCTTCTGTACTTGCCACTAGAGCGCTCCCCGGTACAACTTCGCCACCGGCCATCAGCGCACTTCATCGTCTCTTAGACACCCACCGTGATGGCGGAGAAAGCCGTACGGACACTTCCTACCTAGCAGCCGCGTACTCCTCCTGCGTCCTCCGTTGTGCGTCTGAGCGAAGCGGGCGTCGCGTGTATGCCGCTCTCTCTGGTCTATACATTTGCCATGCCACGCCGGCCGCGAATGCTACGCCCAAAATTCCCAACCAGCGGCGATAGATGTTCGCCCACAGTTGCAGACTGGAAGTGCGTGCGCGGTCATCGAACTGCCCATGCGCGCCGAAATCTTTGTTCACCGGTTCGAACAAATTGTTCGGCCGGTCGGGGTCGACGGGCTGGTCCGTTTGCTGAGCGTCATAACCGACCCAGGCCAGGTAATGATCGAGCAGACCCGGGATGAATTTGTCCCCGACGATCGCTTTGACGGTCGGCCAACCCACGCTGAGTTCCCGTCGACGGTGGTGGGCCGCCCAGACGATGGCACGAGCGATCACCTCCGGCTGGTAGATGGGCGGAACCGGTTGCGGATGGCGCGGCATGCGCGTCTTGATCCAACTGAACTGCGGTGTGTTCACGGCGGGCAGTTGAACAATCGTGACATGCACGTGACTGCCGTCGTGAATCAGCTCCGATCGCAACGATTCGGTAAACCCTTCGATCGCGTGTTTCGCCGCGCAGTAGGCGGACTGAAGCGGAATCGACCGGTAGGCCAGCGCCGAGCCGACGTGCACGATAACGCCCCGGTCCCGGGGTAACATGTGCTTGAGTGCGGACAGCGTCCCATGCACGTACCCCAGATACGTGACCTCGGTGACCCGCCGAAACTCCTCCGCGGTCATCTCCTTCACCGGAGACAAGACCGACACCATCGCGTTGTTGATCCAGATATCGATCGGCCCGAATTCCTCTTCGACCCGGGCGGCCGCCGCTTCGACGTGCGCCGCGTCGGCCACGTCGGTCGGCAACACGACGGCTCGTCCGCCGAGCTCTTCCACCTCGCGCCGTGCCGCTTCCAATCCTTCCCGACCGCGCGCGAGCAGGCCGATGGAAGCCCCGCGCTTGGCGAACTCGCGGACGGTCGCCCGCCCCACGCCCGCTGACGCACCGGTGATGACGACCACCTCGGGCCTTTCCCTTCCTCCGTTTCCTCTCATGGCGCTTCCTCCTTGAGCCCGCATTGTAGGGAAAGGCCGTTGACCGTCCTATCGGCGACGCCGCTTCATCCCTGTGCATCACCCCATCCCGGCTTTGTCCGCGGTCCGCGGACGACCGAGAGCGAGGTGCGCGACGTCGCTTCCCGTCATACGGCTTTGCGTTCGCCTCGGAGCACCGCCTCGACATCCACGCGCTTCTCGGCCGAGCCGCGCCGGCAGTTGTCGCAGCGGCCGCACGGCTCGTCACGTTCCTGCCCGAAGTAGCCGGCCAGATAGCAGACGCGGCATCGGGTCGTCTGCCCATAGCGCATCATGGCCTCCAACCGTTCCCGATCGTCGGCATGGCGGGTCTCGTATTCATCCAGGAAGGTTTCGAATTCCTGCGCGCTAGAAAAGTTGCGAAGCTGTCGGACGCCCCGAGCGCGCGACACGATGCCCATCGATTCCAAGAGCGCCACGATGACTTTCACGCGATTCTCGGGAAGGCCGGTCTGCCCGGCCAACGCCCGGATCGACACGCCTGGGCCGCCCGTTCTCTGCGAAACCATTTCCGACAGGGCACGGAATAGCTCGAGTGATTCGTCCCGCCGAGGATATTTGCCGCCGAGAAAAAAGCTCTGGACCCGGCGATCCTCCAAACGATAGAGCAAGACGGCTCTAGCCGGTTTCCCATCGCGTCCGGCGCGTCCCGCCTCCTGCACGTACGTTTCAATCGAGTCAGGAATCGTGTAGTGGACGACGCACCGCAGATCGGCCTTGTCGATCCCAAGCCCGAAGGCCTTCGTCGCAACGACGACCTGGTACGCATTCCGCATGAACCGTGCTTGCGTCTCCTCCCGTTCGCGAACGCGAAGTCGACCATGGTATCGACCGACGGTCACGCCCGCCCGGGTTAACCGGGTCCAGAGGTCGTTGGCCAGCCTGACGGTGGCCACATAGACGATCGCCGGCCCCGCCGCCTCCTTGAGGACATCGAGCAACGCCTGAAACTTTTCCTCTTCGTTGACCGTCCGGATCACGTCAAACGAGAGGTTCGGCCGGTCGATCCCCAGATTGACGATCTCGGGCTTACGCATGTCGAGCTGCTTCACGATATCGTCGACGACTGCCGGGGTCGCGGTTGCCGTGAGCGCGAGAATCGGCGGGCGCCCGACAGCGCGCGCCGCGTCACGGAGGGAGAGGTAGGCCGGACGAAAGTCGTGACCCCATTGCGAGATGCAATGCGCCTCGTCAACGACGAACAGCGAGATGCCGGTTTGCGCGAGCAGCGCGAGGTAGTCACGCTGCTCGAGCCGCTCCGGCGTGACATAGATCAGTTCAGGTTCTCCTTCGCGAATGTCGTCCACCGCGTCCCGCTCCTCCGCCCGAGTCAACGTCGAGTTCAACTTGGCGGCGGCGATGTGACGGTCTTCAAGCTTCTCCTGCTGATCCTGCATCAAAGCAATGAGCGGCGAGACTACAAGGACCGCATGGGGAAAGAAGAAGGCCGGGAGCTGATAGCACAACGATTTTCCGCCGCCCGTGGGGAGGATCCCGAGCACGTCCTTTCCCCGCTTGACCGCGTCGATAATCGCGCGTTGACCGGGCCGATATCGCTGCACGCCAAGGCGCGCCATCGCTTTGCGTTCGTTCTCCGCGGTCCATTTCCACGCCAGATTCATCCGTCCTCCCGTCTCTCGTCGCGTGTTCAACCGGCGCGTCGGACTTTGGGCGCCGGTGCCGGCGCAGCCGTCCGCCTTTCGCCGACGCCCGCCGCACCACTCAGGAGACTCTTCAGCTCGCGCGCGTTCTTCACCGCATAGGCCGCTTGATCGTTGTCGAAGTACACATAGACGGCCCGCACCTCACCCTTCCATGACTCGATGCGGCGCGCCCATGCTCGGAGCGTCCGTCGAGAGTAATCCCCTTGATACGCGCCACCCGGCCCATGGAGCCTCACATACGCAAGATCCGTCGTCAGGAGCACCGGTGACTGAAAACCGGCCAGCTCGTACGCGCACAGCGCGGCATCGTAACGTTCCAGGAGACGGTAGACAGCCGGGCAGTGCCAACTTCTTTCCCGAATTCGAACGCATAGCGGTGGCGTCGCGGCAGCGCGGCGAGGAACGCAGCGAGTCGGTCGGGATTGCACGGCCAATGAGGCGGCAACTGGAACAGGATCGGCCCCAGTTTCTCGCGAAGTTTCTCCACCAACGGGAAGAACCGGGCCAGCCCCGCCTCCGGGTCCTTGAGCTTCTTCATGTGGGTGAGGAACCGGCTGCCCTTCACCGCGAAGCAAAACCCGCGCGGCGCGGTCGCATACCATTCATCGAGGGCCGAGGGCGTGGGAAGCCGGTAAAACGTCGCATTCAGTTCGACCGTATCGAAATCGAGAAGATAGTGTGGGAGCATTCGGGATGGCGCGAGATCGGCAGGATAGTACGGACCGCGCCAGTGGCGATAGTGCCAACCCGATGTGCCGATCCGAATCTCCATGAGCGCGATGGGCTGCTGAGGGCCGCCGAACGTTTAGCGTTTAGGAGGTCCGAGAGGTCGAGCTTCCCCGCTGACAGGCTCGTGAGCGTGTCGGTCAATCCCCCGGCTGTGTTCCTCGACATGCAGAGTTCGCACGCCAAGCGCCCGTCACGATGCTCTCTTCTTGAGCGAGGCGCGCAACAGCGTGGTGAGGGACCGCGCTTTCTCCCGGGTGTCCGACCGGACCTCGCGCGTCAACCGTTCCTGCAACAACGCCAACACCGCGGCTTCCTCCGGCGGCAATCCGTGCAGCGAGTGCCGTAACGTCCGGGACACTTTTCGACGCAACATATCGGCGAGCCCGCCGTCCATGTACGCGTTGAGGACCGCCGGATGCACATAGCATTTGCGGCAGACGGCCTTCGTATTTCCCAGCCGCGCGGCAACCGTTTCGATCGCGCGAAGGACATTGCGCTTCGCCTGCGCCTGTGAATCGAACCGCTCAAACTCCTCCAGTGCCCGAGCGGCGAGCACCGTGCCTGCCCACGTCCGGAAATCTTTGGCCGTAAACTCCTCGCCCGCCACCTCTTTGATGTACGCATTGACATCCGACGAATCGATGCTGCGTCGAACCCCCTGCTCATCGACGTACTGAAACAGCTCGTACCCGGGCAGGTCCTGGCTCTGTTTGACGATCTTCGCGATCCGCCGGTCGGTGAGGTCCACCGTGTGTTTGATGCCGCTCTTGCCACGAAACTCGAAGGTCAGCGTCCCGCCGGATACCGCGACGTGGCGATCCCGCATCGTCGTCAGCCCAAACGACTCGTTCTCGCGCGCATAGGCTTCGTTCCCCACACGGATCAAGGTCGTTTCCAGCAACCGGACGACCGTCGCCAAAATTTTCTCACGCGGGAGTCCGGGTCGCGCGAGATCCTGCTCGACGCGCCGTCTGATCTTCGGCAAGGCGCGGCCGAATGCGATCAACCGCCCATATTTCGTCTGATCGCGAACCTCGCGCCATCGCGTATGATAGCGATACTGCTTGCGGCCTCTCGCATCGAGCCCCGTGGCCTGCAGATGGCCGTTCGGCTCGGGGCAAATCCAGACGTTCCGCCACGCGGGAGGAATGGCAAGGGACTTGATGCGCCGAAGCGTCTCGGGATCGCGCACGCGGGCCCCGTCGGGTCGAACATAAACAAACCCCTTACCGATCCTCTGCCGGCGGATTCCCGGACGCTGATCGGAGACGTACCGAAGCCCGGCTGTCTTGGCGGAGTCGACGCCGTTGGTAAGAGACAGCGTGTCCTGTGCGGGGCCGCTGACCGCGGGCTTCATCGTTCCGTTACTCGTGACTCGCGACACGGGGAGAAACCTCTTGACCATGGAAAGCGGTTCACGAGTCACGGTAATGATTCACGTCCGGCTTTCACATGCTGAGTTCCGCGCGCACTTGCAGGGCCTGGAGAATTTGGCTGCGCGACAACATGCCTTCCATTCGTCCGTTCGACACCACCGGCAACTGATTCAGGTCTTCGCGCCCCATCGCCTGAAGCGCGTCGATCACCGGTGTGTCGGGCGTGACCGTGCGAAGATGGGCGAACGGCCGCATGACGGCACTCACGGGAACCATCGACCACCGCTCCCGTTCGATCCGGCGAAGGTCAGTCGCCGTGATCAGCCCCACAACCTGTCCAGCCTCCTCGACGACGAAACAGCGCTGGGCAGTCTTCAACAGATAGTCGTCCGCGAACCGCTGCAACGTCAGCCGGCCGTCCACCCGCAAGCAATCGCTCGCCATGATGTCCCGCACGCGGAGCCCGCGGAGTCCTGCCACCACTTCCAATTGCGCATAGGCCGCGCCCGCCGCGTCGAGCAGGAACCACCCGATCACCGCGATCCATAAACTGCCGATCCCCGCGCCACTCAAAAATTGCCAGAGCCCCAGGAGCATGAAGAACAACGCGACGCCTTGCCCGATCCGCGCCGCGAGACGCGTCGCTTGATCCGCGTTCCCGGTCCCCCACCAAACCGCCGCCCGCAACACCCGTCCGCCGTCGAGTGGAAATCCGGGAATCAGATTGAACAGGGCCAGCATGACGTTGATGTAGCCGAGCCACACCAACACGGCCATCGGGGGACTGCTCGGCGTCAGCTTCGCACTCCACCCGAGCACAAATGCCAGCCCGATGCAGCCGGCCGCGATCACGAGGCTCATCAACGGTCCGGCGATGCCCATCCAGAATTCCGTTTTGGCATCCCCGGCGTCCTTCTCGATCGACGCGACCCCGCCGAGTGCAAACAGGGTGATCGAACGAACCGGGAGCCCTCTCGACCGCGCCACCAGCGCATGGGCCAGTTCATGGACCACGATCGATGCAAAGAACAGCACCGCCGTCACGATCGCCGCCATCCAGACGACCGATGGCGGCCAATCCGGATTGACGTCGGCAAAATGTCCCGCCAGCGAGAGCGCGATCAGCGTCGCGATCACCAGCCAACTGTAGTGAAGGCCGATGTCGATCCCGAAGAGCCGGCCTAATCGAAGATGAGCTTGCATGGGGAAGTGCTGAGTGCTGAGTTGCGAGTGCTGCGTGTCTTCAAGACGAAACAGAAAAGTAAATCAACTGCTGGATGTTCAAAATGGTCTTCCAACAAGGCCGCAGGCGAAGCCCGCACCGGAGGCGTACCTATTTCAGCCGCCCGCCCCACGCGCGCCAAGACGCGTTCCTGCCCGTAGGGTACGTTGAGGATTTTTCCGAAGCGAGCAGGCGGCCATTTTCAGCCTCATGTTTTTGATATCAATACAGGCGGCTCAAACAGGTTCTCCAGCAAGGCCGCTGGGAGCCTGACGACTGAGGCGTACCCTCTGGGGTACGTCGCAGGGAGGCAGGCGACTGAGAACGCCGCTGGAGACCTGTTTCAGCAGCCTGCTACGTTACAACCAATGCTTGCGGCGCTGCATGATCAATCCGCGTTCGCAACCACGCCATCTGGCGGTCCGTCTCCTTACCCAAGCTGACACAGCCGTCGAGCAGGTCCTTGTCGCGAAGCGCCTTGGCGGCCTGCCCCAGCGCTTCATAACTTAAATGGACTTCCGAGGCCGCCAACCACAGGTCATGGAGGTCTCGCAGCAGACCCACCCCACCCGTGCGCGGGCCTTCGAAGAGAGCCTTTCGAAGCCGGTCCGGCTCTGCGCTCGACTCTTCCCGATATCGATCGATGAAGGGCCGCAGCTTCTCGATGTGTTCCCGCGACCACTTCGCGAACAACGTGCACATGGCATAGACGTCCGGCTCGGCGATGTGGTGCTCGGCGACATTCATGAATGCCTCGGCAAGATGGCCTTCGCTGCGATGGAGCAGACCGAGATAGATCGCAAGCGGGCGCTCGTCTTCCGCGGCGAACACGGCCTTCTTCACTTTCGCCGGGACTTCCATCGCTTCCGTCACCGTCGTCTTCAATTGTTCACCGACGCTCGCCGCGACTTCCGCCACGCGCTCTCGCATGGACTGCCCCTCGACCTTCCGGACCTTGGCCGCCGCGTGCTTGAAATAGGGCTGTTTGCTCACCGGGTCCCATTCCGTCATGGTGAGCTCGTTCGCCGCCCGCGCTCTGTCCGGATGATCCCAGTACCCGTAATGAAACGGGACGAAGACATGGCCGCTCAGGATGTCGCCGACCCGTGCGGGGGCGCTGATGCGGCCGCGGCGTGTTTCGACTTCGACCAGGTCGCCTTCGCGAATCCCGAGGCGTGCCGCGTCGTCCTCCGACAGTTGCACGAACGCATCCGGCGCCGCCTCGCTGAGCTCGCGTGATCGGCCGGTCTTCGTGCGCGTATGAAAGTGGTAAACAATCCGCCCGGTCGTCACCCAGAACGGATAGGCTTCATCGGGCTCTTCGTGCGGCGGCAGATAATCCGCGCCGTGGAATATGGCTTTGCCCTTCGGATCGCGGGCGCGATATTCCTCGGGCGTGTTGACCGCGCCCGTCGTCAGGTCATGCCCGAACGTCTCACAGTAATCCGCATCGGTGTTGAAGACGCCGTCGGTGTAGATCCGTTCCGTCCCCTCGGGATGCTGCTCGTTACAGGGCCACTGGATCGGCCCGCGACTCAACTTCTCATAGGTGATCCCGCTGTAATCGCACGGGCGGCCGCGCGAGCAGACCTTCCACGCCTCGAAGGCGTCCTCGGGCGTCGTCCATTTGATCAGCGGTGCCCCGTCCTTGTCCCGAAAGTCCATGCGGCGGGCGAAATCAACAAAAATACCGAAATCCGAGCGCGCCTCCCCCGGCGGCTCGATGGCTTTGTGGGAAATGTGAACGGTGCGGTCGACGTTGGTGAAGCACCCGGTCTTCTCACCCCAGAGCGCCGTCGGCAGCACGACATCGGCGAATTCCGTCGTCTCCGTCTCGAACGCGTCGTTGACGATGACGAACAAGCCGGCCTTCTTCAAAATGTGGCGGATGCGGCCGAGTTCGGGGAGCGAGACGGCGGGGTTCGTCCCGTTGATCCACAACATCTTGATCGAGCCTTCTTCCGCATACCGGAAGATTTGCATCGCGTGCGTCGGCGGCGCCCAGGTCGGCAGATGCAGCGGATCGATGTTCCAGATGCGCGCCAGGTCGTTGAGATGATCCTGGTTCTCCCAATTGCGAAACCCTGGCAAATCACCGTCCGCCCCGCACTCCCGCGTGTTCTGGGAGGTCGGTTGCCCGTTCATTTGGAAGATCCCGCACCCCGGTTTGCCGATCAGGCCGCGGAGCAGATGAATGTTGTTGACCTGGACCGAGGCGGCCGTTGCCTGCATCGATTGATAGACGCCTTGCAAGACGGTCGACATGAGGGTCGGGCTCTGCCCGATGATCTCGGCCGCCGCCTCAAGATCCCGCGCCGGCACATGGGTCACCCGTTCGACTCTCTCCGGAGGCCACAACGCCACGATCCGCGCCAGTTCCTCGAACCCGACGGTGTGGGCCTCGACGTAGTCGCGGTCGATCCAGCCGTGCGTGATCAAGAGGTGTTCAATGCCGTTGAGCAGCGCGACGTTCGTCCCGACCCTCGGCGCGAGATGGAGGTAGGCAGCCTTGGCGGTCTCCGTCCGCCGCGGATCGATGACGACGAGCGTGGGGGGATTGGGACCGGCCAATCGATCGAGGATCCGCGTCCACAGGACCGTTTGCTGCGAGGCGATATTGTGCCCGATGTGGACGATCGCGTCGGTGACATCCAGGTCGCGATACGAGCCCGACTGACCGTCCGTGCCGAACGACTCCTTCAGCGCGGCCGCCGCGGTCGCCGTGCACAGTCGCGTGTTGCCGTCCATGTGCGGGGTGCCGATGCCCGCCTTCCCGATCACCGCCAGCGTGTAATATTCCTCGAGAAACAGTTGGCCGCTCGTGTAAAACCCGATGGCGCTGCCCGTGTGCGTCGCCATGATGTCCTTGGTGCGACGGACGATCAGCTCCATCGCTTGGTTCCACGTGGCCGCACGCAAGGCTCCACCTTGACGAATCAACGGCCGCGTCAGGCGATCGGCGCTGTGATTGGCAACCCACCCGTGCAGGCCTTTCGGCCCCAGCCGCCCGTGATTCGTCCGATCGTCCTCGCGTCCTCGCACCCCGACGATGCGCCCGTCTTTGATCCCGATGTCGAGCCCGCAGCCGTTCGAGCACAAGACGCAGGCCGACTGCACCCAGCGCTCGGGCTCCTCTGCGACGTGGATATCGACGCGGGTCGGCCATTGGCCATCGACGGTCGGCGTCCGCTCACCCCAGATATCCCGGATGCTGTCCCGTGAGTGTACGTTGATCACATGCGCCATGATGCGCCTACTTTCATGGAAGCGTTGAGGGCGTTGGGTCCCTTGAGTCGGTTTTGTCCGTTAGGTCCGTAGAACGGAATTAACGAACTTAACGCCATTAACGGACCTCACGGCCCAATGCGATTCGTTCAATCCGTTCCCGTCCTCCGCCGGTCGGATCCTGTCATCCACGGCAACGTGACAGGCGCCGTCCGCGCGCCGCGGCCGGTCAACCAGGCGTCCACGCTCAGCGGTCCGGGGCCAAAACCCGCCACGTACAAGAGCCCGCCGATCATCGCGAGGTTCTTCATGAAGTGGATCATCTGATTCTGATCGGCGAAGTTCGTGTGGAAGATCCACGTCGTCGGGATCATGAACAGCACCAACGCGGCGGCACCGACCCGGGTCCACAAGCCGGCGAGCACGGATAAGCCGCCGCCCAGCTCGAGGATGATCGCTCCAACCAAGAACAGCCACGTCGCCCACGTAATGCCCATGGCCTGCATGTACTGTTGCGTCCCGGCGGGATTCGCGATCTTGTTCAGCGCCGACATGATGAAAATCGCGGCCAGCAACACGCGGCCGATCAGCGTGGTCAAAGGATAGGTACCCATAGGTCACCTCACTCATCTCTCCCATGCACCTCTGCCGGCGGACTCGTCGCTTCCACCGCCGTAAAGGGTTCCAGAATCGTGTAGCTGTGGGAAGTCCCTTTGGGGACCAACCAGGAATCCCCGGCCTCGAGCAAGATCGTTTGCCCTTCCAATTGCAATTCCGCTCGGCCTTTGATCACGTACCCGACCGTCTCGTACTCACGCTGACTCGGCTCCTTCGCCGGGCCGGCCGGCTCGCTCTCCCACAGCCGCATCGAGAGGCTTTTTCCCGAGACCAAATACTTCTGTCCCATCTGACCCTTTGGCGAAAAGGCGGAACTGACCTTCTTCACGGTACGATCGATCATGGGAAACCTCGTCCTACAGGGTGAAGGTTCAGGCTGACGAGGAGGCGTACGACAAGGCGCCTTCGGTCAGCTTGCCTTCTTCTCCTGATCCTCGGTCATCCTGTTCGTAATGTACGTCGTCTCCTGCGAGCTCAATGTCCCTCGGGGCCTGTGTCTCGCATCTTCATATTCACCGTCCTCCGTGTGAATCAGATACTGCGACCACGACAGCAGCGTGCCTTGGCACAATTTGTCGTCAGACGGCGCCGAATGCATTTCGAGACGAAGCCGGCGGATCAGCTCCTCCATGATCCAACTCGGGATCTGAAGGCGCTGCGACGGGTAGATGAACCCGAAGAGGATGAGGTGGCTGAACAGGACTCGCCAATGCCCGTTGAAGCGATAGAGCAGCCGCGACCAATCCAGCGATTTGGACTGCGCGCGGAACAGGTGCGCGATGTCGGCTCCGTCGTAGCGCTCCCGTTCCATGATGAAGGCCTTGGACCAGATCATTTCCTCGGGTGGCGTCAAGACGACCGGGACGCCGACCACCTCGGCGGGATATCCATGGTTGAACCAGCCGTCATCGACCGTGCAAATGCCGTTACCCGAGCCGAAGATCAGATCGACGAAATGCTCGTCCTTGTAAGCTTTGGCCAGCCAGTGGGGGAACCGCAGTTCGGTCCGATAGCCGGCTTGCGTCAGGACAAGGAGCAGCCGTTCGACGTCGTTGGGACGGACGAAGACATCGAGGTCTTTCGTGTGTCGCGAGACGCCCGTGTAGACCTCCAGGGCGAACGCGCCGCCGACGAGGAACGGGATCTGTGTGTCCTTCAAGACGCGGAGCGACTCACGATAGAACTCCTGCGCCGCTCCGCTCGCATGACTCTCGACCGAGACCGCCTGCTGGCTCATCGCAGCACGGACTCCTTGGCAATCGGCACATCGAGGAAGCGGATCGGCGGTCGCTCCGGGGCGCGCCGCAGCAACAGCGGCATCGCGACGTTGTACACCGGAATGCCGTCCCGCGTCCGCCCTTCCAGTTCCCCGTGGTGAGCGTGACCGTGGAACACGGCCGTCACGCCGTATCGGTTGATCGGCTCTTCCAGCCGGCTGGAACCGAGAAAGGGGAGGATCTCGGCCGGCTCGCCGACGACGGTATCGAGGATCGGGGAATAGTGAAGCAGCACGATCCGTTGGACCGCCTGCAGCTTCGCCAGGGCCGATTCCAATCGCAGCGCCTCGTCCACCGTTTCTTGCACGAACCGCTTGAGCGTCGGCTCTCCCCACGGGTGCAGGGCACGATCGCCGAAGCCTCCCGCAAACCCTTTCACCCCGGCAATGCCGATCCCGGCGACCTCGACCGCGGTCCCGTTCAACACCGTGATGCCGGCCTCCTTCAAAATTCGCTCCACTTCATCCTGCGCGCCGCACTCGTAGTCATGATTGCCGAGGACGGCGACGATGGGAACCCGGGCCGGCGTCGGCAGCGCGTCCACGAAAATTTTCGCCTCATCGGGCTTGCCGTAGTCCGTTAAGTCCCCGCCGAGCAGGATCACATCGGCTTCCGCTGCAGCCGCCGCGAGGCACGCCCGAATGGATTCTCGCGAGGCCCGCGGGCAATGGAGATCGGCGACCGCGGCGATGCGTCGATGCTCGGAACCGTCGGCCATTCCTCCTCCTTCCTTCACGAGTCGCCGGCGACGGACTGCGCAGGGACACGCCGGCCGGTCTCCGGCATGGCCCGAAAAATCGGTAACCGATGCGTCCGCAAACTCTCTTCGAACAGATCGCGATTGATCGCCTGGGCGGCCGTCGCGCCTTGCCCCGCCGCGATAATCATCTGGCAATTGGCCGGCGTGACGCAGCCGGCCGCGTATAAGCCCGGCACCGTGGTCCGCATGTCCTGATCCACTTTCACTTCGCCCGCCTCGTCCAAATCCGCTTGCAAGGCTTCGGCCAGATCGGTGTGGTACACATCGCCTCGCGTGGTAAAGGCACAGTCGATCGCCAGGGATCGACCATCCTCCAACGTCATCGCGCAGAGCTGTCCGCAGTCATGCACAATGTCCCGAACGGCCGACGGTTGAACCGGAATCCGGTACTCCAGAAGCCACTGCTCGTGCGCCGAGTCCCACCGGGGCGGCTTCCCGTTCGTGGCGATGACGACGCTCGGTGAGTAGGCCAGCATCGCGAGCGCGTAATCCGCCGCCTCGTTATTGCGCCCAATGATCGCGATCCGCTTGCCGGCGACGCGAAATGCATCACAGTCCTTGCAGAAGAAAAGACTCTTGCCCAAGCATTCCCGCACGCCGGGAATCTCCGGCGGCAGGTGGGTCAGACCCGTCGCCAACAGGACCCGCTTGGCTCGATAGCTAGTCCGGCCGGTCCTGACGTGAAAGCCGGCATGATCGCGGGCAATGTCCGTGACGGTCTCCGTCAGAACGCGCGCGCCGAACCGCACCGCTTGCTCGCGTCCTCGCTCCAGCAGCGTTCGCCCGGCCACGCCGTCGGAGAAGCCCAGGTAGTTCTGGACGTCCAACTCCCAGACGGCCATGGAGTGCCCGGATTCGATGACGAGCGTGTCGCGGTGACTGCGTCCGAGATAGATGGCGGCGGAGAGGCCGGCAAGGCCGGCGCCGACGATGATGACGTCGTACAGATGGCGAGAGTCAGGCAGAGGCGGCGGAGGCGGCGACGTCATGACCTGTTTCCATCAGCTGCTTGAAGCGTTCGAGATCGGCCATCAGGGTGCGGGCCGGGTCCTGTCCGAGGAGCGCCGCGAGCGTCGCCGCCACCAGACCGCCGCGAGGATTGATTTCGAGCATGAGCCGTACCTCCGTACGGTCGTCGCCGACAGCGACGAATTGCACGCGGCCGGCATAGTCCGGGCGCTCAGTTCCCGCGGTGTGCCACTCGATCACCCGACGCGCATCGTGCGCCGTGACTTCGCTCTCCCAGGTGACCAGCATGCCGCGCGGTGTTTTGACCGCCCAGTGCGATCGCCCGCCGCTTCCCATGCTGACCGATTCGAGGTGATGCATGAATTTCGGCAGATGTTCCAAGTCACGCCAAAAGCCGTAGAGTTCGTCAGCCGGACGATGAACAAGCAAGTGCGCAGCAATTCGACGGGGGCGGTCACCCCGCTCACGACGAGCAGGCCCTTCCGGCTCCGCCGTTGTCACACCGAGCAGGCCGTACAACGGGCAGTACCCGGTCACACCGCGGTAGATGAGAGCCGTGCCCAGAAGCGCCAATCCCACGCCGGACATCCGTCGTTGCATCACGCCATACAGCGTGAGCCCGGCGCCCGCCACGACGGAGGCAAGCTGTTCCCCCTCACCGACGTTCGGCTCACGGGATACGGAGCCGGAGCGACCGAGGTCCTGCTTCTGTTGAAGATTCATGCAGCTCCTCCTTCACCAAACCGTGCACCGAATCATGACGCGTGCCTTCCGCGCGCGGCTCAAGCCTCCGAGAAGCACGATGCCCGGCGACGCAACGCCCCGGGCATCGACGCGACCTGCTTCCTCTGTGGCAGAGGGACCGCGGTCCCTCTGCCGCCTCAAGACCGGGTCAGTCGTTGACCTTCCCGGTCTTCGCTTGCTGGATTTGCAAATTGTTGTTGACTCGCTTCACGCCGTTGACCTGGCGCGCGAGTTCCGCCGCCCGGGCCTTCTGATCCGCACTCTGGACGACGCCGGTCAAGTTGACGATCCCGCGCTCGGTGTCGACGTCCACGCGCGTGAAGTTCGACACGCGATCACTCGTCAACTTGCCTTGGACTGCCGCCGTGATGGCGCTGTCGCTCATCGTCTCGCCTGCCGTCTTCCCGGTCGTGGACTGGCACGCGACACTCGCCAACAGGCCGAACGACGCGATCAACGCCGCGACATTCTTCACCATGTTTGCCTCCCGGTGATCATTACCCGCGATTCATGGCCTCGCGGCCCATATCCTTAGCCGTTTCCTTTCCTCGCTCGATGCCCTCATTCACACGCCGGCCGGCCTCACGAAGCGTTTCACGGCCGGATTCCACGTACTCTTTGCCGCGATCGACGTACTCCTTCCCCCGCTCCACCGCGGTATCCATATATTCTCTGCCGCGTTCGACGGCCGTGTCCCACGCCTCGCGGCCACGCTCCATGACCTCATCCTTGGCACGATTCGCGTAGCTACGCAGCATGCCGCGAAGCTCCGCACCAGTCTGCGGTGCGAGCAGGAGGGCCACTCCGGCACCGATAAGCGCGCCCGCCAGAAACGCCGACCACCCCGATGTTTGATCCTCGTACTCGTTGTACATCGTGCAACCTCCTTATATAGGGACTCTCACAGAATAGAGGAACTCTCACGGATCGCGATGAAACCGTCACGCCCTGTTATCGTAGGATGCCGACGAGCCAGAGGATCACGATCAGGCTGACCGGCACTCCCAGTAACCACAGCACGAATGCTTTGCCCATGTAACACCTCGTTTCTTGCGAAGCCGCGACGAACCAGAAGCGAGTTCCCGTCGCGAGCACTCTTGAGAGACTGCAAGCGGCAGGCCGGAGGCGAGCAACACCGAGCAGGACTCGATCACCGGCATGCGGCACGGCAGCGCGAAAGGAACAGACTCATTTTCGGGGAGTTTGGAAGCACCAGGCAACGGACACGCGCGGCGAGTCAGCCGCGCGGGCAATCGGCGCGTCGGGAGAAGACGGGCAATACGGGAAAGACTTGTCCGAATCAGGACAAGACGTTCCGAGGGCAATGACACCCGAGCGCGGCGACGGTTGCTACTGGTAGCCAGTACTGAGCGGCAAGCGGACGGTGAAGGTGGCGCCCTGACCCACTTCGCTCTCGACGAGGATGGCGCCTTGGTGTTCCGTGATGATGCCATGACTGATGGAGAGTCCCAAGCCGGTCCCCTTCCCCACGTCCTTCGTCGTGAAGAAGGCTTCGAAGATGTGCGCTTGGACATCCGCTGGAATGCCGGGGCCTGAATCGGTGATCGTGACATCCACATGTGTCCGCCGGCAACGTGAGGTCATCGTGATGCGCTTATCGATCGAGCCCTCAAGGGCGTCACGGGCATTGCCTAGCAAATTGAGGAACACCTGCTCGAGTTGAATCGGATTTCCGCTGACCATCGGGTCGTTCGGATCGAGATCGAGACGGAGCGAGACGTTTTGCACTTGCAATTGCACATCCATGAGGGAGACGGCGGCGCGGAGAATGTCGTTGACGGAGACAGGTTCATGGAAGGCCTTCGGCCGCCGCGCGAAAGTCCGCAGATGAGTGATGATCGACGCCGCCTTGTTCACCTGCTGGCGCGCCAGGTCGAGATGCTGCAGCATACGATCGCGCTCCGTCGAGCCGTGACGCAAATCGTCCATCACGTTGCCGACGAAGAGGCCGATGTTGTTGAGCGGGTTGTTCAGCTCGTGCGCCACGCCGCTCGCCAACTCGCCGATGCTCGCGAGCTTCGCGGCCTGGATCAGTTGATCGTGCTTGACCCGCAGCTCCTGCTCCCGCCGCCGCGCTTCATCCAGCAAATGCCGAATCTCCTCTTGGGCTTCCCGCAAGTCGGTCACGTCCGTATTCGTGCCGAACCACCGGGTGACCCGTCCCTCGGCGTCCCGAATAGGCATGGCGCGAGAGAGAAACCAGCGAAACCGCCCGTCGGTTCCCCGCAACGGAAACGTATCTTCCCAGGGCTCGCCGGTCGCATGGGCCCGCTTCCACCCCGCAACGACTCGATCCACGTGCTCGGGATGATGAATCTGTTGCCACCCCCAGCCCTGCATCCCCTCGAACGTCGTGCCCGTGTAGTCGTACCAGCGCTGGTTGTACCAGAAGATCCAGCCGGTTCCGTCCGCCATCCAGGCGAGTTGGCTCATGTTGTCGGCGAGCGCCTTGAACCGCGCCTCGCTCTCTTGCAGCGCCACCTCGGCGTACCGACGAGACGTCACATCGAGGATGACCGCGACGAGACCACGAACGGTCCCGTCCGGAGCGATGTCGGGCACGTACGAGCACTGCACGAACCGCGGGCCCGCCGCTTTATACGGCACTTCGACTTCAAACTCCACGCGACGTCCGGCCAGCGCTTCATCGATGTAGTGGCGGAAGCTCTCGTAGGCCGCCTCGCCGACGATGTTAGAGATGCGCTTCCCGATGCAGTCCTCCGGGCGCAGACCGAATCGCTCCGCATAGGGCTTGTTGACGAACTTGTAACGACCGTCGGTGTCACAGTGGGCGATGTAGAGGGGGGCGTTGTCGGTGATAAGCCGCAATTCCGCTTCACGGGCGCGCAGTCGTTCCTCGGCGAGCTTTTGCGGCGTGATGTCCACGCCCTCGGCCAGCAGGTATTCGACGTGGCCTTGCTCATCGCGCAGCGCGGTGACCGAATTGATCGCGTATCGCCATTCACCGGCGAGCCGGTAGGGCGCTTCGCCGCGCGCCGGACCGGGGCGCTCCAATGCCTCCTGGATTTGCCGACGCCACTCCGCCACGGTTTCGGGTAAGTCTTGCCACCACGGTGCATCGAGGAACATCTGCCCGATGAGCGCTTCCGGCCGAATGTCCGTACTGCGATTGTTCCGATAGACCGATTCGCTGAGTTTCAGCACCCGACCCTCAGGTGAGAGCAGCGCACTAAACGTGAACTGCTGATTAAAGATGAGACTCAACAGCCGCTCGTTGGCACGCGCCTTTTCTTCCGCCCGCTTACGCGCGGTAATGTCGACAACCGAGCACAGCACCATGGAGGCGTTCGCCATCTTGATCGGCGTCAGTCCGATCTCGACCGGAAATTCTGTTCCGTCCTTTCTCGTGGCCTTCAGGTCGCGACCCGCCCCCATGGGCCTGGCACTCGGAGCCTTCGCAAATAATGCTCGGTGGCCGGGATGGGCGCCGCGAGAGCGTTCCGACACGAGTATGTCGACGGGTTGATGGACGAGTTCATTGCGATCGTATCCGAACATCGATTCGATGGCTGCATTCGCCAGCGCGATGTGCCCGTGCTCATCGACCAACAAGATCCCGTTCGGATTTGCCTCCACAGTCTGCCGGAAACGCTCCTCGCTCTCGCGCAGCGCCGTCTCGCTCCTGTTGTACTCTGAAATATCGACGACAATGACAAAGAAGCCGCAGACCCGTCCGCCGGCCTCGGTGTCCGGAACATAGCTTACGTCCACATAGCGTTCGCCGACATGCTTGTATGGAAGCCATCCCGCGAATCGTTGCGGCACGCCCTTCAACACCTCTTCTACGTGGGGCCGCAGAGTTTCATAGGCGGCCTCGCCAAGTATGTCACGCATCATGCAGCCGGTAATCGCCGCTCGTGATTGGCCGAACCATTCTTCATAGGCGCGGTTGACGAAGCGATAGCGCTGCTCGCCGTCAATGTATGAAATAAGAACTGGCAACGCGTCGGTAATGAGGCGCATCTGTGCCTCATTCCACCGCAACGCCTCCTCGGCGTGCTTGCGGGCGGTAATGTCCAGCGTAATGCCGCTGACACGCACCGCCCGGCCGTCCGCATCGCGTTCGACCTGTCCTTGGCGATGCATCCATCGAATCGTCCCCTCGGGCAGGAGGACACGGAACTGCATGTTGTGATCGCGCTCGTGCTCGATCGCATCTTGATACTCGGCGGCGATCCTTGGTCGGTCATCAGGATGAATGCGAGCGAGCCAGACATCGACCGATGGCTCCGTCTCACGGTCGATGGAGAACAGCGCCCGGTATGGGTCCGACCACGTGATCCGCCCGGTCAAGAGATCGATTTCCCATGTGCCGGCGTGAGCAGCCCGTTGGGCACGGGCCATCATGTCCTCGCTCTTTCGCAAGGCCTTGGCGCTTTCGGCTTGCGCGGCGATGACGGCCTTGAGTTCCTGATTGCGCACTTCCAGTTCTTCGGTGCGGGCTTGGACCGTCCGCTCGAGGTGCTCGTTCTGCCGCTCGACGGTTCGGCTGAGCTGCCGCAACTGAATGGCCCGCTTGAGCCAGGCGATGAAGAAGTCGCGATCAATCGGCTTGGGAATGAACGCATACGCGCCGGCGTTGAGGGCGTTGACAGCCAACTCATGGTCGCCGTGGCCGGTGATGAGTAAGGTAGGCGTCGTGGGACGAATTTTCAGTACCGCGGCCATCAATTCGAAGCCGTCCATCCTCGGCATCTTGATGTCGCTGACGATCGCGTCGAAATCGATGGCCTCGATCATGGACAGGGCCGACTGAGCCGACGACGCTGTGTGGACATCGCTTCCCGGGATACGCAGGGCAATCGTCGTGGTGAGGGCGGCTAAAAGGGTCGGGTCATCATCGACGAGGAGAAGATGCGGCGGCATCGAGTGAAAGGTGGGACCCGTGGCGTCGGCGTCGGACATTGTGTAGCTACTGCACGTGTCAGGATGAATGTGTCAGTACGAGGAAGGCAACGGAGCACGAAGGCTACCGGATGGCGGCGTGAAAATCTGTCAGCTGAATACCGACATCAGGGCTGGTTTTTTCAAGGAAGCGTTAGAACCGAACAGAATTCCCCGTAAATTTTTGCTATCTACTGGAGCAAATGCCTTCTGCCTTTGAGGAGTCCACTGATCCGATTTTCATCGTGGACCTTCCCAGCTTAGCAGTGATTGATGCCAATAGGGCCGCCTATCGGACCTTGGGGTATACAACAGAGGAGGTCCGTGGGAAACGCCTCGGTGACCTGCTCGATGGGCCGGCGCTTCAGGCCATCATCAGTCGCTGCGCGCCCGCTCAAGACCGCAAGCATGGCACCCCCTTTTCCGCCGGTACCGCCGGTCTCATGAAGAAGGATCGCTCCCTGGTGATGCTGCGGATCGCCTGCCATGTGGCGCAGCACGGCGATCAGCAGGTGCTGTACGTTCAAGGGCGCCCTCAGAAAGCCGACTTGGAGAAGGCGGAGGGATAGACGGCTTTCCGTTCCGAAGACCCCTGCCTCGATCTTTTCTCTCGCCTCAACTCATCCTCATCCTGTCTTCACGGCGCTGCACTCGGGATGGCCGCAGGTGCAGGGACCGTCGGGCGTCCATTTATGGGATCGCCCGCATTGCTCACTGCAATAGGAACTGGCGCCCGACGTCAGGCAGTTGCAACCGGGATGACCGCATTTCTTGGGATAATTGATCGTCGGTGACGGATTCGGATTCGTCATGTTCCCCTCGTTCGTGTCTTCATCTTACCCCAGCCTTCAAAGTCCGGCAGAGGCCAAATGCGTACAGTGGCCGCCGTACCGTCAATACTCGTTCGCCGGTACGAAGAACCCGCGAGCGGCCGACATCCTCACTCGCTGAATTCGCGCTATGTCAGTCGCAATTGCCAATGCCGGAGGCTGTATGAAGATGCGTCGGCTGCTCGCCGCCTTGGTTTCCGTCGTCGTCATTTCGGCTCAGCACGTTTCGGCCGAGCCGGTAGGAACCGGCATGGTGACGGGCCAGTTTTTGAATCCAACTCCTTATGCCGGCGACGTGTAGCGGTGCAGGGACCAGCAGCATGTTTTGGGGTGACCCCGAGCCGAATCTCCCCCCGAACAATCTGTCGTTTACCGGGCGTGGCTTCTCGGCCGCGCTGGGCCAACCTTTTGTGTTGGGCTTGCTACAGTTCCAAAACAGTTCCACCACAAACAATATCGATCGCGTGGACCTTCGTCTACAGAGCACGGCGCTCAACGGTGATCCGACGTTCACGCAGACTGCGCAGCTCAACCTTACGATCGTGCAGACGATCAACGTCGGCGACCCGGTTGCCGACGCCGATTACGTCTACTTCACCAACTTTCCGCAATTCGGGAGTTTTCGGGTCTTCGAGGGTCAAACCAGTACCATCGAACTGATCGGCGCGTTTCACTCGCTCGACGTACTCGGATTCGGACAGTCCTTTAATCTCGGCTTCTCCGGATTCGGGCAAGTCGGCAATCCTTCCGTCGCGTTCACCAATCCATCTATCGTCCCGTCGTTGAATCCGTCAACGGTTCCAGAGCCGGCAAGTGTGATCTTGTTCGCGAGCGGACTGATCGGAATCGGCATTGCGCGACTCCACCGGTCACATTGACGACCGGTGAGCCCGTCCTTGTCCTTAGGCCTTCATCCGTCGGCAGAGCTCCGATAGACGTTCCCCGCAGCCCATACTATCTTCCCGCGACCCCGTTTCCCTTACTCAGGAACAGTGAAGGAGTCATCATGCTGAACTCTCGCGTCGCGACGGTCGTCGTCCTCTTCATCGTGCTGAGCGTGCCAGCGGGCGCATTGGCTCTCTCCTGGTCGGATGCGCTTCCCGACACACCAGCCACCGACATCATGTACGATTTTCGACCGACGATTGCCGGCATGCCGAACCAGATCACCCCGGCGGAAGCCAACGTGGCCGTCGCCGCACTCAACTTCTGGAGCGGTATTACCAATGTGCATTTCGTTCAGAACCTCTGGGCGCCGACGTCCTCGATCCTCAACATCGGGGCGAGTCCCATCGACGGCCCGTGGAACGTGGTGGGGCAAGGCGGGTACACCTACACCAATGCCGGCAGTGCTTGGCACATCAGCTCAGGGTTCGTGCTGTTGGACTCGAGTGAACGCTGGGACTTGTCTATGGGGACGAATATGCCCGGGACGCTGAATCTGTTTACGGTGGCCGCACACGAGGTGGGCCACGGGCTGGGCCTCGGACATACCGGCGATCCCAACGATATCATGTATCCCTACTACACGGGCGCAAAAACGACTCCGTCGGCGAACGATGTGGCGGCAGTGCAATCGGTCTATGGCAGCACGACGATCGCCGGCGAAACAGGAGGCGTCGGCTCGCTCACTGCCGTGCCGGAGCCTGCGACCGCCGTGTTGTTCGCCAGCGGGCTCGTCGCCGTGGGATGGTGGAGAAGCACATTCAGAGCCAAGTGAGGATACCGCCGAGCACGGTGATCCCGAGGCAAACCTCCAAGAGACAAGCGTCGCGGCACTCGGCGCAGTGAGTATATCGACCGGCAAGCAGGCACGGGAGCGCAGACAACCTGTGCGCGGTTACCGTTGCGGGCCGCCGATCAGTAGACGGCGCGTCATCGCCTCAATCCATCCAGGAACCGGCCCAATTCCCGCCTGAACCCGTCGGGGTCTTCCGCCATCATGAAATGGCCTGTGTTGAAGATGGCGAGCCGCGCGCCCTCGATCTGGTCCTGAATTCCCTTGGCGATCTCAACCGTCGCCACATCGTCCTTCTCCCCGACCATGATCAACGTGGGGACATGGATCGCCGACAGCCGTCCATGAACATGAAAGCGCGCCATGGAGCCGAGCGCTTCACGCAGTACCGTGGCGTTCCACGTGGGGATCTTGTCGAGGAGCGGCTGATAGACAGCCCGCGCGGTGCCCGGGGGGAAGCTCTCCTGAATGATGGTCGTCGACACCGCGCGATACTCACGCGGCGCGCCGATGGTGTCCACATCCTTGTCCAAAATCATCGGACCATCCACCGTCGAGACCAGCACGAGCGCCCGCACGCGGTCGGGGTGGTTCAAGGCGAGGCGTTGCAGAATCATCCCGCCCATCGAGACCCCGACCCAGACGGGTTTATCGATGCCAAGCCGATCAGCGAGCGCGATCAGATCGTTGGCAAATTGATCGATGGTGAACCCGGTGGGCGGCTTGTCCGAATCGCCGTAGCCTCGCAAGTCGACCGCAATGCCTCGAAACGCCGGCGAATAGGCGCTGAGGTACGGCCGGAAGATGTTGCTGGTCGTCACGACCCCGTGGACGAAGATGATCGGATCGCCGGTCCCGCCTTCAAGAATGCTCAACTGAACGCCGTTGACGTCGATCGTGCGTCGAGTGGCCTCATACATGCCGGCCGTCGAAGGCGTCGCCGTCCGCGTGAGAACAGCCGGGGCGCCAGTCGTCTCGGTCACGTTCCGGTCGGCACATCCGAGACTGGTACAGAAGACGGCGATCATGATCGTCAGTGACAACCGCTCCATAATTCCTCAATTCCTCCCTGCGTTCTCGTCATTGCATTGACGTTCGTGCGAAGGATCATAGCGCGTTCATGGCACGGTTGCTAGGAAGCCATGGCGATTGGGTGAACGTGCGCCACGCGCCGGCGTCGCGTTGACGCCGGACGTTGTGGTAGCATGCGCGCATGTTGTGCCGGCGTGTGCTGCTCGTACGGGTCCCTCTATCGCTCCTCATCCTGGCGGGCCTCTTCGGGCTTGCGTCCGCCCAGCCCTTGGGTGATTCATCCGCAACCACCGAATCGTCCTGTAGCTTCGGAATGGAAAAAGGCGAACCACGGCAGAGTTGCCGGGTACCCGTCCCGCCCGGCTGCATCGTCGCGAACTTTCCGGGCACGAAGAAGCCATGGACGACGATCTCGAAAGGGGGCGCGACGACGTGCCGCTTCAATGAGAAAGAAACCGATTGGAAGACCCGGATCACGGGCACCTGCACGAAGTGCAACACGGTTCACTGCTCGGCCCATTTCGCCGTCCGCTTCGATTGTTCCGGGACCCTGCCACCGCCCACTGCTCCCGCTCCGCCGGCCAAGCCATGACGCTGACCGAGACGATCAAGCAGGAAGCCCGCACGCTGGGCTTCGATGCCGTCGGCATTGCCCGCCTTTCATCGACCGATCAGAGCGTGCAGACAGGGTTCGCGCGATTAGCCGAATGGCTGCGCCGCGGGTATTACGGGAGCATGGCCTGGCTCGCCCGGGATCCCGAGCGGCGTGCCGATCCTCGCCGTCTCCTGCCAGGCTGCCGGTCCATCATCGTCGTCGCCATGAACTACTACACCGGCCAGCACGCCGATGAACGGCCGAGCAACGGGCGCATCGCACGCTACGCCTGGGGACAGGACTATCACACTGTGCTCGGCACGCGACTACAGGCGCTCGGCATGCGCATTCAGGCATTGGCACCCGGTGCGGCGATGCGGTGGTACGTCGATACAGGGCCGGTGATGGAAAAACGCTGGGCGCAGCGAGCCGGCCTGGGGTGGATCGGAAAACACTCCAATCTCGTCTCACCGCAATTTGGGTCCTGGCTGCTGCTCGGGGAAATTCTCACGACGCTCGACTTGGAGCCTGATGAGGCGGGAACCGATCTCTGCGGGTCATGCACGCTCTGCATCCGTGCGTGTCCCACCGGGGCGATCGTCGAGCCCTATGTCGTTGACGCCCGCCGCTGCATTTCCTATCTCACCATTGAATTGCCCCGCACCGGTGCCACTGCGCCCGAGGAGCTGCGCTCGCGAATGGGGAACCACATTTTTGGCTGCGACGACTGCCTCGACGTCTGCCCCTACAATGCCAATGCGACACCGACACCCGAGCCGGCCTTTCATGGAACCGCCCGGACGCTTGCGCCCGATCTCTGCTCCTTGTCGTCGCTGACGGAGCCGGCCTTCACGGCCGTCTTTGCCGACAGTCCCGTCCGCCGCGCCAAATACACGGGGTTACTCGCCAACGTCGCCATCGCCTCCGCAAACGCCCGCGAGCAGGCGCCCGCCTTCATCGACGCTTCGAGACCGTAGTGCATCGTCGCTTGCAGAGGTTTCGACCGGGTACTATAGTTCACTCTACCGGGAATTCAGGACGTCCTGGTGCGTGATGTGTCCCCTCATTCAAAATAGGGAGGAACGGGAGGCCGCAGGCGGTGGCTCCCACCCCGCCTCCCTGAACTAAGGGGAGGAGCAGGAGCTTGAATTCAGCACTCAGCGCTCATCACTCGCCACTTGAGATTGGCTCGTTATGCGCCTCGCCACCCTGTTGATCATCGAAGATGAGGAGCGGATGCGGCGGCTGCTCGAACTCGTGCTCCAGGCCGAAGGCTATCGGCTGCATGTGGTCGACTCCGGCGAGGCGGGCATTCAGGCCATCCAGGAAGGGCTGCCGTTCGATCTCATTATTACCGATTTGCAAGTCGGCGACCGGTCCGGCCTGGACGTCTTGGAAGCGGCCAAGCGGCAAATGCCGGATGTGCCCGTGATCATCATCACCGGGTATGGGACGGTGAAATCGGCGGTCGAGGCGATGCGGAAGGGCGCGTACGACTATATTTCGAAGCCGGTGGACCATGATGAGCTCAAGATCGTCATTGCGCGCGCCCTCGAGGCACGACGCCTCTCGCAAGATAACCAAGCGCTGCGCGCCGGCCTCCACGAGCGCTTCGGCTTTGATCGAATCGTCGGACGCTCTCGGGTGCTGGAGGAACTGAAACGCCTCGCCAAGGACGTCGCGAACGCGGACGTGACCGTCCTCATTACCGGCGAAAGCGGGACCGGCAAGGAACTGCTCGCGCGGGCCATCCACTATGCCAGCCCGCGGGCCGCCGGCCCGCTGATCGCGGTCAATTGCGGCGGAATTCCCGAATCCCTCTTGGAATCGGAGCTCTTCGGGTACGAGAAAGGCGCGTTCACCGATGCCAAGAAATCGAAACCCGGCCGATTCCAATTGGCTGACGGGGGCACGTTGTTTCTCGACGAGATCGGCGAGATGAGCCCGTCGGCGCAGGCGAAGCTCCTCCGGGTGCTCGAGGACCACACCGTCGAACCGCTCGGCGCGACGCGCGGCACCCAGGTGGATATCCGTGTGATCGGCGCGACCAATCAGGATTTGAGCGAGCTGATCAAGAAGGGCAAGTTCCGCGAAGACCTGTATTACCGCATCAACGTGTGCCCGCTGCACCTGCCGCCGCTTCGCGAGCGGCGTGAGGACCTCCCCGACCTGCTCGAGGCATTCCTGACCAAAGCGTGCCGCGAACGCGGGCTACGGATTCGAGGCGTCTCGCCTGAAGCGCTGGAGATTCTCGCGCGCCACGAGTGGCCCGGAAACGTGCGCGAGCTTTACAACGTGGTCGAATGGATCACGATCAGTTGTCGCGAGGGTGAGATCAAGCCCGAACACTTGCCCTCCTATTTGCGAGCGGGCACGAGTCCCGCATCGACGTCGCCCAAATCGACCGCGGATCCCATCTCGCTCTTATCGCTCGGATTGTCGGTCGAAGAGGTCGAAAAGGCCATGCTGAAGGAAGCGCTCGACAAGGCGTCGGGGAATATTTCCGAAGCGAGCCGGCTGCTCAAGATCACCCGTAACACGCTGCGCTACCGCATGTCGAAGTATGGGTTGACGGTCCCCCCCGAGGAATCGTAGCACCAAGCAGGACGTTGAAAAAGGCCGCCAGGCTTCCACTGGACGCTTACCATCTCGCGCCCGTGCGCAAACGCGAGGCGAGTTATTCCTCGCCTCGCGCACCTCGCATCGCTCGGAGGCTCAACGTAC